>JAYUCP010000198.1:0-12954 GCA_043740245.1 Acidobacteriota bacterium | reverse complement strand
GTACTTTGCTCCGCCAGCATCTTTTGCTCTGCGGGCATCAGGCCGACTTGAATGTGCTTGCCGCGTTTGCGCAGATTGCTGATGGAGTTGAAACAGGTGGTGGGATGTCCGAGGGCATCCAGGGAAACGTGAGCGCCGCCCTTCGTGATCTCGATTACGGCTTCGGCAACGTTGGCAACTTGCGTAGCATTCACCATCGCAACCGCGCCCAATGCGCCAGCCAGACGGAGCTTTTCTTCGGAAATATCTATCGCTACGACGTTGGCGCCTATCGCGTTGGCAATCATAATCGCCGATAACCCCACGCCACCGCAGCCGTGAACTGCTACCCATTGCCCGGCGGAAGTTCTGCCTTGATCTATGACAGCGCGAAAGGAAGTGACAAACCGACAACCCAGGCTCGCAGCCGCAGGAAAATCAAGCGTCTCAGGCAGGCGCACCAAATTCGTGTCGGCGTAATGAATGGACACATACTCGGCAAACGATCCCCAGTGGGTGAAGCCGGGTTGAAACTGGTGGTCGCAAACCTGCTGATTCCCAGATGCGCACTGCGGGCAAGCGCCACAGCCGCCTACGAAGGGAACCGTGACGCGATCCCCGATGCTCCACTTGGTTACGTCCCTGCCAACCGCAGCCACCACGCCAGCCAATTCGTGACCGGGTACGTGAGGCGGTTGAATATCCGCGTCGTGTCCGACCCAGCCATGCCAGTCGCTGCGACAAACTCCCGTAGCCATGACTTTGACCACTACGCCATGGGCTTCCGGCGTAGGGTCAGGGACATTCTTTAGTTGTGGTGGCGCGCCAAAGGCTTCATAGATGACAGCTTTCATTCAATTGGTTCCTTGCTTGAAACGTCTGAACCACTATGCACATTCCAATTTGTTTGAGATTGAAGAGGGAGGTCGGCAGCTTTCAGTCAGAACCGAAAGCTGCCAGCAGGCCTATCGTTCCTCTTCCCTGATCGGCTTCGGTCTCGCAGGAAAGGGGTTCTTGGTGACGGTGTAATCAGCCGGAATTTCAAACAATGCGTGGTCAGGTTCGCTGCGATTGAGGTTGGTCAGGCGATAGCTGGTTTCGCCGCTGCGTGGATCACGGCTCTTGGTCAGCACCATCAATTGCAATTCGGGTGAGTACCAGGTTTCTTCCACCACTTCGATAGGCAAGGTGTTGCCGATTTCGCCAGCGGGGATGGTGTAAGTGGAACGAGTCCCAACCACCTCTACGCCCTCGATCACTTGCTTGCCGAGGTTTTCTACTTTTCGTCGTGGATCGCCACTGATGCCTACTTGCAACTCCCACGGTTTGGATTCCTTCGACGGAATTATCTGCGGCGGTGCCTCACCCGCCAGCGGCTTTGTTCCCATCTTTTCTTTTAACGCTTCAAATTCGGCTTGGGTAACGACGCGTCCATTCACCTTAAAGCCCTCATGCCATTCGACTGTTGCGGGCTTTTGCAATGCGTAAACATTTTTGTGCGCGGTGCGCGCGCGGGGGTCAAGACTAACGCTCCAACCTGCCACCGGGTCATTGATGGCAATGAGTTGCTGGGCCGCGCCTTCCGCCGTCCACTTGCCGATGGTTTCCAGCGTCTGTTCCGTGCGCGTGCGCCCTGTGCTGTCGCGGTAGAGCTTCGATTCATTTTTGCGAATGATCTGATTGCCGTCGGTGAGCGTTTGCACTCTCTCGGTCGTAGTCGTCGCCGAATAGGGCGCGCCTTTTACCACTTTGCCAAGCGCCGGTGTTGAGGCCAGCACTTTGAATAAGGCGGCTTCCGACTCCTGTTTCTCAATCCTTACTTTCTCAGGCCGTGATTCCTTTTCCTGAGCCAATGAGTTGAAACAACCTGCGACGAGCAGGCCGCAAAGCATCACTAATTGCGTCAGTTTCCTTTTCATGATGTTCTCCTCTTTCATTGTGAATCAGTAATGTCAACGCACGAAACGAATCGCACGCGCCAAACCGTCCTGCCCTAACACCACATCGGCGATGACCGATGTTTGTGCTGTTTCAAAATCAACCGGAAAACCTGCTTCACGCAGCGCGGAACCCGGCAATTCCACGCGCAACAATTGCTTGCCCTCAAGCGCGGTCAGGTCTTCGCCTTCGCGCAACGCGAAAAACTGCGTGACGACTTCGGCGTCCTCGCCCCTATTGTCGGCCCTATTGATTGTCGAATAGCGCCGCACGCGATGACGCGAGAGTTGTTGTTGTGCAATTTCCGGCTTGCGCTCTGGCGTTGGTAATGTCGGCTGTTGCGATTCCGGCGTAACAGAGAGCCTGGGCTTTTCGATATGCGCCTGTTGTGGCTGCTTGATTGAATGTGTTCCCAGCAAAGCCCAGCTTGCAATTCCCACCATCACCAGCAACACCGCCGTCGCCACCCATCCGAAGCGCCAGAATAATTGCGTCCACACCAACCTGGGCGCGGCTTTTTCTGCCAACGCCGCTTCAATCCGCGCTCGCAACCGCGCGGTCGAAACTGCATCTGGCAATTCAGCCATGAAGGCATTCCCCAGCACGGCAAACGCCTGCTCCATTTCCTGTACCTTAGCGGCACAAGGCGAACACACCGCCAGATGCGCGCGCACTGCGGCGTCAGCTTCTACAGCCAGTTCGCTATCGAGATATGTCTGCAAAAATTCTTCTTTCGGACAAGATTTCATGACTTCCCCACTTTGTTGAACACGCGAATAAATTCCTGTCGGGCGCGGGTGATCAAGCTGCCAACATACGACTTTTTGAGGTCAAGCGCAGTGGCGATTTCCCGATATGACAGCCCTTCGTGTTTGAGCAACAAACAACTGCGCATCGGCTCTTCCAGTTTCGCCAACGCGCGGCGGGCTTCGTCAATTTCAGCTTGTCGCACTAACTCGGATTCCGGCAAGATTGTTTCGTATTCCTGTCGTGCGACAAAGCTCTCATCGCGCGCTTGAGCCCGGCTGCGACTGCGCAGAACATTGCGCGCCACATTCGCCGTCACGCGTAACAACCACGCTCGCAGCAAGCCATCACGCTGTGCTGCTTCCAAACTTTGATACAGCCGCAAAAACACTTCTTGCACGACATCCTCGGCCAACGCCACATCCCGCGTGAGCGCACAAGCATAGCGGTACACCACGCGATGATGCGCCGTAAACGCCTGCTCAAAGTCGAGCCGCACTGTCACGACCGTTTCCTGGTTCGCCTGCAACTGACTGTCCTTCAAGATTAGCTCCGCTTCGTTCTTCATCGTTTCATGAATAAGAACACCACGGACGCCGAATTTGTGGCAACTATTTTTCGTTTTTTTCGCAGGGGAATTGGCAAAATAAAACGCTGTGCATTTTCTCGAAAATGCACAGCGTTTTATTTTGCCTGAACAGGCGGCGGGTTTTGCCTGCGACTTACTTTGCAGGCCGTTGCAGGATTTCCGCCAGCGCCTGCATCCGCTTCCCGTCTGCTGCGCTCTTGGCGTTTGAAGCGCTTTCTTTCAGTGACCGCGCGAAGCTTTGCAATTTTGCGCGACCTCTGGTCAGCCGTGAACGCTCTGCGCTTTGAATTGCGCTGCGCACGGCAGTGATCTGATCGGCGGGCAACGCCTGTGAGCGTTCCAACTGATCCAGATACGCCTTGGCGACGACCAACTTGGCTGGCCACACGATCTTTTGCTGGCTCTGCACATTGAGTTCAGCCACGCGCACCGTTTTCGCGGCATCAATTTCATTCTGAGTTAGTAACTCGCTGGGGCTTAGTTCAAGGATGTCCAGCCCGCGCGCGATTTCAGACGCGTAGATGCGACCGTTGTACCAATAAGCCGACCAGTCGCCACCGAGCACGAGCATCTTTGGATCAATTGGCCCACGGTCGAAATAGGCAATTTCAACCGGCTTGTCTGCGTCGGTGAAGTCCATCACAGAGATGCCGCCTTGATACCAGGCTTGTACTTTTATGTCTCGACCGGGAACGGGAATGAGCGAACCGTTGTGCGCTACGCAATTTTCAGAATCGCCTTGCGCGGCGGGCAGCTTGTAATAGCTCGCGAAACTCAGCTTGTTATCTTTCAAGTTAAACACCGCGTCCGCGCCCCATTGGTTCGGATCGTTGGGACGGCAACGCGCACCGAGGCCTCCGCCCCACTCATCGGTGAACACGACCTTCGACCCATCGTTTGAAAACGAAGCCGAGTGCCAATACGCATAGTTCGGATCGTTGACGGCATCCAGCCGCTTCGGATGCACAGGGTCTTTGATGTCCAGCACAATTCCATTGCCGGAGCATGCGCCTGCGGCCAACCCGATCGCCGAGTACACGGTGATGTCGTGACACTGGTCGCTGTCGGTAGGTTTCTCCATACCGCCGTTCTTGCCGTGGGTGCCTCCGCTGTTCAAGGCGTTGAGTACGCCGGTACGCGGATCCATAAACACACGAGGACTGGACACCACCTTGGCATTCTGCGGCGCAGCCAGTGGGACTTTGATTACCTCAATGCGAAACAGCGACGTGTTCGGGTCTTTATCCGGTGTTTCCCCTGAACACCCGGCCAACTCTTCACTTTGACGCACGAACGATGTGCCAGATACGTAGATATAGACGTTGTTCTTATCCTTCGGGTCTACGACCAGCGTATGCGTGTGCGAGCCGCGACAGGTTTGCACGGCGGCTACCTGCCTGGGGCTTCTGATGTTGGAGATGTCGAAAATCCGCACGCCACGGAACCGCTCTTTTTGCGGCGCGGGCAAAGTCGGCTTTTGCTCTTGGCCAGCGGGCGGCGGAGGGGTTGGAGGAAATCCCTGCACGCCGCAATCAAGGCGGCCATTGGGCATCTCGACCGACATAAACATCAGGTTCTTGTAAACCGACACATCCCCTTGTCCACCCGGACAAACCATTGACGTTACCAACTTGGCCTTAGCGGGATTTGAGATGTCATAGATACTGACACCATAAAAATTCCCTTGAAACAGGTGGTTTCGCTGGAACGCAAGGTCTGAATTCGCAAACGCCAGTTGCGCCATCACGGTTTGCATTGGCTTCGGCATCTTTGAGGTATCGCCAATACCGAGCAACCCCAAGGTCTTTTGCACTTTTGGATTACCAGGATCAGCCGCGTCGAGTTGAAACGGGCCAGGTTTTTTGAGGAGCAGAACGTGCTTCATGCCCTTCGCCACGGCTTCTGCGTCGTACATGCCCGGTTTCAATTTGAAGCGCGGGTCATTGGCATCTGAGCCGGTCATTCCGGCGGGGAGCGGCGGCGCTTGCTCAGGCGCAAACGGATCCTCTTCGGCTTTTTTCTGGCCGGCTACCTTCGCTGGCTCTTGTGCCGGAGGCGTTTGCGCCTGCAACTTGTCGGCAAAACACAGCCACAAAAGCAGTGAGACTACGAGTAAACGGAAAGCGGTGGTATGTACTTGATTCATCGTTTTTCCTTTGAAAATTTTCTTTCCAGCATATTTTGCATGATCCGAATTTCGGCGCGCTGGCCGCTGTCTACATCGGTGGCGAAGTTGAATAATTCAGCGTCTTGTCCTGAGCCTGCCGTGTCGTGCAAATCTTTCACCATCGTCAAAGCGCCGCCGTGGTGCTGAATCATCCCGGTCAGAAACAGATGGTCGAACTCTTCGCCTTTGGCTTGCCTGAGTGCTTCCATCTGTTCGGCAGTAAGCATCCCCGGCATCAGCCCGTGCGACATATTCTTGTGAAGCATGTGCATGCTATGCGTCGCGTCTGCAATGGGCTGCCCGCGCGACACCAGCCAGCGTTTCATGAATTTTATCTCGTCGGATTGCGAGTGGCTGATGCGCGCGCCCAACGACCTCACATCCTTGTTTTCAGTATGCGATTCAATCAGCGCCGTCATCTCTACCGCCTGCGCGTGATGCACAATCATCCCTTGCATGAACTGCACATCCGCAGCGGACACGGGCGGCAGCTTGGCCTTTGTTGAAGAGGGCAGTATCCGCGTCCGCTTCCCCGGCGCACCAGGTTGCACTACGACCGGTTTTGCCTGAGCAGGCTGCTGTGCGCAGACGCGCAAAGGTGGCAAACAGGTGAGAACACTTGCTGCCGCAAGCACGCCTGAACAAGCTGCGACGCTTACTACAATCCGAATTTCCCAAGTGCAGTTCATATAGAGGGGCTTCATGTGCCGTAAGTATCTAATCATTGTTGGCCTCGCATTATCAAATTTAGCGGGAGCCTCAGCTCGTCTTTATGCAAAAAGGGGAAATGCCTTTACGCAAAGCTAAAGCCCTGCCTCGTCATCGGCAACGTCCGAATGCGTTCGCCCGTCGCCGTGAAAACCGCGTTCGCAATCGCAGGCAGAATCGGTGGCAAGGCCGGTTCGCCCAAGCCCGTTGGCGGATTGTTGGATTTCAGGAAATGCACTTCGATGGGCGGCGTTTGCGACATCTTCACCAGCGGGTGTTGGTGATAGTTTGATTGCACGACGCGCCCGTCTTTCAACGAGATTTCCTGCAACATTTCGCTCATGCCGTCTACGACTGCGCCCTGCGTCAGATTTTCGGCGGCGCCGAGATTGATGACCTGGCTGCCGATGTCTCCGGCGACCCAGACTTTATTCACTTTGATTTTCTTGTTGGCGTTGACCGTGACTTCGGCGACTTCGGCAAAATATCCGCGATGGCTGTAATGGAAGCCGATGCCCAGCACCGTGCCCTTTGGCAGGTTGCGTTTGCCCCAGCCGGATTTTTCCGCGACGAGCTTGATGACGCCGATCATGCGCTCGGCATTCATCACGCCTTGCGTTCCGGCAGGTGGCCCGGCGCTTAACAAATCAAGGCGGAATTGCACCGGGTCTTTGCCCGCAGCGTGCGCGAGTTCGTCAATGAACGATTGATACACCCACGAATAGACGTTGGAACGCGGCGCGCGCAACGCTCCGGTTTTGAGGCCGAGCGGCATCACCGAAGACTGCATCAGGTAATTCGGCACAAAGCGCGAAGGAAATTCGTTGCCGTCAACCTGACCGGAATGCGTGAAGGTTTCGCCTTCGCCATAACCTACGAAGTGATTGTGCCAGGCGACGAGTTTGCCCGCGTTATCCACGGCGGCTTTCAAGTATTGGAATCCGCCCGAACGATAATAGTCGTGTTGCATATCGTCTTCGCGCGTCCACAACAGCTTGACGGGCGCGCCGACGACTTTAGAAATCCAGGCCGCTTCGCACATGGAATCGTTATACAACCGGCGACCGAAGCCGCCGCCGCCGCGCACCATGTGAACGGTGATGTCGTTTTCAGGCATGCCCATCAAGCGCGACACAATGGTTTTTCCGATCTGCGGCGTCTGACTGGTTGACCAGATTTCGAGTTTGCCGTTTTTGAAATGCGCCGTGCAGTTTTGCGGTTCTAACGGAGCGTGGGCGATGAAGGGAAACACATACGCGCTTTCGACGACTTTGACATTGTTGCTTTTGAATACGGCTGCAACATCGCCGTCTTTGCGGAGCGTGCGCGGCGGCGTTTGTTTGGAAAGCTCGTCGGCTTTCTTCGCAATATCCACGCTGCTCTGCGTCGCCCATTTGCCTTCGTCCCATTTCACTTCCAGCTTTTCGCGCGCCGATTGCGCTGCCCACCAACTGTCCGCGACGATGGCGACACCGGCTGCCAACCCCGGATCGTCGTTCAAGTAGTTTGGAAAATTGCTGGGCAGCGGTTTGCCTTCAACAATGAAGGCGTGCTTGACGCCTTTCAAGGCTTTGATGGCGTCGAGATTTGCGCTGACCGCTTTGCCCCCGAAGACAGGCGTTTTTTCAAACACGGCATAGAGCATTCCCGGCACGGTGACATCAATGCCGAAAATCGGTTTGCCGGTGACGATGTCTTTGTTTTCGACATCGTGCGTCGTCGTACCGATGATCTTGTAATCCTTCGGGTCTTTCAGCTTGAGCGATTTGAAATCAGGCACAGGCATCTGGGCGGCTTTGGCGGCAAGTTCGCCGTAGCTCAGCGAACGATTGGATGCTTTGTGATGAACGCGCCCCGCAGCGGTCGAACATTCCGCAGCCGTGACGCCCCAGATTTGCGCAGCGGCGGCAATCAACATTTGTCGTGCCGCGCCGCCGACTTGACGCATCGGTTCCCAGTTGTTTGGCGTTGCGGTGCTGCCGCCTGTGAACTGAATGCCGTATTTGTTATCAGCATCAGGGCGCACGAGTTTGACATTCTTCCATTCCACATCCAGTTCATCCGCAATCAACATCGGCAGCATGTTGAGCGAATGTTGCCCGGTCTCAGGATTTCTCGCGGTAATCGTGACCACGCCGTTGGCCGCAATGCTGATGAAATCCGATGGAAGCAGCGCATTCTCTGCCGTCAGTTTAGCCTGTGCCAATGCCGCAGCTTTTGGATACAAGCCCAGCATAAAGCCTCCGCCTGCCAACGCGGTTACTTGAAGAAAAGAGCGACGATTGAGATTTATTTTTTTCATCGAGTCCACCTTACTTTTTGTTGCCGTTGGCAGGTGACAAGCTCGCGCCTTTGGTAGCTGGCTTGTTGTTGGAAGCAGTCAACTCCACCGCTTTGTGAATCGCTGAGCGGACACGCAGATAGGTGCCGCAGCGGCACAGATTGCCATTCATCGCCGTGTCAATATCCGCATCGGTTGGTTTGGGATTTTTCGCCAACAACGCACACGCCGACATCATTTGTCCGGCTTGGCAGTATCCGCATTGCGGCACGTCGAGTTCCTGCCACGCCACTTGCACCGGATGCGAACCGTCGGGCGAAAGTCCTTCAATCGTTGTCACCGTAGCATTGGCCGCTGCCGATGCAGGCGTTGAACAGGAACGCACCGGTCTGCCGTTGACGTGAACCGTACACGCGCCGCACAGCCCCATGCCGCAACCAAATTTTGTGCCTTTGAGGTTGAGTTCATCCCGTAAAACCCACAACAACGGCATATCGGGATCGCCATCGAATTGGCGCGCTGCACCATTTACTTTCAGTTTAATCATAAATTTTCTCCACGGAGCCAAGATTTCAAATTTCAGAGACCGGTCATTTTCTCTAAGTGTTCGGGGTAGCGCGCACCTTGCACTGTAATCTCGGCAGCAGCGTTCTCGATTTCGCTAAGATCGTCGGGCGTCAGCTCGATGGCAGCCGCGCCGATGTTCTCTTCCAAACGGCTCAGCTTCGTAGTGCCTGGGATGGGAACAATCCACGGCTTTTGAGCAAGCAGCCAGGCGAGTGCAATCTGCGCGGATGTTGCTTTTTTCTCTTCGGCGATTTTTCCCAACAGGTCAACCATTGCCTGATTCGCTTTGCGCGCTTCTGGCGTAAAGCGCGGGACAATGTTGCGGAAATCGGTGCTGTCGAACGTCGTGTTTTCGTCAATCTTTCCCGTCAGAAAGCCTTTGCCCAGCGGGCTGTAGGGAACAAAGCCGATGCCAAGTTCTTCGCAGGCTGGCAGCACTTCCTCTTCCGGTCGTCTCCACCACAGCGAGTATTCGTTCTGGATGGCTGTGACGGGCTGGACAGCGTGGGAGCGACGAATCGTTTGCGCGCCCGGCTCAGAAAGACCGAAGTGCTTGACCTTACCGGCCTGAATCAACTCTTTCACGGCTCCCGCTACGTCCTCGATAGGAACATTTGGGTCAACGCGATGTTGGTAGAGCAAATCAATCGCATCAACGTTGAGCCGTTTGAGCGAGCCTTCGACAGCCTGCTTGATATGTTCTGGCCGACTGTTGAGGCTACGCGGTTCAGTAGTGAAATCGAACCCGAACTTGGTGGCGATCACCACTTGTCCACGAAAGGGGGCGAGTGCTTCGCCGACAAGTTCTTCGTTGGTGTATGGGCCGTACACTTCAGCCGTATCAAAGAAGGTGACGCCGCGTTCGACAGCAGCGCGAAGAACAGAAATCATTTCCTGCTCATCGTGAGCCGGGCCATAGCCAAAGCTCATTCCCATACAGCCAAGACCAATGGCTGACACTTCCAAGTCGCTCTTTCCAAGTTTGCGTTGCTGCATTGTTTTTCCTTTTCCTTACTCTGAGATTTTTCGCTTAAAGAAATCGTTCGATAAGTAAACGAACTCGTTTACGAAGAATGGCGGGGGATGGGTCGTCAACATAGAGACCATCCATGCAAAGCATAAAAACTTCCGCTGCTGCTTTGTCTTCAAAAATCGGCATCAACAATTTGAGGGCTTCTTTTTCATATTCCGCATCAAGCTGCGGGAAAAATTTATGACACTGTTGGATAAACTCCGCTCCGCTGGGTGAATTGAAAATGCGAGTCCACGGTTTTAAGAGCATTTCCTCATAGAGCTGCATCAGCTTTTCTTTTTTGCGCAGCGGCAAGTCCAGGACGGGACGCGCGCTGTCAAGCTCAGCCACATAAATTGCCCGCAGGGTTTCAATAAAAAGTTCTTCCTTGTTCTTGAATAACAGGTACAGCAACGGACGGGAAAGCTTCGCCCGCTTCGCAATATCATCCAGCGAAGTTTTGGCAAAACCATATTGCAGAAAGCACTCCAACGCCGCGTCAATGATCGCTTTGCGCCGCGCCGCCTGTTTGTCTTCCATTCTTTCAGGCATTCTTTCAGGCATTCTTTCAGGAGCTTTTTTGAGATTGGTCATAGGCACTCGACAACGATTGCATTTTGACAGAAAAACGTAATCTGTCAAATCGTAATCGCAGCCCATTTCGAAGACTCCACCAAAATCGCAATCCTGGTTCGTCAACATCCACAAGCTCAATTCAAAGAAGCGACTGAAACCGCAGCCTTGCGGCAGGCTGAGACTTATCGGTTATCACCGCAAGAGCAACAAAGTATTGGACGCCCTGGCCCAGCACGGGTACATTGTCCGTTCCTCATCACAAAAGGTCGCCCAAGACAAAGGCAGCGGCTGCTTCGGATGAAGCGGCGAACTTAGTCTGCCAAATGCCCGCAATAATGAACTACAGAAAGACTGGAATCAGAAAATAAACTCTTTCAATGTCTAAAAGGAGCTTTCAATGAAACGAAAAATTGTCATCACGGGGCTGTGTTTATCCGTGCTGCTTTCCGCTGGCTGGGTCTTGCGATTGGCAGCGCAACAGCGGACGCAGAAAATCAATACGACGCCTGCGCCGCCGCTGCGCGCCGAACCAGCGAAAGAAAGCGACACGACCGGCAAAACCGTTGCGGCGGCCAAAGCCTTTCTGGCGACACTGGACGATGCCGGGCGCGCCAAAGTCAATTTTGCTTTCAACAGCGATCAAAAATCCAAATGGTCGAACTTTCCGTCCGGCATTTTTCAACGCAACGGATTGCGCTTCGGCGATCTGAGCGCCGCGCAACGCGAAGCCGCGATGAAGTTGCTGGCGGTTGCCCTGAGCAAGCAAGGGCTGCAAAAAGTGAAAGAGATTATGGAAGGGGATGAAGTCCTGAAAAATTCCGGGATGGGCCCCGGCGGCGGGCCTCCCGGTGGTGGCAGACCCGGCGGCGGCGGCCCTCCTCCGGGTGGTGGCCCTCCGGGTGGCGGGCGCGGACCGGGTGGGCCAGGTCGCCTGATCTTCAGCCGCGATGAGTATTATCTGGCGCTGCTCGGTGCGCCTTCATTGACTGATCCCTGGATGATTCAGTTCGGCGGTCATCATCTGGCGATCAATGTGACGGTCGTCGGCAAAAGCAATGTTCTCACGCCCAGTTTGCCCGCCGCACAGCCCGCTACTTACAAGTTGAATGGCGAGACGGTGCGACCGCTGGGACGCGAATATGACAAAGGGTTCGCGCTCATCAACGCGCTGGATGCCGCGCAGCAAAAGCAGGCGATTCTCCCCTTTCAGGTCGGTGATCTGGTGCTGGGAGCAGGCGAGGATGGCAAGACGATTCAACCCGAAGGCATCAAAGTTTCGGCGTTGAATGCCGCGCAAAAAGAGAAACTGCTGGATGTCGTGCATGAATGGGTCGGCATTCTGAACGACGAAGCGGCGGCGGCCAAGATGGCCGAAATCAAAGCCAATCTGGCCGAAACCTGGTTTGCGTGGAGCGGTTCCACCACGCCTGGCAGCGGGGCCTATTACCGCATTCAAGGCCCGACGCTGTTGATTGAATACTCGCCGCAAAGAGGCGACACGGAACACATCCACACAATTTACCGCGACCCGACGAATGATTACGGCGCGCGGCTGGTGAAGCGATGAGACGACTGGCGCTGTGTTTGTTGTGCGCGTGTGCCTTGCACCTAACGGTGGCGGGGCATGTGCTCGATCAATATTTGCAAGTCGCGCAAATCGCGGTTGCGCCGGACGGTGTGCGTGTCGAATTGCGTTTGATCCCCGGCGTGCAAGTGGCTGAGCGCGTTTTCGCGCTGATTGATGTGGATGGCGATAAGCAAATTTCAGCGGCGGAAGAGCAGGCTTACGCGCAACGTGTCTTGCAAGACCTCTCACTGAGTATCAATGAGCAGCGCACACCGCTGGCGCTGGCAGACGCGCAATTTCCCGCGCGCGCCAGCCTACGCGCCAACCTAGGCGATGGACTGGGCACGATGCGGCTGACGTTCACGGCGCGGCTGGCGTTGAACGGCTCGGGCCATCAGCGACTAAATTTTCGCAACGATCATTTGCCTGAATTCAGCGGTTATCTGGTGAATGCGCTGGTTCCGGCGGCGCGGGAAATCGCCATCACCGGACAACAGCGCGACGCGCTTCAGCACGGATTGCGATTGGACTATCGCCTAACGCCCGCCGCCACGCCGCTTGCCGCGCGCTGGCTGGGACTGCTGGCGATTTCGCTTGGTCTGGCGTTGCTCTCACACAGGAGAATTTACAAGCGCTTGCGCCTTCTTCGCCGCGTGGCGGCGGTCTAAATTTAGCCGTGGGTTTTAAAGCGGTTTCGCTTTGCGTATTCAGTTGGCCGGCTGTGGGGCAGGTTCAGAACCCATGTGCGCCAGGTTAAGCCTAAGTCCTTTGAAATCAGTGCTATGTTATTGGCCCGCCAAGCGTTGCATCTGCTTGCCAGGTG
>JAYUCP010000197.1:0-12976 GCA_043740245.1 Acidobacteriota bacterium | reverse complement strand
AAGGCATGGCGCGTTACGAAGCGATCATCCAGGCCAACCGTGACCGCCTGCGTCCGATTCTGATGACGACGCTGGCCCTGGTCGCGGGCATGTTGCCGCTGGCCCTGGGCAGCGGGCCGGGCGCCGAAGAGCGCCGCTCCATCGCCATCGTGGTGATCGGCGGGCAAAGCTTGTCGTTGTTGCTGACCTTGCTGATGACGCCGGTGGCCTATTCGCTCTTTGACGATTTCGGCGCGTGGGTCGGGCGGCGTGTGGGCGTTAAGCGGCGCGCTCCCGAACTAAACACAGAGGTACCATCTGAAGTCGGTGTGATGCGCTCTGAGTCCGGCGATTGAGACTGCCGGTTAAGCTGGCGAAAAAAAAGCAGGGCGCGCTTCCAGGTTGGGAAGCGCGCCCTTTGTGTTTATGGCGGTTGGTTTACTTCGCAAAAATTTGGGCGGGTGTGATTTGCAAAAACTCCAGACCCGGCGCAGGCAGCACCTCAGCAGCTTTCAGTTGTTGATGTAATGTGTATTCGCCATCACGCAACTGTGTGTGCACCCACACGCTCTGATCGCGCCGGTCAATAATCCAGTAAGCGGGAATTTCCAGCGCGGCGTAAATCTCCAGTTTGGTAACGAGATCGTTGTCGGCGACTTCGCGATTGGAGAAGGAGAGCACTTCGACCACCAGCAAGGCAGGCGGTCTGCGGTCAGTGTACCAATAATCCCGATAGCAAACGGTCGCATCGGGATTGATGGCGCTCGGCCCCGCGCCCTCTTCATTCAAAAAACTTTCCGGCACTTCAAAGTAATTAGTCGAGCCTGCGAGGAAACAGTCCAGCGCCTCGATCTCTGCCACGTGCGGGGCACAGAGCATATTGAAGCGACTGGCCAAATACTGGTGTTCTTTGTCTGGTGGGGGAAACACTTTGATCTCTCCTTTGATTAGCTCCAAACGCCGGTAAGGCAGGAGTTCGGCAACGGTGTTGAACTCCGCCAACGTAAAGTGCGAATCAGCGGCGAGCTTACCGTTTAACAACTCTACGCGCCGCTCTGGCAATTCTTCGGCAATGGCATAGAACTCCTCAAGCGTGAAGTAAGGCTTAGCTTGCGTTGAAGTTTTACGGACGGGTTTGCTTGCTGTTGCAGTTGTTACCATAGCTCATCTCCTGATTGGCGATTATAGCCGCGCGCTACCGTCATGTCTCGCGCAAGTCCAGCCACTTGACCAGGCCTTCCAACGGCTCATGCTGGCACAGGCGATTCAGCAAATCATTCACATCCGTTGACACCTGAATCAACTCCCGGTATTTCGCCAACACAAACCCTTCGCTCACGGCGCGTTCGACCAGCGCCAGGAAAGGGTCGAAATAGCCTTCGACATTGAGCATGCCAATGGGTTTCTGATGAATGCCCAACTGCGCCCAGGTGATCGTCTCGAACAATTCATCGAAGGTGCCGAAGCCGCCGGGCAGCGCGATGAAGCCATCGGCGAGTTCGACCATCAACGATTTGCGTTCGTGCATCGTGTGCACGACGCGCAAGTCGGTGACCAGATCGTTCAGGCGCTCTTTCAGCGCCAGCGAATGCGGGATGACGCCGATTACCTCGCCGCCCGCCTGCAACACCGCTGCGGCGCAGGCGCCCATCAATCCGATGCCGCCGCCGCCATAGATCAAGCCGATCCCGCGCGCGGCGAGCGTGCTGCCCAACAGTTGGGCTTGCTCAACGTAGTGTGGACGCGCGCCGTTGCTCGAGCCGCAATAAACACAGATGCGCCGGAATTCATTCATCAACGCTGCTCCTTCAGTTTCGTTGGCCTGCGCGTCGGTGCGGTGCCGGGTGATGCTGTGTTGTGCACACGCGGAGTCACCCGGTCGCTATCGCTCACGGTACCGCATCAATGCTAGAATCGCCGCGCAATTGCCACAAACATACTTTCCAACAACAGCGAGGTTTTGTCTATGAACGTGAATCGCCTCTGGCGTTGTGTCGTTTTACTTGGGCTGCTGGGCTTGGCTGGGCTGACCCCACGCCCGGCAGGAGCAGCCGATGAGCGCGAAGAATTGCTGCACCAGATGGACGCGCAGGCGCAGCATTACGGCGACCTCTCACGCAAGATTTGGGAGTTTGCCGAAGTCGGCTACAAAGAAAAACAAAGCAGCGATTTGCTCAAAGCTGAATTGCGCGCCGCCGGTTTTCAAATCCAAGAGAACGTCGCCGACATCCCGACCGCCTTCGTCGCCACGTATGGCAGCGGCAAACCGGTGATCGGCATCCTTGGCGAATACGACGCGCTGCCGGGCCTGTCGCAGGAAGACACGCCCGAAAAGAAAGCGCGCAATGCCGGCGCGCCTGGCCACGGCTGCGGCCACAACCTCTTCGGCGTGGCGTCGGCCTTCGCCGCGATTACGGTCAAGCAACAACTGCTTGAAAAGAAACAAGGCGGCACGATTCGCTTTTACGGTACGCCCGCCGAAGAGGGCGGCGCGGGCAAGGTGTTCATGTCACGCGCGGGCGCGTTCAACGATTGCGACATTGTGCTGGCCTGGCATCCGGGCGACCGCAACGGCACGGGGATGCAAAGTTCGCTGGCGAATATCAACGCCAAGTTCCGCTTTTACGGCCAGGCCTCTCACGCAGCGGGCGCGCCGGAGAAAGGCCGCTCCGCATTGGATGCCGTGCTGCTGATGGCGCACGCGGTGGATATGCTGCGCGAACATGTGCCGCAAACGACGCGCATCCATTACATCATCACCAATGGCGGCGCGGCGCCCAACGTCGTGCCCGACTTTGCCGAGATTTATGTTTACGCGCGACATCCCGATATGCCCACGCTCGACGGCATTTGGGCGCGCATCATCAAGTGCGCCGAAGCAGGCGCGCTCGGCACCGAAACCCAGATGAAATTTGAGATCGTCGGCAGCGTCTACAACCTGCTGCCCAACGAACCGCTGACCAAATTGCTGGATCAAAATCTGCGCGTGGTCGGCGGCTACAAATACAACGCCGATGAGCAGAGCTTTGCCGAAAAGCTGCGCCAGACCTTCCCGCTGGCGGGCGCGTTGAAACTGGGCAGCCAGGAAATCGTGCAGCCGTTGCGCAATGAGGATGACAGTGGCGGAGGTTCGACCGATGTGGCCGATGTCAGTTGGAACGTGCCGACCGCGCAATTCACGACGGCGACGTATGTGCCCGGCACGCCCGGCCACAGTTGGCAATCCACGGCCTGCACGGGCATGAGCATCGGACGCAAAGGCATGCTGGCGGCGGCCAAGACGCTGGCGTTGAGCGCGCTGGAACTCTATCGCAATCCGGTCTTGATCGAAGCGGCCAAGGTTGATTTCAAGCAGCGGCGTTCGGGCTTTGAGTATCGCTCGCGCATTCCGGCGAATCAGAAAGCGCCGTTGACTTACCGCGATAAATAAACAGGCGGCGTCCTTTTCCGTGGAAACGCTGCAACCGTCGCAGCGGGGCGGTTTCAGCGCCGTTTTTTCACGCGTCGTCCGGGCGGCTTCGGCTGTTTCCCTTCGTCCGCTTCATCCCGCAACTGCATTTTGTCGGCTTCCAAAAACACGCGCTCCAATTCGCGGATCGGGAAGTAGGCGGCTTCACCCATCGCGGTTTGCAGATGCTGGTTGACCAACGCACGGTCAACCAGCTCAGGCTGGCGTAACAACCAGAGCAAATCGAGTTGGTCTTTGGCCCGGCCCGCCATGTACTTGATGATTACCAGCCATTCGGGCGACAGAATCGGATGGCCCACGCCGCTGTCCACGGCCTCTGCCAAGGCCTGCTCGTAAAAATCGTTGCGCACGATCCAGTCCACCACGATGGCGCGTCCCTTGACCTTCACCACGTAACTGTCGCCGCCGATGCTGAGCGTGTGCGCCGCCGCCAGGTCGAGCACCGCGCTGGCGAGCACGTCCACGTCGGTGGTCGCGCGGCTGAAGCCGTACAAGTGCATGGCTAGGCCGCCGCACAGGGCGTAACGCACCTGCGCCTTGCGCGCGCGCCGGGCGAGTTGCACCAGCGCCGCCAAGCCGTCTTCGGTGCGAATCATCGGCTTTTCAGCGACGTTGCGCTGAATAAGTTGCCGTACTTTTTCACTGGTCATAGGTTCAGCGTTTGCGATTCCGATTCAACACGCGAATCGGCGTCGCAAAGAAATCAAACGTCTCGCGCAAGCGGTTGATCAAATACCGCTCGTAAGAAAAATGCAGCTTCGTTTTCGCGCTGCTTGTGAAGAGCACAAAGGTCGGCGGGCGCACATTCGATTGCGTGATGTACTTGATTTTGATGTGGCTGCCCGACGGCGTCGTCGCTTTGGGTTGATCCAGGTGTTGGATGAAGAATTCGTTCAACTGCGCGGTCGGGATGCGCAGGTTGCGCGCGCGATTGGCTTTGGCAATCAACTCCGGCAGCTTTGTTAAACGCTGGCCTGAAAGCGCCGAGATGAAAATGATCGGCGCGTATTCGAGGAACTTCATCGTGTCGCGGATTTTCGCTTCGTAGGTTTGGACGGTCCAGGTGTCTTTCTCGATGGCGTCCCACTTGTTGACGACCAGAATGACGGAGCGGCCGGCCTCGTGCGCGTAACCGGCGATGTTGGCATCGGTCGCGGTGACGCCTTCGATGGCGTCAATCAACATCAGCACCACGTCGGCGCGTTCGATGTGTTTGCGCGCCATCACCATCGAAAGCTTTTCGGCCATCCCTTCGGTTTTGCCCTTGCGCCGTATGCCCGCCGTGTCAATCAAGCGCAGCCGAATCATCTCGCCGTTCTCGTCATTCACCTCAAACACGCTATCCACGGCGTCGCGTGTCGTGCCGGGGATGGCCGAAACGATCACGCGCTCTTTGCCCAGCAGTTTGTTAATCAGCGAAGACTTGCCCACGTTGGGCCGCCCGATGATGGCGACATTGATTTCGGTACGTTTGGGCGTTTGCGCCATCACTGTCGGCAATTTTTCGATGATCGCATCGAGCAGATCGCCCACGCCCACGCTGTGTTCCGCTGAAACAGGGAAGACCTCGTCAAAGCCGAATTGGAAAAACTCGCCCGCTTCATCGGTGATGCGATTCGATTCGGCTTTGTTCGCCGCGACAAACACCGGCTTGTGCAGCGTCCGCAACAGCCGCGCGATCTCTTCATCCAGCGGCGTCACGCCCTCACGCGCATCAACCACAAAGATCAACAGGCTCGCTTCGGCGATGGCTTCCTGCGCCTGCTTGAAGATGTTGACCGGGATCAAGGCTTCGTCATCGGGCACGATGCCGCCCGTGTCAATCACGCGGAACATGCGGTCTTGCCATTCGGCCTCGCCATAAATGCGGTCGCGCGTGATGCCCGGTATATCGCCCACGATGGAACGCCGCGCGCCTACCAACCGGTTAAACAACGTAGACTTGCCCACGTTGGGCCGCCCGATAATCGCCACGACCGGCAGGCCCGCGACATAGGCTTCACTGTCTGTGATGCCGTCTGTGGCGTTGTCTGAAATGGTTTCTGCGCCGCTGAGCGCTTCGGCGCTGGCGGTTGAATTATCTGCTGTCATGGTGAATCCTAGCGTTACCCCAAACAAAGTAGTGAAACCGCCCCCCGGTTTCACAAGTCTATTGAGACTAGCGAAAGACCGTTGGGATCACAACCGGGCGGCCAATCGCACTTCCAGACCGTAGCATTCAAGAGGAGAAACACAAAATGCGTAAATTGCTAATTGCCGTCGCACTCATTTCCGCCCTTGCCGTCGCCGCTTTTGGCCAGGACGCCAAAGCCGAGCAGATCATCAAACAAGCGCGCGCCGCCATCGGCGACGAATCCAAATGGAAAACCTTGCAAAGTTTGTCGGCCAGCGGCACCGCGCGCAACACGCGCGGCGAGCAACAGGTCGAAAGCGAATTGCAACTCGACCTGCTCTTGCCGGACAAGATCATGCGTTCGTCCAACTCACAGTTCGGTAGCAACGTAAACACGCTCAATGGCGATCAATACTGGACGGATTTTGTCCCAGCGGTGGGGATGGGCGGCGGCGGCTTTGGCGGACGCGGTGGTGACGGTGGTGGTGGTGGTGGTGGTGTGTTTATCAATCGTGGCGCTGGCGGCCCCGGCGGGTTCGGCGGCCCGGGCGGTGGGCCGGGCGGCGCGAATAGCCCGATGGCGACGTATATGCAGCAAGGGCAGCGCCGCGACATGCTGCTGGTGATGCTCGGCTTCTTACTCAGCGCCCCTGCTTCAGCGCAGGTGCAATACACCTATGTCGGTGAAGCGCCTGGCCCTGAAGGCAGCAAGCTCGACGCCCTCAACGCCAAAAATGCGAATGGCCTGAACGTCGTGCTCTATCTCAATCAGCAAACGCATCAACTGGTCGGCATTAAATACAAGGTCAAACAGATGCGCGGCTTCGGCGGCCCCGGCGGTGGACGTGGCCCTGGCGGTCAACCCGGCCAGCCCGGCGGACAAGGCGGCGGTCAAGCGGGCGGGCAACGTGGGCAAGGCGGCGCTCAACCCGGCCAGCCCGGCGCACAACCCGGTGGGCAGGGAGGACAACCCGGCCAGCCGCGCCCCGAGATGACACCGGAAGAACGCGACCGTCGCATAAAAGAAGCGGCTGACGCCTTTGAAAAAGCGCCCGAAGTGGATTTCAGTTGGGCCTTCTCCGACTACAAGAGCGTCGGCGGTTTCAACCTGCCGCACGTCGTGACCAAGAGCCAGGCCGGCGCGCCGAACGAAGAGTGGACGATCAGCAAATACAAGATCAACCCCAAACTGTCGGCGGATAAGTTTATGAAGAAAGAAAAGGCTGCGCAGTAAGCCTTCGTTGATTTGCCAAAAAAAGGCCGTAGGTTGTGGCGTCGCGCGTCACAGCCTGCGGCCTTGGCTTTTTTGGGGCATTGTAGCGACTTGCAGAGTGGGTCGTTGTTGCGTGTTGCCCCTCAACGTACAGCGATTCTGACCGTGTTGGCACCCTTGCCGTCTACGCTCAATACCACGTCTACCTCACCGCGCCCGCTCAAGGCGCGCGGCACCAGCATGTTCAGTTGATCCAGCCCGACCAGTCCGCCCTGCGCCCCGGCATAGCTTACTGCTGCTTCCAAACCACCGATACGCACGCTCACCGTAGACAAGTCCCGGCGGTTGCGGAAGCCGGTGCCGAAGAGCACCAGAAAGACTTGTTCCTGCGGATTGCTAACATCGAGCGGGACGGCGACAAAGCGGTTTTGTGCCGCGTCGAAACGCGCCACCTGCTCGAAGACCTGTGATCCATCGGCTTTATCGCGCAACGCCACTGCTGCGGGGACGCCCTGGCCACTGGCGTTGGCGGTGAAGAGTCCGGGCGCGACTGCATCAATCTGAACCGTACCGAGCGCGACTTTGCCGTTGCCGCTGGTGGCGGTGAGCGTGGCTGGGCCGAGGGCGGCCGCAGCCGGAACCAAGAAGTTGGCTTGTCCCGGCGAGACGAAGAACAGTGGCGCGTCGTGGGTCTTGTCCGCGCTGTCTTTGAGCTTGATCGTCGTGCCGGCCAGCGTGGTCGGCAGCGGCACGCTGGCAGCCGTTTGGGTGGCGGTTGCCAGGCCGTCGCCAAACCCAGCGACCATCGAGTTGGTGGCGACGCGCACGCCGGTGTAGCTGGCGGCGGAAACGACGGCCAGCGTAGCAGGCGGCGCGAGCGTGGGTTTGCAAGTCGTGTTGAGTAGGATCGAAAACGAGTTGCCGTTGAAATTCGGCACGGCCAGATCAGGCTTGCCGTCCTGATTGAAATCATCCGAGGCCAGCGCATAAGCCTCGAACGTGCCGCTGAACGAACCCGCTTCGCTGAACAGGCCGAGATCGTCGCCGGTCAGAATCGTCAGGCTGTTGCCGGGGAAAGGCGCGACAGCCAGATCAAGCCGCCCGTCCAGATTGAAATCGCGGCTGATGACCGCACCGGGGTTAAGGTTGAGGTTGTAACTCGCTGTGCCTTCAAAAGCGCCAGCCTCCGCGCCCAGCATCACGGTGACTTGCCGTTCGGCGTCCAGGCCGATTACGGCCAGGTCTTTCAGCCCGTCCCGGTCGAAATCGTCTACGGCCAGCGAACCGGGATTGGGGCCGGTGAAAAGACTTCTGGTTTGCGGGAAAGCGCCGCTGCCGTTGCCGAGTAGCACAGTCAATTCGCCTGCATCGAAATTGGCGACTACCACGTCAAGTTTGCCGTCGCGGTTGAAATCCGCCGCACTGACAAAGCGTGGTCTGGGCTTGAGTTTCAGCGAGGTTCCCACGGTGAAACCACCGGAGCCATTACCGGTCAGCAGGAAAAAATTATTGCCGGTGTTGTTGGCTGCGGCATCCGCCACCGCCAAATCCGCTTTGTTGTCGCCATTGAAATCGCCCACGGCCAACGCCGCCGGATTCACGCCGACACGCACGTCAGGCGCTTTGCTGAACCCGCCACTGCCATTGCCGAGCAGGATCGAGACCGTGCCGGAAAGCTGATTGGGTACGGCAATGTCGGTCAGCCTGTCGCCGTTGAAATCGCCCGTGACCAGAAACGCCGGTTGCTGTCCCGTCGCGTAATCCGCCGCCTTGGTGAAATCGCCGTTGCCATTGCCGAGAAAGACGCTGACAGTTCCCGCTCCGAAGTTGGAGACCGCCAGATCGGGAAAACGGTCGTTGTTGAACAGGCCCGTCACCACGGCGAACGGTTTCGCTGCCGTGGCAAAAGCTTTTGGCGGCAACAGCGTCAGCGCTGAACACGCCGCGCCGCCCGCCAGGTTGAGCGAAACCAGCGCCACGTTGGAATCCGCCGCGCCGTTGTTCGCCTTGAAGCTGAAACTGTCCGTCCCCACATAGTTGGTGGTCGGCGTATAAACCAGATTCGGCGCGGTGCCCGTCAACGTGCCGTGCGCTGGCGGGGTGACGATGCTGAAGCCGAGCGTCGCGCCTGCCGAATCAGTCGCTGTCAACGTGACTTCCTGCGCGGTGTTGGCCGCGAAGCTCAACGCTTGCGGATGCGCGACCAGATACTTGCCGAGTGTCGCTTCGGTGTTGTGCGTTTCCAGCGATTGCAACGTACCGCCCACAGTGTCGAGGGCTTGCGGGTAGTTGTAAAAAACCGGATCAGCCGCGCGCTGCTGATGGTATTGCTGAATCTCACCCAGAATGGCGTTGAGGACGATGGAAAGTTCGTTGATGCGCGGGGTAGTGATGGTGGCAAGTTCGGGCCGCGCGATGGTCTTGTTGGCATTCAGGTCGGCCAACGCTTTTTCGTAAAGCTGCTTGATGCCGTTTTCATCCGGCACGGGGTCATTGCCGTAAAGCAACGAGCGCAAGTAGTCGTTGGTTTCGAGCGAGCGCGGCATTCCGAGGGCGATGTAGGCGTCGAGCAGTTTCTTCGCGCCGGAGAGTTCGCGGGCAGCGGATTGAATTGCCCCCGTCTTGCTAAATTCGCCAAGTAGCTTTGAGGTAAGCGAATTCCGGTGCCCCCTCAATACGCTATTAACAAGATTCGTTGTATCTGTCAGTTGTTGGTTGCTATGCAATAAATCTACTAAGACACCATTTTCAAATCTTTGCTTCCAACCATTATTCCAATTCGCTTTCAACTCGTTTCCGTCACCAAAGGTTATGGGACCGAATCCGTTTAGATGGGGCTGTGCTAGCAAGTACTCAGTCGTTCCGCTTGGGCGATACCTTGCTGGCATCCGTATATCTAAATTTCTATCTACACCTCTTGTCACACTCCATCCAAAGTCCCAAGAGTAACTAAGCTGGCCTAATCCCATTTTGATTGCCACGCGATACGCATTAGGGATTGCTTGCTCAATCTTGTTGGCGATATTGGGAGAAGCAAGCGTAAGAGGATAAGGGTCAGGATGGCTTACTGTATCAGGCATGGTAATAGCCGCCGTGATTGGTTGATTAGCATCTGACCAAATGTTTACTTGTTTAATCACCATATTGGCTGGGTCATTCTTGTAATCATCCTCAACCCTCTTGATGGCTTGGCTCAACACATCCGCTTTGCCACGATACTTGGCGACCAGCGCGTCAAACAACCGCCGATTCGGTTTCTTTCCCTGACTCGTATTGATCGTCGTGATGTTCTCGACCGCCGTTTGTGCCCGCTGCCCTGCCAGATAAATTTCTTTGAGTTTGTCGGGCGAATAACGCCGCGCGTGCTGCGGCCATTCGTGCGCCAGTTGCAGGTAGGCTGCCGAAGCGATTTGCCAATCGCGCGGATTGACCAGTCTTTCACTGGCAAGCGGCTCAAGGTTTAAATTTTGAGCCGGAAATTGCGCGAGATAATTGATGTTGGTGTCGAGCGGAAAGTTATTCAATTCATCGTAGGCTTTAGCGTCAGAGTAATTGCGCGCTAACAAGCCCGCTTGCACCTGGTCTTTGGCAAAGTCGGTTGCCCAAAGGTGAAAGAACGCCGCGTAATCGGTGTAATTGGGCGAGTAAGGCATGTCCAGCCCAGTCGTTGCGCGATACCCAATCCCTAAAGCCATATTCTTTTTCAGATCACGCCGCCCGACTTCTTCAATCCAGGTGTAGATGTTTCCTTCCAGCCGGTTCAAATCTTCGTGCAAGCCGACCAGTTCGAGCCGAATGGAATCAAGGCTGCGATCAACGCTGTCAAAACGCGCATCCACCGTTTCAAACAACTTGTTCAGCTTCATATCAATGAGGTCGAAGCGTTCGTGCATCTCTTGCCGCATCTGCTGCACTTCTTTTCGCAAGGCTTGAATCTGCTCCAGAATCATTTGCTCCGGCGTAGGGCCGCCGCTGGCCCCCTTGAACAGCTTGAAGGCTGCCAACGCGATGCTTACGACATTGCCTGCCAACAAGGCGCTGCCAATGATATTTTGTGCGCCAGTACTGAAAAGCGCGCCGAACTTACCGAGATCGCTGTTGAAAAGCTTGTCCTGCACTTTCTTGTATTCATTGAAGGCGCGGGCCGTCTTGACCAAAGCGTCGCCGATGACCTGCATCTTGCGTCCGTACTCAGGATTGACCTTGTCAGCAACCAGCTTGGAAAGGAAGTTGATGGCCTGTGAAGCCTGATTGATCTTCTTATCGCGGTCTTTGTATTTCTTTTCCTCCTCAGTCAGCTTCTTTTCATCTGGCTTGGCAACAGGTTTGGTAGGAATCGCCGAAACCTCAGTGATAACAACCACGGTGATATTGTGGGTGGTCGCGCATTCGGCGCGATAGCTGTTCTCGATGATTTGCGTGCTGACCGTGACAGTGCTGTCCACGTTGACCAGTGCCTTGACCGATTCAGGCACGTCCTGGCTATTTTTCTGGATGACGGTGTTGGCGTCGTCGGTGATGCTGGCATTGAACAAATCGCCGAAGCTCAAGTCAACGACGGCTTTGAATTTGCTGTTGGTCTGCGCCAGTTCGTAAGCCTCGCTCACCTTGAGCGTAACGTAACTATCCGCTTTGGCTTCGATATTGGCGTATTTGAGCGGCTGTGCAACCAGATTGGTTTGATTGGGATTGAGCACTCCGTCATCTGTAATTTGCTGTTCGATGGCTTCGATGGAAGCGAGCGCGCCAACCGAAACGTCGCCGTTCTTGAGCGCGGATTGAATGCTGCCCGCCACCCTTATACCCGCGCGAAAGGCATCGCGTGCGTCCTGCACATTGGCGCTGAGCGCCTGATTGCGCGCACGGCGAAAAAGCTGACTCATTTGCGCGATGCTCAACGACGAACCATTTGGGTCGGCTTTGAATACGTCTACGAGCAAGCCCAGCGAAGGAGCGGCTATTTCGCCTAATCCATTTTTGCGCAACTTCAGGGCGGCGTTTCCCCCTTGAATAGCTTTGCTGACCATGCGGCTGTCGGCCTGAATCACGGCGGGATAGGCGGAGAGCGGCCCCAGCGTTGCCAGTGCTTCCGTAACAGCGGGAACCACAGGCTGAGGACGCAAACCTGCGCCGAGCGCGCACAGCGGATTCAGTACCAACAAGGCGGCCAGCGTCCAAACGATGGTTTTCCCTAGTTGCTGTTGAACGAAACGTGACCTGGCTTTGCGCGACGCGGTGAACATAGGCTTTCTCCCTGTGACAGAAATGGTGTTGCTGTTGGTTGCGTGAATGGAGGACATTGATCGCGGCTGACAACCGATGCTACAGTGCCGCCCATCAGCGAAATGTTCGACAATGCAACCCGGCCATCAGCCGGTTCGACCACTTAAAAGGTCTCATCACCGTAGGCGTGAAACCGGGCTGAGCGGGGCAACGCCTGCGCAAATTTTTCTTCGCCTCCCTCAATCGAAACAGAAACAGCGATGAACACTGAAGCCGATTCCAACGCAAAACCGGAGATCACACGGTTGCTGCTGGCCTGGCGGCAGGGCGACCGCGCCGCCTTTGACCAACTGGTGCCGCTGATCGAAGCCGAGTTACGACGGCTGGCGCGCGCCCACCTGCAACGCGAACACGCCGCGCATACCTTGCAAACCGCCGCGCTGGTCAACGAAGCCTACTTGCGGCTGCTCGACGCCAGCCGCGTGGATTGGCAGGATCGCGTGCATTTCTTCTCGGTGGCGTCGCAATTGATGCGGCGCATCTTGGTGGATCACGCGCGGCGGCGTGGTTACCGCAAACGTGGCGGCGATGCGCAGCGCGTTCCTTTTGACGAAGCCTTGACCGTGGCGCACGAGCCGGATTTCGATCTGGTCGCGCTGGATGTAGCGTTGAGCAAACTGGCGGCACTTGATCCGCGCGCGAGCCGCACGGTGGAGTTGCGCTTTTTCGGCGGGCTGAGCGTAGCGGAGACGGCGTTGGCGCTCGGCATTTCGCCGCGCACGGTGAAGTCGGATTGGCAGATGGCGAAGCTGTGGTTGATGCGCGAATTGGAGCCGCGCGCAGTGCCTGAGCTGCGTAGCGGCGGTTGACCTTAGCCCGGCGTTTCAACGCCGGGAAAGTTGCCAGCAAGCGTTAGCGTCGCGTAGCGACGGTTGAAACGGCAGAACAATGGCGCGCCAGTTTCAACCGTCGCTACGCG
>JAYUCP010000196.1:0-5328 GCA_043740245.1 Acidobacteriota bacterium | reverse complement strand
ACCCGCTGCGGCTTCCTTGCGTCTGTGCAGGAGGCGGAACTGCGCCTTGAAAAGTGGCTCCGGCATTGACCGTGGCCTTGCCGACAAACAGCGACTTGCGCGCGTGGTCGGCATCCATCGAATAACCAGCGGGATTCACAGTTGGGCCATGACTGAGACTGACCTTAACGCCAAGCTGATTCGCAGCGGTCAGCAAGGCGACAAGTTGCTCGTTGTTTGGATATGCGCCTTGTCCGATTTCTATGCCAGCGACTCCGCTTTCGTGCAGTTGCCGCACTTCGGCTTTGATCTCCGCCGGTTCGGCGGTTGCGGGCATATTCATCCGCACCCACGGCTGATCTGTGGCAGGCGGATGCGCGAAGGTCGCCGCCGTAAGCGGCGTCACCGGATTAAACTTGCGCCATTCAGTGCGTACCGTTTCAGCGACCCGGCTGTTTTGCGCAGCCACTGACAAAACGATCACCAGGATGCTGACCACCGCGAGCAACGATTTTTTCATAGTTATTCCTGTTCACTGCCAAACTCTTTATAAAAATCTACGTCCCAAGCGATTTCGCCCTGCATAAACGGCGGCAGCGTTTGCATCCAGATCATCGTGCCGAAGCGAAACTCCCACTCGCGCGGAGCCCAGTTGTCATCGAGGTAATCGCTGTCTGTGCCGTATTCCGCTTCGCCGCCCGCCGGACATTGCCAGTAAGAAAACAGCGCCGAAGAAATGCGGTGGCGACCGTTGCCGAGGAATCCAGGCTGATAACCTTTGCTCATCAGAATGTTTGCGCCGATCATCAATTCGTCAATGTCTTCGACGCCGAAATTGGCGTGATGAAAGCGCGGCACGCCGCCGATGCCGGGCGTGTTGTAATCCATCAAAAACAGACTGTGGTGTTCGTGCGAACCATCGGCGCGCAAATACATGCCGATGCCTTTTTGATGATCGCTCAAGCGAAAGCCGAGCCGTTCGCGGAAGAATGCTGATGAGGCTTTGTAATCGGCTACGCCAAAGACGACGTGATTAAGCGTCTTGGGCAACGCGCGTTTGCGCCACTTGCGATTCTGATTCATGCGGTTGACGTAACCCGGCGCATTGATCGGGTCGGGCGCGTAAGTGACTTTCTTGCGCTGGAAAACTTTCAAGCCCAACGCCATGCCGCAATCGGAATGGAAGTGCGCAATGCCGTCGCCGTCGCGGATGACTTCGCGATCGCGCGCGAGATCGTTGGCGAGCCGGTCGAGACTGGCTTCGGTGTCTACGCCCCAGATGGTTTCTTTGACACCCGTGCCGACGTATTTCGATGCGGGAATCGTGGCGTCACTGATGTGGCGCAAGACGACGTTCGAGCCTTCTTCGAGTTTGAAGTGGCTTTCGGCGTCGCTCTGATCGAGCAACGACAGGCCGAAGTCTTCAAAAAACTTCGTGCTGGCGGCTAAATCTTCGACGCCATAAAGCGCGGTTTCAATTCCGACAATTGGCATGATTATTTCCTCTCGTTGACGCAAACGTTACGTTGCATTCCCAAGCCTGTAATCGTCGCCTCGACCACATCGCCTTCTTGCAAAAACCGTTTGTAATGCGTCCCGTTGCCCGCTGGCGAGCCCGTGCAAATCACATCGCCCGGCCATAGCTCGACCAAACTCGACAAGTATTCAATCTGCCGCGCGATGTCGAAAATCATGTCCGCCGTGCTTTCGTCCTGTTTGATTTCACCGTTGAGTTTCAGCGTGAGTTGCAGGTTCTGCGGGTCAGGCACAAACGCCGCAGGCACGAGGTACGGCCCAAACGGCAGATAGGTCGGCGAGCCTTTCGCGGCGACCCAATCCGATCCCATCGCCTTGACAGCATCGCGGCGAAAGACGTGATCCCGGTTGGTGATGTCGTTGACGATGCTGTAACCCGCTACGTAATGCAGTGCCTCGGCGCGCGTGACGTGCCGCGCTTTGCGGCCAATGACGACACCGAGTTCAAGTTCCCAATCGGGCGCTTTGGCGTGCGGCGGCAAGACGATGTTGTCATAAGCGCCGGTGACGACCGACACAGGTTTCGAGAACATATACGGATAACCGTTCGCCGCGCGGTCATCCATCATTTTCGTCGCCCACACGCGCCGCTCTTCGGCGGTCATGTTTTCAGTCAGCGGCCCGCCGCCTTCGTCAATGATGAGGTCAATGACGTGCTTTTTGTAATTCGCGCCGGAACAAAAAATCTGACGCGGCAAATTGACGGGCGGGTGAGTTTTGAGTTCGGCGAGCGGCAGCGCGGCAGCTTCGTTCAAGGAAGCGATTTCCCATTGCAGCGTAGCAACATTCGCTTCCCAGTTTTCGAGCAGCGCCAGAATGGAACCCGCTTCAGACAAAACCGGCAGCGCGCCCGGTGGAAAAACTTTTCATTCAGCACCAGACCGGGAAATGGCTTGCTACCCGCCGTTGAAAAAGTTCCCAGAGCAAAAGGAATCGAGGATAAATCGGACATGATTTTCTCCACGAGGGTTACTTGGCGCGTTTGGCGGCGAACTCTTCGGTAGCGAATTCGCCGACCTTGCGCGTGAATTTGATTTCATCGCCCACGACTTTGCCTTTGTATTCAATGCGAATCGCGTTGCCGTCGAAGTTGATGTTTTCGACGAAAGTAATTTCATCGCCTTTGACTTTGCCTTCGGTGATTTCGATTTCGCCGAATTGCGATTTCGCTCTGCCCGTCAGCTTTTCACCTTCGACTTTGAAATCGTAGGTATAGGCCTGATCGCCGATTTGCGTGCTAATGGTGGTTGTCCACTTACCGCTGGCATCGGCAGCCAGGGCCGCCGTCGCACAACACAAGCCGATCAAAATACTGGCCAGAATTTTTATGCTCTTCATCGTGTTTGTTCCTCCCGGGAAAATTAAAAGCTATAGCGCAAGCCCAACTGCATCTGCCGCGAATCCTGCGCCGTGGCAATCGCGCCGAAGTTCGCCGCATTCGGCACCGCCACCGGCGTGTTGTAATTCGGATGGTTCAACAAATTGAACAGATCGAAGCGGAACTGAAGTTGTTGCCGTTCGCGCACGCGGAAGTTTTTCTGCAACGAAAAATCCCACAGCGAAACGCCAGGGCCGATCAGGATGTTGCGCCCCGCCGTGCCGAACGTGCCCGCCGCCGGTGTCACAAACGCCGCCGCATCCCACCATTTCGCCGGCGTAGGGTTATCCAGATTCGGATTGCCGATCAAGTTCGGTCGGTCGCGGCGCACCGAGGTGCGACTGTTGTCCACGCTCAGCACGGGGTTGAAGGGGCTGCCCGCGTTCGCGCGATAGATGCCCGACAGTTCCCAATCGCCGAGTATGGCGTTGCCGACACCGTTCAGATTCGACAGCAGCTTGCGCCCTTTGCCGAACGGCAGCGGATAGATGTAACTCACGCTCAAGCGATGGCGCACGTCGTCGGTCGAGAGCGAACGTTCGAGCGCGAGGTTGTAACTATCCATCGGCAGCGTGGCGGCGGGCGGCACGTTCGCGCCCGAAATCACGGCGTTGTCAATCATCTTGCCGTAGATGTACGACACCAGAAATGTAGTGCCGTTGCTCGTGCGTTTCTCGCCGCGCAATTGCAAGCCGTGATAAATCGAGTTGGCCGAATTCTCCTGCTGCGAAATCGCGGCGAAGCCCGCGAAAGGCCGCGAAGGCGTGACGGTCGCCGCCGTGCTGCGATCACGCGGCTGATTGATGTCGCGCGTCTGGCGCAGCTTCGTGCCTTTGTTGCCGACGTAAGCCGCATCAACCACGATGCCACCGGGCAGTTCGTGTTGAATGTCCAGCGTCCAGCGTTGCACGTAAGGCGTCGCCAGATTCGGATCAATCGAGATGACCGTCAACGAGGGCGCGCCCGCCGTGCCGCCGAACGGATTGCTCCACGGAATGCCCGCCGTCGCGTTGCTGAAGGTCTGGCTCAGATTGAACGGCGGATTGTTGAAAAATTCGTTAAAGCCCGCTTCCTGAATTTGATAAAAGACGCCGTACCCCGCACGCACGACGGTCTTGTTCGCCAACGACCACGCCAGACCGAGACGCGGCGCGAGGTTGTTGCGGTCGCCCTTGTATAACTCATCGGAGCCGCGCGCGATGGTCAGCGTCGGGAACAGGCGTTGATAGGTCGCTACGGAGTTATCCCAAAACGCATTCGTGCCGACCATCCTGATGCCACCTTTGCCACCATTCAGCGCCGCATCAAACGTCGCTTCCTTGCCGTTCTTTTCGCGCAGCGTGCCGAATACGTCATAACGCAAGCCTGCGTTGACCGTCAGCTTGCGCGCGAGCTTCCAATCGTCTTGCGCGAACAGGCTGCCGTTGTGACGGCGCGAATACGACGTGATCGGCCCCAGCGGCGGCTGCCGAATCGTTTGCGACGCCAAGCCCAACAGATAATCGGCAAACGCATTGCCCGTCACCGAACCCGTGAACACAAACTGCCCGCGTCCGTTGACCAGCAAGAGCGAGCCGTTGATGACTTGCGCAAAATAATCGCCGCCGAATTTCAAGCTGTGATTGCCGCGTTGCAGCGACACCGTGTCGGCCACTGTAATCGGCATCTCGATGCGCGGTTGCGGCAAGGTGCTGCCATCGCCAATCAACGAAAACCCGGTGACATTCACCAGCGGCACGCCCCACGCGGCTTTCTCGGTATCCGCCGCCGTGCCCGCGATGCCGAATTCCTGGTTGTAGTTCTTGTCGCGATTGGGCGAGAGCCGCGAACGATTCAAGCGGCTGAAGCCCGCGCGGAATTCGTTGAGCATCGTTGACGACAGCGTCCAGACTTCAGACAGCGAGAACGATTGCGAGCGCACCAGACTGTCGCTCACGAATTGCGGCAAGTCGTTGCCGAGGATTTCGAGAAACTTGTTGTCGTAAAAGTTATAGGTCGCGTTGAGGGTGTGGCGGCTGTTCACATTCCACGTCACCTTGCCCGTCGGCTGCGTGAAATTGTCCGGCGTGGGAATCAACGCGCGCGCATTGCGGCTCAAACCCGCCGCACTCGGCGCAGGCCAGAATTGCTGAAACTTCAGCGCAATCGGACTGATGCGCACCGGCGGAATGATGTTGCCGGTGAAGCAAGCCGTGCGGTCGGCGGCGGTGCAGACGCCCGTCTTTTGCGGGTCACGAATCGGCACGGTGTAAGCCGACAGATCGCCCGTGAAAAACGCAGGCAACGGCACGCTCGGCGTCGAGGTCACAAACTTCGCCTGCCGCTGGCCTTGAAAACCCGCGAAGAAAAACAGCTTGTCTTTGATGACCGGCCCGCCAATCGTGCCGCCGTATTGATGCCGCTTGAATTCAGGCAGCGGCGCGCCTTTCGCAATC
>JAYUCP010000195.1:0-33009 GCA_043740245.1 Acidobacteriota bacterium | reverse complement strand
CCAGCAAAGTCGCCGCGATGGAAGCCGTCAGCAATGGCGCGCCCGTCCACGCCATCAGCGCCAAACATGGCCAGGGCGTCGCCGAAGTGCAAGCCTACTTTGTGCCCGGCGAAACCATCGCCATCGTGGGCACCTCTGGCGTAGGCAAATCCACCTTAATCAATCGGCTGCTCGGCGTTGACCGGCAAAAGATCAGCGAGGTGCGCGAGAGCGACGAACGCGGCCAGCACACCACGCGCCACCGCGAATTGATCTTGCTGCCCCAGGGCGGCCTCGTGCTCGACACGCCCGGCATGCGCGAGTTGCAGTTGTGGGAAGGCGATGAAGGCATCGAGCAAGTCTTCACCGATGTCGAGGAACTCGCCTTGCAATGCCGCTTCAGCAACTGCGGGCACGGGCGCGAACCGGGCTGCGCCATCCGCGCCGCCATCGCCGACGGCACGCTCACGCGTTCCCGTTTGGAAAATTACCAGAAGATGTTGCAGGAACTCGCGCACCTGGCCAAACGGCAACAATCCTACGCACAGTTGAACGAGCAAAAACAGAAGTCGAAGAAGCTAGCGCGTGCTGGCGAGGAACGCGGGCGCGCAAAACGACGGGGAGATTGAAGCGAAACTGGCGAACACGGACGGTCGCAACTGCGGCACGTCGCCCAAACTATGATTTTGACGCGCCCATCAAGGGCCGCTAGAATCGCAACCATGAAAAGCAGCGCAAGAAATAACATGGCCACCAAAATCGTCAGCATTCAATTGCCCCAGCGCCTTTACCAGCGCGTCGAACGAACCGCACACCAGACCGGTTTCGGCGTCAAGGAATTGATTGTCTCGACCTTGGAAAACGGCTTGCCGCCTTTGCCTGACCACCTGCCGCCAGAACTCGCTGCCGATCTCGCGCACTGGTCTTTGTTCGACGACGAAGCGCTGCTGGCAATTGCCGCTGCCTTTCTGCCCGCCAAACGGCAGCGTCGTTATTCGACGCTGCTGCGCAAAGCCGACCGCCTCAGCGCGGGTGAGCAGGCCGAATGGACGGCCCTGCAACAGGAGTACCTGCGCTTTTCACGGAACAAAGCCAAGGCACAATTCCTGCTCGCTCAAAGAATGCAGGCCGCGCAGGCTCCGGGAGTTCCTGCGTGAGTTCGATCCCGCCACTGTTGCGACGGCGGTTGCGCGCGGAAGCGGCCGACCTGCGCTGCGCATATTGCCACAGTCCGGAAAGACTGTTGGGCATGCAACTCGAAGCCGATCACATCAGCGCCACCGCGCGCGGCGGCCAGACGGTCATCGCTAATCTGTGCTTGGCCTGTCGCACCTGCAACGGCCACAAATGGCAAATCACCAAAGCCCGTGATCCCGTCACCCACCGCTTGGTCAATCTCTTCCACCCGCGCCGACAGAAATGGCCGCAGCATTTTCAGTGGAGCGCCGACGGCACGCGCCTCCTGGGCCTGACCGCCACGGGACGCGCGACGGTTGAAGCGCTGCAAATGAACAACGATCTGATCGTGAATCTGCGCGCGCTCTGGATCATGCTGGGATTGCATCCGGCGGAATAAGCTTGTCCCATTAGGAGAATTCGGCGAAGGGCTCCGACATCGCAGACGAGCATGATTGCGCGCGCCGCGTCCGCACGCTGGAAGCGATACGAACACAGGGGACGGGCCTTCATCCTTTCACTGACACCAGCACGTGCTCGATGGTTTGCGGGACGGGGAACAGATCGGTGTAAGCAAACCCGGCGTTGCGGAACATCAGGTTATATTCGACCGCCGTATAAGCATCGCCCGCCGGTGTCGAACCCAGCATCGTCAACGCAAAGGCTGCGGCCTGTGGCGGCGAGACGCGATCATCGTTCGGCACGAATTCCAGCGTCACCGCGCGCCCGCCGGGATTGAGCGAAGCATGCACCTTGCGCAATAAAGTTTCGCACGTCGGCACATCGAAATGGTGCAGGAAGTTCGTCACCAAAACTACGTCGTAACCACTGCCCCAATCCAATTCAAACGCGCTGCCCGCCAACGTGGCAAAGCGATCTTTGACGCCGAATTTCTGCGCGTTCTCTTGCGCGACCTCCAAAACCTTCGGCCAATCGAGCGCCGTCACTTCGACATTGGGATTCGCCTGTGCGAAGGCGATGCCGAAGATGCCGTGTCCGGCGGCGATGTCCAACACTTTGACCGGGCGCGTTTGCTCGACCTCGACCAGCTTGGCGATGCCCTGCGCGGGCAGCATCATCAGCGGCATCATCGCGCGCGCGAAATTCACCCAGACCGGGTTTTCGTGCGACAGCGTGCCTTCAGCGCCCAGCACCGTGCCGCCCTTGCGCACGGCTTCGCTCAGGTTGCTGTGCGCCGCGACCATTTCAGGCATCAACAGAAATTCGAGCGCGCCGCCCACATACGTCGGTTTGTGTTTGTCCAGGAAGAGCGCCGCATCCGGCGTCAGAGCGTATTGGTCAGCGGCCTTGGACAGAAAGCCGATGATGACCATGTAATCCAACAGGATGCGCATCCCGCGCTCCGACGTGTGGCAACGCGCGGCGACGTTGTAGTAAGTGGAATTCCCCTCGGCAATGGCCGTGAAGACTTCCAATTCGACGGCGGCTTTGATGGCCGCCGTGCGTTGATAGGCGTTGACCGCCTCAAAAAACAGTGCTGGCGAAGGCGCCACAGCCTGCTCGTTCATAAAACTCCCCCCCAGAAGTGATGAACCGATAGCCGGTTGCCAAATGCAAATTGACCAGAAAAGTATTTGAATTGATGAGATGTTTCGCCCGTTGAAACGGCGCAGACCTTACCTTCTTTTCGCCAGTCTCGCAAGGCACTGACAGGCCATTCTGTGGTGGCGCCCGCGCATAGCGCCGTGCTTCAGGCTTTTGACAGCAGCTCCAAAACATTGCTGCAACCCAAACTTAGCACGTGACGTTTTCCTTGCTTGCCCGACTGCATTCACAAACACAAAGAAGGCTCAGGCTTGTGACATTGGCAACCCGGCTTGTTATGATGCGGCCCGATTGCAAGATCAGAGTCATCTCCTGCACCAACGACATTCAATGTTTGCCAGCTTAGACGTGTGTTAAGCACGCCAATGGCGGCGGACTATTTAGAAAGGCTCCAACGTGAAGATCGGTTCTCTTATGAGATTTTTGCTCGCTCTTTTGCTGCTTACCCTGACTGCCTCGGCGCAAAACTATCGCGGCACGATTCGCGGACGCATCACCGACAGCCAGGGGGCTGTCATCACTGCCGCACAGGTCAAAGCTACGCACCAGGAAACCAATGAGACGCGCACTTCTGCCTCGAATCAAAGCGGCGATTTCGCGCTCACGCTGCTGCGGCCCGGCGCGTACCAACTCTCAATCGAAAGCAAAGGCTTCCGCCGCAATGTGGCGGACATCGTGGTCTCGGTCGGCCAGGAAATTCGCTACGACGCCGCGTTGGAAGTCGCCGCCGCAACTGATCCGCCGGTGCAAATCACCGAGTACGGCTTGCTGAAACGCGGCTCAACCGCGCACAGCACCGTCGTTGACAACCTGCAAGTCACGGGCTTGCCCCTCGATGGCCGTAACTTCCTCGAACTTTCGTTGCTCGTGCCCGGCGCAGCGCCTGCCGCGCAAGGTTCCGCCGGTTCAGTGCGCGGTGATTTTGCTTTCAACATCAACGGCACGCGCGAAGACGCCAACAACTTTCTGCTCGACGGCGTGTATAACGTAGACCCCAAGCTGAACGGCTTCGGCGTCAAACCGCCCGTGGACGGCATCCGCGAATTTGAAGTTTCGGCCAGCACCTACGACGCCGCCTTTGGCCGCAGCGCGGGTGCGCAAGTCAACGTGGTGCTCAAATCGGGCGCGAATAATTTTCACGGCACGGCCTATGAATTCCTGCGCAACAAAGTCACCGACGCGCGCAACTTCTTTGCCCCGCGCAACGAACCCGCGCCGCAATACCAGCGCAATCAATTCGGCTTTAGCCTGGGCGGCCCGGTGCGCAAAGACAAAACTTTTTTCTTCGCCGATTACGAAGGCACGCGTTTGCGCGAAGGCCTCACACGCGTGACCAACGTGCCGACGCTGGCCGAACGCAACGGCGATTTTTCGCAAAGCGTATTGCCCAAGCCGGTCATCCCGCCGGGCCAGCCGGGCGCGGGCTTTCCCTTCCCCGGCAATCAACTGCCCTCGTTTTTCATCAATCCGGTCGGCAAAAATATCGCCGCGCTCTATCCGCTGCCCAATCGCAATACGCCGTTTGCCAATTACGTCTCGTCGCCCGCGCAACGCGACCGCAACGACCTGTTCGACGTGCGGCTGGATCATCAACTCAGCACGGCGTCGCAATTGACCGCGCGCTACAGCTTCAACGACCGGCTGCTTTACGAACCGTTCGCAGGGCCGAGCTTTTCGCAAGTGCCTGGTTACGGCAACAACGTGCCGCGCCGGGGCCAGAATTTCATGCTCGGTGAAACGCACATCTTTTCGTCGGCGTTCATCAACGACGTGCGCCTGGCCTTCAGCCGCACGGCGTCGAGCGTCAACCAGCAGAATCAAGGCCGCAATATCAACCAGCAAGTCGGCATGGCGAGTCTCGCCACCAACCCGCGTGATTTCGGTTTGAGCTTCATCACGCTGACCGGCTATTCGCCCATCGGCGACGAATACAACAATCCGCAATTCAGCGTGACCAACGTCTTTCAATTGCTCGACACGGCGACGTGGTCGCGCGGCCAGCACCTTTTCAAATTCGGCGGCGACATTCGCAAGGCGCAGCAGAACGCCTTCCGCGACGTGCAATCACGCGGCTTCCTGACCTTTTCGGCCTTTCGTTTGGATGACAATGGCCGCCCGATTCCCGCGATCACGGGCAATGCCTTGGCTGACTTGCTGCTCGGCGCGCCCATCTTCACCGGCGGGGCGAAGCTGAATAATCCGCAAGCACTGCGCACCGAAAGCTACAACTTCTTCGTCAACGACGGCTGGCGTATACGGCCCAACCTGACGCTCTCGCTGGGGCTGCGTTACGAATTCAATTCGCCCGCCGTGGACACGCACGACCGCGCCAATGTGTATGACGTGAGCACGCGCGCGCTGACCGCCGTTGGCACGGGCAACGTCCCGCGCGCCGGCTATCTGTCGGACAAAAACAACCTCGCCCCGCGACTTGGTGTCGCCTGGACACTAACCCCCAACACCGTCGTGCGCAGCGGCTATGGTGTTTATTACGACCAAGCGCCGCTGGCCTATGGCGAAGGTCTGTATTTCAACGCGCCCTATTTCAACCTGCGTTTGTATTTCCCGCTGCAACAACTGCCGCTGCTCGTCAACGATCCGTTCCCGGCCAACTTCCCCGTCGCGCTGCCGCAATCGGCCAATGCCTTTCAACGCGATTTGCGCACCGCGTATGTGCAGCACTGGAACCTGGGCGTGCAACGCCAACTCGGCGCGAGCCGCTTGTTTGAATTGAATTACGTTGGTTCAAAAGGCACCAAGCTGATCGCCGCGCGCGACATCAACCAGCCGCGCCCGGGGCCGAAGCTACCCAATCCGCTGATTACTTATCTGCGCCCCGATCCGCGTTACGAAGACATCACCTATCAGGAATCGAGCGCGAATTCGATTTATCACAGTCTGCAGGCCAGCTTCCAACAACGGCTGACCGCCGGGCTGTCGGTGCTGTCGTCTTACGCCTGGTCAAAATCCATAGACAACGCCTCGGGCCTATTCACCAGCGCGGGCGACCCGAATTTCCCGCAAGACAGCTTGAACCTGCGCGCCGAACGCGGACGCTCCAACTTCGACCTGCGCCACCGCTTCTCGCTGAGTTACGCGTATGATCTACCATTTGGCAAAGGCGCAACGGGCTTGGCCAAAGGCTTCCTGGCAGGCTGGCAATCATTCGGCGTGATTACCTTGCAAACGGGCCGCCCATTCACCGTCGCGTTGTTGTCGGATATTGATAACAGCAACACGGGCCGCTCCAATCTGGGCTTCGGTGCGAATGACCGCCCGAACCTGATTGGTCAGGCGCGCCTCGACACGCGCACGCCCGAACGCTGGTTCAATACGCAGGCGTTTCAATTTTCGCGCCCCGGCACCTTTGGCAACGCGGGCCGCAACCTGCTGGATGGGCCGGGTTATAAAAACGTGAATTTCTCGGTGGTCAAAAATACGGCGTTGAAAGAACATCTGAACCTGCAATTGCGCGCGGAGTTTTTCAATCTATTCAACACGGTGAACTTCGATCTGCCGGATAACTTCCTGGGCTCGCCCTCGTTCGGCAGCATACGTTCGGCGCAAAGCCCCCGCCGCGTGCAGTTCGGCGTTAAGCTGCTGTTCTAACTCAAGGATACTTGAGCAGGAGGCATTCTTCATTCTCAATTCTCTTGCAGTGAGTAACTTGTTAATGAGCACCTCACGCCAGCAGTCGAGAACAGAGAGTTGGCCGTTAAATAAAAAGGCAAGAGGGCAAGCCAGGCGTTGGTACAGCCTGCTTACCCTCTTGCCTTTTTGGCAGTTGTCTATTTCCGCAGTTTACTTTTCCGTGCTCACTTTGCCGCCCGTTTTTTCGCCAGCGCCGATGCAATACAAATGCTTGTCGCCGCGAATAAACACCTTGCCGTTGGCAATCGCTGGCGAAGCCATCACCGGTTCGCCAACGTTGTTGGTGCGAATCACTTCGTGCACGGGCCCCGCTTTAATCACAAAGGTTTCACCGTCTTCGCTGGTCAGGAATAACTTGCCGTCAAAGGCCACCGCTGAGGCAAAAAAGGTCGCCGGTGTTGGCACTCTGCCACCTTCATATTTGATCTCGCCAGTCTTGGCATCCAGGCAAGTCAGGATGCCTTTTTCACTGACGAGGTAAAGATAATCGCCGTAAAGAATCGGCGAAGTAACATAGGCCGTGCCTTTGTTGTAACTCCAAACAACATACGGTGTGCCATCCAGCTTGCCTGTTCCACCTAGCTTGACTCCGATAGCGCGTTTGCGGTCGGCCCCGCCAGTCAAAAATACCATGCCATGACCCGCTACCGGGCTGGGAATACCCCAGGTTTTGACACCTTCGCACTGCCACAATTCTTTGCCTGTTTTGGGGTCATACGAAACGATGGTCTCGTAAGCGTTGGCAACCAATTCGGTGCGCTGAGCTGTCTGCACGATCAAGGGTGTAGCGTGCGTCTTGCGCTGATCGCGTTTGACGCGCCAGACTTCCTTGCCCGTGCGTTTGTCCAGGGCGGCCAGAAAGCCGCCCGCGCCGCCATCTTCCAAGTCGCATTGCAGGTAGAGCAGGTTCTCGAATAACACCGGCGAAGTGCCCGGCCCCATGCCCATCTTGGCAATCTGGCCTAGATTCGTTTTCCAAACTAACTTGCCGGTGAAGTCGTAACAAAACAGCCCTTCGGCTTCAAAAAAGGCATAGACAAATTTGCCGTCTGTTACCGGAGTGCCCGAGGCATAGGTATTTCTCTTGTGCCGGTCGTCTAACACAGCGCCTTCGTGCGCGATGCGCTCCCAGAGAATTTTCCCGGAATCGCGTTCGAGGCAAATTACTTTCAAGGTATGTTTCTTGTTACCCGACAGCGCATCTGGGTGCACCCAGGGCTGCTTGTTGCGTTCGTGATAGACGGCTTTTTGACCGGGGATCACGTCGCCTTCGATGTCGCTGGTCAGAAAGACGCGGTTGCCCCAGATGACCGGTGAAGAATGACCCCTGCCGGGTAACTCGGTTTTCCAGACGATGTTTTTGTCAGGCCCCCATTCATCAGGCAAATTCTTCTCGGCGGAAACACCGCTGGCTTGCGGCCCGCGCCACTGCGGCCAATTAGCAGTTTGCGCCAAGCCCGGCAGTACGCCAGGCAGGAGTAACAAAAATGTAAGGGTGATTTGTTTCATAGCTTGAATTTCGGCGCCAGCTTCGAGGTTTTGAGTTTACCAGCGTGGGTGTGGATAGTAACTTCTTCTTTGTCGTTCACAACCCAAACCTCTTGCGCGCCTTTTGCCAAGTAAAGTTCGAGTTTGTGTTCGATCGCTTGTTTTGAAGTTCCTGACAAGACAATTTCGACACAGATTTCGGGGGCTTTCGGATAGGGAGTTAGTCCGCCAAACTCAGCGATAAACTTGCGGGAGACCCAGGCGGCATCCGCGACGCGCACGCCGTCGGAAGTCCTCACCGAACAACTCAAGGTAACACCCCCGCCCCTTTTGCATCTGCGAATTTCGTTAGCGACCTTGAAGCGCAGCGCGCCTTGTTGGTTCGTCGCCGGACTCAGCACAATCTGTCCGAACCTGTTCGTCTCGAGCTTGAACGGCAGGTTGCGCAAAGCTGGGTTGCGGATGATCTCGCGCCAAGTCATAACTCAGCCCTTCTTGCCAATGCAAAACAAATTCTTCTCGCCCCGGATAAACAGCTTACCAGCGGCAATCGCAATCGAAGTCCGGCAGGGTTCGCCCAGTGAGTTAGTGCCGAGTACCTCGTGTTTCGGCCCGGCTTTAATAACAAAAGTATCGCCGTCATCGCTGGTCAGGAGTAACTTATCGTCAAAGGCCACGGGCGAAGCGCCGTAAAATTTCGCCGCCACCGGCACGCGCCCGCCTTCATAGACTAACTTACCCGTTTTGGCTTCGAGGCAGGTCAGCACACCGCCGTCGCTCATCAAGTAAACATAATCGCCGTATAAAATCGGCGAGGGCACATAGGCCGTTCCCTTGTTATAGCGCCAAACGACTTGTTCCGCGCCCAGCGTGCCCGTGCCGCCCGGTTTGATGGCGAGGATGTTTTTGCTGGGATAACCGGTTGAGGCGATGATCAGGCCGTGGCCCACCAACGGCGTGGCAATCGCATTGGCCTTGACGCCTTCGCTGCGCCATAACTCAGCGCCGGTCTTGGGATCGTAGGCAATTACAAATTCGTTACCGCTAGTTACTAACTCAATGCGCGCGCCCGTGTTGACCAGCACTGGCGTTGACCAACTCACTTGTACCTGGCGCGGCGTGCGCCAGACTTGTTTGCCGGTCATTTTGTCCAGGCCGGTGATAAAAGATTTCTGGCCCTCATTTTCATCGCATTGCAGGATCAATAAATTGCCCGCCAGCACGGGCGAAGTGCCCACGCCCATGCCCAGCGTGGCAATCGAGCCGAGCGATTGTTTCCAAATCAGCTTGCCCTTTAAGTCGTAACAATACAGCCCCTCGGAACCGAACCAGGCCCAGAGGTATTTCCCATCCGTGACCGGCGTCGGCGCGGCGTAATTGCCGCGTTTGTGGCGATAGTCAAACACCGCGCCGTCATAGGCCGTTTGCTCCCAGAGGATTTTGCCGCTGTCACGGTCGAGCGCGAGGACTTTGAAGGTATGCAGTTTGTCTACGCCCGTCCAATCGGGATGTTTGAATTCATCCTTGCCGAGCATGTGCACGGGCGGTTTGTGCGTGGCTGGCGCGGGGCCGCCTTCGACATCCGTGGTCAGGAAAACGCGGTTGCCCCAGATGACGGGTTGCGAATAACCGCGCCCCGGCAGCGGCGTTTTCCAGAGTACGTTTTTGGTGTCGCTCCATTCGGTGGGCAGGTTCTTTTCGGTTGAAATGCCTTGGCTGTCAGGGCCACGCCATTGCGGCCAGTTGGAAGAAGTCGCGGCGTTACTGCCGATGAGCCGCCCCGCAGGTAACGCCAGCAGGCAGAGACAAAGGACGAGCGAGAATTTGAATATGAGTCGGGTCATTGGTTGTTAGCTCCTTGATTGCGGTACCAGGCCGCCGCTGCCGCGCCTGGTACCGAGATGAAATACATGTAGCAAATACTGCGCGGCTTTTTATCGGGCAAAGCCAGGTAACAGCAAAGTAACATTCGGCCAGATCAGAATAACAGGCGCGCATAACTTGCGGCTCATTTCACCTCCGTTTTTTTGATCATCAGTTCGCCGCCCGTGCCTTTGACGGTCAGGGCGGTGACCTTTTCGCCCTCGAGTTTGAAGATCACCGTGGCGGGCTGCCCTTCCAGTTCAAAGGTGTGTTCGGCTTGCGGAATCATCACGAAGTCATAGCCGTTCTGGGTAACAATCAATTTGCCGTCTTTGACGCGGAAGCTCAGTTCGACTTGTTCGTTTTTGAAGACGCCTTCGTAGCGCTTCAATTGCGCCGGTTCGACTTTGAATTCGATCTTGGGCTTCGGTTTCGCGCCAGCGGCCTTGAGTGCTTCGGCAACCTCTTTGGATTCGTTTTTCTCGGCCATGACCAGCCACAGCGACAATGACTCCTGTTTGAACCCGCCCAGCGCCAACATCGCGTTGACAGTTTTGACCTGGCCTTGAGCGACGGCTTGGGCGGTGGCGGACTCTTTTGTTGATGGTGTTTTCGCCACCAACAGTTTGACGACTTCGGCGTGGTCGTGCTGGATGGCCCAGGTCAGCGGCGTTGATTTATAAAACGTGTCTTTGATGTTCACATCCGCGCCGGCTTCGAGCAGGATTTTGACGACCTCGGCGCTGCCGCGATCACAGGCAAAAAACAGCGGCGTTGCGCCGTAAGGCGATTTGGCATTCACATCGGCGCCCTTGGCCAGCAACGATTTGACGGCGGCGGCATCGCTTTTGCGCGCGGCGGCCAGCAGGTCTTCGTTGAGACTTTGGGCGAATGCTGCGGTGGCAAATAGCAAAAGCACCAGCGTGAAAAAAGAGCGCGACTTGCGCATGGCGTGACCTCCGGAATTGAGTTTCCAAGCTTGTGATTTCGTTTCCATCGCTGGGTTGTCTTGATGATGTGATCGGTGACGATTGCCAAAACGCTGAAAGCGTCCGGCGGGTTTCGGGAAAGCCCGTCTTGAACTGTGTACGGCGGGACATTATAGTTTCGTTGCACTTGGGTCAAGACGACTTAATTTCCGCGCAACTGGCATCATCAAAATTCAGTATAGGCAGTTTCAAGCAACGCAACTTCCAAACGACCATAACGGTACCCGCATATGAAAACCTCGTTTAAGTACATCGGCAAGCACACCATCTGGCTGACGCTGGCACTCACGCTCTGCTGCTCTGCAACCATCCTGGCGCAATCGCCCGCGCGCGCCAAATCGGGCAGCGATTGGGCTGATTGGCGCGGCCCTTCGCGCGACGGCATCGGACTGGAAAAGAAGCTGCCCGAAAAATGGTCGCTGCAGGGCGACAATCTGGTTTGGAAAGTCCCTTACGGCGGCCGCTCGGCGCCGATTGTGATGAACGGCCGCGTATTCGTCTTCAACAGCGCGGGCGAGGGAGAGACCTTGCAGGAGCGTGTGATGGCGCTGGATGGCGACACAGGCAAGGTGATCTGGGAATATAAGTTCAATGTTTATTCGACCGACGTGCCGCCGCGCCGCGTGGCCTGGTCTTCGCCGGTGGGCGACCCGGTGACGGGGAATGTCTATGCCTTTGGCGCGTGCAATGAATTGGTGGCGTTGTCATTCGATGGCAAGCTGCTCTGGGATCGTTCGTTTACCGATGAATACGGCTCGTGGACGACGCACGGCGGGCGCACCGTTTCGCCGATTATCGAGGGTGAGTTGGTGATCGTCAGTACGGTGACGGATGGCTTCGGCGACATACAGGCGCGGCGGCATCGTTACTACGCCTTCGACAAACGCACGGGCGAATGCGTGTGGATCAGCACGCCGGGCGAACGGCCTTACGACACGACCTATTCGACGCCGGTGGTGGCGACGATTGACGGGATGCGCATCTTGATCGCGGGCGGCGGCGACGGTTCGGTGTGCGCGCTGAAGGTCGCCACGGGCGAACCGGTCTGGCGCTATCCGATGAGCAAGCGCGGCGTCAATCCGGGCGTCGTCGTGAAGGACGGCGTCGCTTACGTCACGCACCAGGAGGAGAATCTGGAGGTCAGCGAGATGGGCCATCTGGCCGCGCTCGACCTGACGGCGCGCGGACTGATCGGCAAAGACGCCGCCGGCAAAATGTCCAACGCCGACAAGATCAAATACGCGATCACCAATTTTCAGCTTGGCCCCGGCGCGCCGGTGCTTGATGGCGCCACGCTTTACGACGTGGACGCGGGCGCGAACTTGTTTGCGTTTGATCTGGCGACGGGCAAGAAACTGTGGGAGCAAAACCTAGGCACGATTCAGAAAGCTTCGGCGGTTTTTGCCGACGGGAAGATTTACGTCGGCACCGAGAACGGCGCGTTCTTCATCATCAAACCCGGAGCGACGGGCGCGCAGATTCTGAGCAAGGTCGAACTCGAACCCCTCACCAAAGTCGAGATCACGACCGAAGCGGGCGACGAAGCGATTTCCTCGAACGAACAGGTCATCGGCGGCGTGGCGATTTCGCGCGGGCGGGTTTTCATGGTCTCGACCAAACACGTTTATTGCATCGGCAGCAAGGTGAAAGCCGCCGCGTTGCCGCCCGTGCCTGAAACTGTCGAGAACGCACCGGCAGGCGCGGCGGTGGCGCACGTGCAGGTGATTCCCGCCGATGCCGTGGTGCAACCGGGCGCGACGCAAAAATTCCGCGTGCGCTCCTTCGACGACAAAGGCCGCTTCATTCGTGAGGAAAGCGGCGCGACGCTGGCGCTGGCCGGGTTGAAAGGCACAGCCGCGAACAATCAATTCACAGCGGCGGCTGACGCGGTTGCGCAAGGGGGCCAGGTCAAAGCGACGGTCGGCAATGTGACCGGCATTGCGCGCGTGCGCGTGATTCCGGCGCTACCGTACAGCGAAGATTTCTCGACGCTGGCGGTGGATCAAGCGCCCGCCATCTGGCTCAACACCGGCGGCAAGTACGTCGGGCGCGAGGCTGACGGCAACCGCTTCCTGGCGAAGAAGGAAAACCTGGGCATCTTCAAACGCACACGCTCGTTATTCGGCGCGGCGGACGCAGCCAATTACACCATCGAAGGCGATGTGAGCGCCGTCGAGAAACGCCGCCAGATGGGCGACATCGGCGTCGTCGCGCAACGCTACGAACTGGTGCTGTTCGGCAACGTGCAGAAGCTGGAATTGCGTTCGTGGCAGATCGAGCCGAAGCGTTCGTTCAGCAAACCGTTTGCGATGAAGCCGAACACCTGGTACCGGCTGAAGCTGGAAGTGCAAAACCTGCCCGGCGGCAAGACGCGCGCGCGCGGCAAGGCCTGGGCGGTAGGCGAAACCGAACCCGCCGATTGGATGCTGGAATGGACTGACCCCATCGGCAATCGCAAAGGCAGCGCGGGTGTTTTTGCCGACAACCAGAATGAAGTTTATTTCGATAACATCAAGGTGACGCCGAACAAATAGGCCGAACTGTCCGACAAGCTGCCAGCTTGTCGGAGCTTCGGCTACCGCACCAATCGGCTTACCGCCAAGCCTCGACAAGCTGGCAGCTTGTCGGACAGTTTGAGGAGCAAGAAATCCATGAAACCACGCCTGACTGCTTTTCTGCTTTCGCTTGTTGTTGCCGCGCTACTCGCCACGCTGCCTGTCACAGCGCAGAAAAAGGCGATCACGCCCGATCTATCCAAACTCGCCGCTGGACGAGGCTGGAAAGTTCACAACCGCACGGTCACGGCGCTGAATGAAGACGGCAAGCAAGGCGTGCGCTTTGACGAGAAAGAAGGCGATGGCGTGGCGTGGCTGGAAGGTGTCAAGTTTGGCGACGGCACGCTGGAATTCGACGTGCGCGGCAAGGATGTCTTGCAACGCAGCTTTGTCGGTCTCGCCTTTCACGGCGTGGATGCGCAGACCTTCGACGCGATTTACCTGCGGCCCTTCAACTTCCGCAGCACCGATCTCGTGCGGCGCATCCACGCGGTGCAATACATCGCGCATCCGACTTTCACCTGGAACAAGCTGCGCACCGAGAAGCCGGAGCAATACGAGAAAGGCATCACGCCCGCGCCCGACCCGAACGCCTGGAACCACGTGCGCATCGTCGTCGCTAGCCCCAAGGTAAGTGTGTTCATCAATGACAACAATGCGCCGAGTCTGGTGGTTGACAAACTGAGCGAGCGGCGCGAAGGTTGGGTCGGGTTCTGGGTGGGGACAACGGCGGGCGGCGATTTTGCGAATTTGCGGATTACGCCAGCGAAGTGAAGCGCCAAGTGAAGCAATGAAGAGGAGTGGGGCCAAGCTAGGGGAGAAGTTATGCTCAATACGATCCGCGCCGTAGTAAAAGAAGGGCAAATTCAGTTGCTGGAAAAGATGGAGTTGCCGGAAGGCACAAATGTTCTAGTTACTCCGCTGGTTGACGACTCGGCTTTTTGGTTGGGGATAAGTCAGACGGCATTAGACAAAATCTGGGATAACGAGGAGGATGACGTCTATGCCGAGCTACTCAAGTAGCCAGGTCGTGATGGCGCATTATCCTTTTACCAATCTGTCGGGCACAAAAGTTCGACCGAGCGTCGTGGTAAGCGCGCCGCACGTATCGCGTGATGTCTTCGTCGTGCCGCTAACCGGCAAAATCACGGGACTGCTTCCCGGAGAGTTTGTGCTGAGTGATTGGCAACAGGCAGGCTTAAACATCGCGTCGGCAGTGAAGCGCGGCATTTTTGCGATGGACGAAAACGTCATTGTCAAACTGGTTGGCAAGCTGTCCGTTGCGGATGCCGCCAGACTTGAACAGTCGTTACGTGATTGGCTGGGATTGCATTGAGTTGGCCGTGTCGTCAAAGGCAGGAACCATTGAGGAGTTTTATGAAATCAATTTTGCTCAAAGTTACATTGATCGTCACAGTTTTCGCGCTGCTCTTTGCAGTGTGCGCCTACTTCGGCAGACGCTTCGGCGTCGTGCATTCCGTCGCGGCTTCTAACCCTGGCAATCCCGGCGACCCCGGTTCCGGCGATTGGCCGATGTGGGGCGGCACGCCCGACCGCAACATGGTCTCGAATATGAAAGGTTTGCCGACGACCTGGAATGTCGAAAAGAAGACCAACATCAAATGGGTTGCGTCGCTTGGCTCGCAAAGTTACGGCAATCCGACGGTCGCGGGCGGGCAGGTTTACGTCGGCACCAACAACGAAGGGCTGCGCGATCCGAAACAAGGCGGCGACCGCGGCGTGTTGATGGCCTTTGACGAAAAGACCGGCGAATTCCTCTGGCAGCAGACCAACGAGAAACTGACCGCCGGGCGCGTCAACGATTGGCCCTATCAGGGCGTCTGCTCTTCGCCGTTGATCGAAGGCGACAAGCTCTATTACGTCACCAATCGCGGCGAATTGATGTGCCTGGATACTAAAGGCTTCCGCGATGACAAGAACGACGGCGCGGTGCAGGACGAAAAGTTCAGGGGCAAGTTCGACGCCGACATCATCTGGAAGTTCGACATGATTGACGAGGTCGGCGCGCACCCGCACAACATGTCCAACTCGTCGCCGGTGATGTGGGGCGACCTGATTCTGATCAGCACCTCGAACGGCCAGGACGAAAGCCACGTCAACATCCCTTCGCCCAAAGCGCCCTCGATGATCGCGGTCAACAAAAAGACCGGCAAGCTGGTTTGGGAAGTCAACAACGTCTTCGACAAAATCCTGCACGGCCAATGGTCATCGGCGGCGGTAGGCAAGCTCGGCGATGTCGAACAGGTCGTGATCGGCGAAGGCGACGGTTGCGTGCGCGGCTACACGGTCGCCGACGGCAAGCTGCTTTGGTCATTCGACACCAACCCCAAAGAATCGGTCTGGCCCAAGACCCGCAACGAAGTCATCGCCACGCCCGTGCTCTGGGACAACAAGGTCTACATCGCCAACGGCCAAGACCCCGAACACGGCGAAGGCGTCGGCCACCTCTATTGCATTGACCCGGCCAAACGCGGCGACATCACCAAGAGCGGTTTGGTCTGGCAGTACGACAAGATTCGCCGCACGGTCTCGACCGCCGCGATTGCCGATGGCTTGCTGTATTACTCCGACTTCAGCGGCTTTCTGCATTGCCTGGACGCGAAGACGGGCCAGGCGTATTGGACGCACGATATGTTCGCCGCCATCTGGGGTTCGCCGCTGGTCGTGGATGGCAAGGTTTATCTGGGCGATGAAGACGGCGATGTCGTCGTGATGCAGGCGGGCAAGGAAAAGAAATTGCTGACCGAGACGAATATGGGCAGTTCGGTCTATTCGTCGCCCGTGCCGGCGAATGGCGCGCTGTTCATTATGAATCGCAATCAACTGTTCGCGCTGGCAACTGGCGCGACGCTGGCGAAACCGACGCCAACGCCGACGGCGAGCAAAGGGGCGAATTAACCAATGAGAGGCGGTGGGGCAAGTTGATAACTTGCCCACTGCCTTGCTTGGGAACCGCGATGCGTTACAAGGTTCTGCTGCAAAAATCAGAGGAAGGCTACAGCATCTGCTGTCCGGGTTTGCCGGGTTGTTGGTCGCAGGGCGACACCGAAGCCGAGGCCCTCGCCAATATCCGCGGCGCAATTCAGGAGTACCTGGCTGCCGTCATCGAGTTGACCAAAGGTGAACAAGTTTAAGTAGGTACTGTTATGGCATTCAGCGACTTCAAGGACATTGCGCAGGTACAGCGCGAATACGGCATCAAGTACCAGGAAGAAAACTTCATCCCGCCTGGACGGCTCGAACCATCGGCAGTCTTTTTGGAATATCTCGATTTCAATCAGGATTACATAGACATCTTTTCATCGGAGGGCGCGCGTGCCGAGGCCGTCATCTTTCCGGTGTTGCGCGAAGTTTACAAACGCCATCACGATCAATTGTCGCTTTGGATTCAGAAGTCCATCACCTGCGATGAAAAGCTCAGCGGCACGCCCGATTATATCGTGGCGGCCAAGTCCGAGTTGGGCAAAACCGTGCTCGAGCCGCCGCTGGTGATGATGACCGAAGCGAAGAAGAATGATTTCGAGCAGGGTTGGGGCCAATGCCTGGCCGAGTTAGTCGCGGCGCAAAAGCTGAATGGCAATGCCAACCTGCCGGTCTATGGCGTCGTGACCGATGGCAAATTTTGGGAGGCGGGCAAGCTCACCAATGGCACCTTCCTCAAAAACTCCACCCAAGGCACGGTGGGCGATCTGGCCGAGTTGTTAAGCATGTTGGATTTTGTTTTTCAAGCGGCGCGCGAATCAGCTAACGCGCAAAACGGTTCGGCCTACCCCATTCGCCAGGAATAAGCACGAGCAAATGCAAGCATTCGATTTTCAACCGCGCACCCGCGTGATCTTCGGCGACGGCACGTTCGCGCAACTCGGCGCGGTGGCGCGTGAACTCGGTTTCAAACGCGCGTTGCTCGTTGCTGATCGCGGCATCGCCGCTTGTGGCTATGTTGACGAAGCACAACGCGTGCTGGCACAAGCAGGCATCGCCGCCTTCCCCTTTCACGACTTCGACGAAAACCCCAACAGCGCGATGATCGAAGCCGGGCGCGTCAGCGCGGCTGAACACGGCATTGATTCGATCATCGCGCTTGGCGGCGGCAGTTCGCTAGACACGGGCAAAGGCATCAACTTCGTGCTGACCAATGGCGGGACGATGCGTGATTACTGGGGCCACGGCAAAGCGACTAAACCGCTGCTGCCGATGATCGGCATCCCGACTACCGCCGGCACGGGCAGCGAAGCACAAAGTTACGCGCTGATTTCGGACGCCGAAACACACGTGAAGATGGCGTGCGGCGATCCGCAGGCAGCGTTCAAAATCACCATTCTCGATCCGCGTTTGACGGTCACGCAGCCTGCACACGTGACGGCGACGGCGGGCTACGATGCGCTGGCGCACGCGGTCGAATCGTTTGTCACGACCAAACGCACGCCACTCTCGGATGCGTTTGCGCGCGAAGCCTGGCGCTTGCTGGCGGGCAATTACGAACGCGTGCTGGCCGAGCCGCAAAACATCGAAGCGCGCGGCGCAATGTTGCTTGGTTCGCATTACGCGGGCATTGCCATTGAAAATTCGATGCTCGGCGCAACGCACGCTTGCGCCAATCCGCTGACCGCGCGCTACGGCACCGCGCACGGCGTCGCCATCGCCGTGATGCTGCCGCACGTCGTGCGTTGGAACGCGGGCGTGGTTGGCGAACGTTATGCCGAACTCGCGCAAGTCATCGGCCTCGCATCCGCTGAGCAGTTGGCCGAACGGCTCGCGCAATTGGCGCACGCAGGCGGCTTGCCCCACAGCCTACGAGTGCTCGACATCTCCAAGTCAGATTTGCCAGCATTGGCCGAAGCCGCGTCCAAACAATGGACGGGCACCTTCAACCCGCGCCCGTTTGGCGTGGCAGAAGCTAAGGAGCTTTACGAATGGGCACACTGAATAACGGATTGCGGATTGCGGATTGCGGATTGCGGATTTCCGTAAGCCGCAGAACCTGGCTCGCCAGCGCAATGACTGCGGCAACTTATGGCTTGCTCAATCCCGCTAATCTGCAATCTGCAATCCGCAATCCGCAATCATCAGATGCCTGGCCGCAATTTCGCGGCAGCTACAACCTCACCGGCGTCTCGCCTTCGGCTGTCAATGCGAATCTGAAACAGATGTGGGCGCTGAACGCGGGCGAGATCATCGAATCGTCCGCCGCCATCGCCGAGGCGACTGTCTACGTCGGCACCGGCTCCAGCGAACTGATTGCCGCAGACCTCTGGTCAGGCAAGCTCAAGTGGAAATATAAAACCAAAGAAGCCGTCGGCGAATCATCCCCCGCCGTAGCCAACGGCCTCGTCTTCGTCGGCGATCTCGAAGGCGCCTTTCACGCCGTCAATGCCGCCAACGGCCAGGGCGTGTGGACGTACAAGACCGGCGGCGAAATCAAATGCTCGCCCGTCGTAGTCGGCGACCGCGTGCTGATCGGCTCTTACGACGGCTCCCTCTATTGCTTTGAAGCGCGCAGCGGCAAGACTGTCTGGCAGTTCAAGACCGAGAACTACGTCCACGGCACGCCCTGCGTCGTGGACGGCATCGCCTACTTTGGCGGCTGCGACGAAATCTTCCACGGCATCCGCGTCAGCGACGGCAAAGAAATCACGCACCTGCCCGGCATCGGCAACACGGGCGCGTCGGTGACGATTCTGAATACGCCCGCCGGGCTGCAAGCCTTCTTCGGCAACTTCGCCAACGAAGTGCTGAGCATCAACCTGAAAACGCGCCGCCGCGTCTGGCGCTACATGCACCCGCAACGCCAGTTTCCGTTTTACTCTTCGACCGCCGTGATTGACGGCAAAGTCATTCTCGGCGGGCGCGACAAAGTCGTGCATTGTTTGAACGCCGCGAATGGCAAAGAACTCTGGTCCTTCCGCACCAACGCCCGCGTCGAGTCTTCGCCAGCGGTGGCCGGTGGGCGCGTGTACATCGGCTCGAACGACGGGCGCTTTTACGTGCTGGATGTGGCGACGGGTGCGAAGCTGTGGGAGTTCAACGCGGGCGCGGCGGTCTCGGCTTCACCCGCGATTGCGGGCGGGCGGGTGGTGATTGGGGCGCAGGATGGGAAGCTGTATTGCTTCGGCTGATGTCTGGCTTTGCTGCAAGTACCGGCGTAAGATTGCGTCTCACGTAAGGAGAGTTAAGCAATGGAAACAGTAGCTACGCAAATTTCAACCGAACAAATCATCGCTGCCGTCAATCACCTCAGTTTGCCGGAACTGGATCAGGTGTTTGACACCGTCCTAACCGCTAGGGCTGAACGGTTAGCGCCAGCGCCATCATCAGTCGAAGAGCCGCTGCTAAAACGTGCTAAACAGGGGCGCCCCGCCGAATTTCAGGCGCGCTTCAATGCACTCAAAGCCAAACGCGCTGACGGAACGATCAATGGCGTCGAGTATGCGGAATTGACCCAACTCGCCGATCAAGCGGAAATTCTGCACGCTGAACGGATGGAAGCTATTGGCGAATTGGCGCGGCTGCGTGGGCGGCGTTTGCCTGAAATGATCGCGGAACTCGGTCTGCACTTTCCCGAAAATGGCTGAGCATTACATCCCCGCCGAACTGCGCCGTCTGGTCGCCGAACGCGCCACCCACCGCTGTGAATACTGTCGCGCGCCTGCCGCCTTTTCCTCTGACACTTTCACTTGCGATCACATCTTGCCGCGTAGCCAAGGCGGTTTAACAACAGCCGAGAACCTGGCGCTGGCCTGCTATAGCTGCAATCAACACAAGAGCGCGCGGCTCAGTGCGATTGATCCAAGCACTGGAGCCACGGTGCGGCTCTTCCATCCGCGTCTTCAACAATGGCAAGAGCATTTTGTTTGGGAGGAAGCCTGCACGGACGTGCGTGGCGTGACGACGGTTGGACGAGCGACGGTTGAGGTGTTGCAGCTCAATCGAACGGGGCTGATCAATTTACGCCGTTTGTTGTATCGGTACGGCGAGCACCCGCCGCCAGTATAGTTTCGGGCGGGCGCGTCCCCATCGGCTCGAACGACGGACGCTTTTACGTGCTGGATTTGAACACGGGCGCGAAGCTGTGGGAGTTCAATGCAGGCGCGGCGGTCTCGGCTTCCCCGGCGATTGCGGGCGGGCGCGTGGTGATTGGGGCGCAGGATGGGAAGCTGTATTGCTTCGGCTAATCCGCCTTCGGTGCTAGACTCCGCGCACGATGTATCAGCAAGTTCTCAACCAGATGCGGCAAGCGGTGCGCGCCGGACGCATAGTGATGACGAATCACGCCGTGCGGGAGATGAAGCGTGATGGCTTGGTCTTTGAGGACGTCACGCACGCGCTGCTGACCGGTGAAATCGTCGAACTGCAATTTGACCCTGAGCGCGGCGAATACAAGTACATCATTTTTGGCGCGGCCTTGAACGATGACGAAATCGGCTTGGCGGCCAAGCTGGGTTACAACGAAGACACTGTGATCATCACGGTTTATCGCTTACGGATTGACGACTATGACAGCTAAGAAAAAAACTATTGCCCGCCGTTGCAGCAATTGCGGCGCACAAGCGGCGCGGGAAATCAGACGCGACGAACTTTACGGGCAAGGCAGCCAGGCGGTCATCATCGAGAATGTCCCGATGATTCATTGCTTCGATTGCGGGATGACCTACCTCGAACCAACGGTCATCCGCGCCATTGACGAAATCTGCGCGCACCCGGAACAGCACACACGCGCGGAGTACCGGCCCATCGCCAAGATTGCCTAGCCTGCGGAGTTGCTGGCCGCTAACGTCGCCACGCTGACCTCGCGGCGGGTGGTGTGTTGATCGGGATGCGCCAGTATCTCGTCAATCGCCCGCGAAACCTTCGCCGTGAGGTAACGCTCGTGGCAGTGGCTGCACACGTAGGTCGGAACGTTTTCGATCACCAGCAGCCGGTCGCCGTGGCCGAAGGTTTGATTCTTCAGGAAGAGACGGGCGGCAGGGTTGCCGCAAAACGAGCAGGTTTCCGCCGGGCTTTGAGAAGTGCTTTGCTGTTTCATAATTCAAAAGATTCGATAAACGGTTATCACCAAAGTGTCGTTGCGATGGCCCAATCTTGCCACGATCTCCAGCGGCCGTCCTCCAGAGTTTCCGCGGCAATGACGTATTTCCACACCTGCCAATCTTCATCCCATTGCCGTTCGACAAGCGCGCCGCTCAGGAAGCCATGCGCCAAATCGTCCGTGGTCAGCCGGTCGTTGTAGAGTTCTTCGCGGGCGTGCGTGGTCAAGGTCATTTGCCCGGCCCGCACGCGACTTCGCATTTCGATCAGGATTGACTGGAACATCGGCGAACCATCCTTACTACGCTACCGATTCCGCTGCCGTGCCACGTCCGTGTCCGTCGCCGCAACCCACAATCTAATTGAAAAGTTGGTGCTGTCCTTCGGAGCATTAGATTTCGACTTGCCGCCTGCGAAGGCAAACAACTTGTTATCACCTGAAAAGGCAATCGTGGCAATAGGAAAATCCCCTGTTTTAATCCTGGTCTCAAGATAATCGTTCCGGATGTCCCAAAATCTGATTGTGCCATCCTCGCTACCCGAAGCAATAATTTTTCCATCAGGCGAAAACGAGACTGACGTCACATTGCCACTATGTCCGGGAAGTTCCTTGAGAAGTTTCTTGCCAGCCACATCCCAGAGCCTTACCCATTTATCTAACCCACTTGAGGCAATGATTGGCTCACTGGGGGCAAAAGCAAGTGCCCAGACAGGTCTTTCATGGAAACCCAAACTACCAATTTGTAAACCTTGATCTCGAAAATCTAGTAGTCGAATCTCATTTTCGCCAGCCAGGGCCAGATAATTTCCATCTTTTGAAAACGCAATTGATGGTCTTGGAGCAGAGCTTATTTCATGTTGTGACAGTAAGTCGTAGCTATCTAATTTCCACAAATTCAGCTTACCCCTTGTACCTGCTGTAACCAATATCTTTCCGTCAGGTGAAAAAGCTGCCGACATAACACCTCCCTCATCATTGCTAAAGGTATGCAAAAGCTTCCCATCTGCTACGTTCCACAACTTCACCGTGCCAACCTTGTCACTCTCAGGGCAAGTTGTTGCAATTAATTTCCCGTCTGGCGAGAACGTGACAAACAATACTGGCTTGTTATGACCCTTCAATATCTGAAGCGCCTTTTGTTTATCTGCATCCCACAACCTGACTGTCTTATCGTTGCTTGCAGAAGCAATGATGTTGCTTGTCGGCGAGAAAGCAATCGTCTCAACCACATCACTATGTCCGATCAGGTTTGGGCCTTGCCTTGCTTCGTCTGGCTTCCAAATTTTGACGGTCTTGTCACTACTCCCGGAAGCAATCATTTTCTGATTCGGATCCGGCGAATAAGCGACGGCAAAAACCTCACCAGCGTGCCCCTTTAACGTCTCTTTGATCTTGATGCCACCTCTAGCGATACCCCATATCTGTATTGTTCCATCATCACTAGCCGAAACTAAAGCCTTCCCGTCCGGTGAAAAATCTATTGAATGCACAACGTCCGCTGGGTTATCAGCCGAAGAAATCTCTTTGCCTGTTGCAGCGTCCCAGGATTTAATCTTCTTATCCCACCCTGATGACGCAATCATTTTTCCGTCTGGTGAGAAGGCAATTGCGGTTGAGCCTGCTAGCTGGTCCTTAGCATTAGCACCTCTTTCCCAGGTAAGGTTGCCATTACTTACTTCCCGGCACTCAATTTTCCCATCCGCTTTGGCGACTACCAATGTCTTGCCGTCAGGCGAGAAATCAACACCGTTGATTCCAACTATCTCATTTCCTTTTTTCTCCGGTAAAAATAGATCCCGTGATTTCTCGTTACCATTAATGCTCCAGAGCTTTACTACCCCGTCATCACCACCGGTAGCCAGCACCTCTCCGCTTTTTGTAGTCTTAACCGTCCGAACATAGCCCTGATGCTCACCGAATACCTTTAGAAGCTGGCGGCTTTCAATATCCCAAAGCCGGATGCTCTTATCAAAGCCACCTGAAACAAGTTTTCTTCCATCAGGAGTGAATACGAGGGCGAGAGCTTCGGGCAATTTTCCAATTAGCTTATATGTTTTAGTATCCCAAAGCCTGATTGGCCCGCTGCGGCTTGCTGAGGCAAGCAATGCCCCATCACGCGAAAATCTCACCGCAGTGACCATATCCTCATGGCCATTGAGAGTAGTTTGCTCTTGATGATGTTCATGCCAGAGATAGTAGAAAGGAAAACTCTGCAGATTTGTTTGCTTTGCCTCGTCAGCTATTCGCAAACATTCTGCAAGATAAAGGTTTGCTTGTCCGCTGTGCCCATCTTCAGATGCTATTGCCGCTAGTTTGATATTAGCCAGATACTGTTTTGCATGTGCTTGCGCAACGGCTTTCTGCTCTTGCTGGACGGCTTTCTGCTCTTGGTTGTTGGCGTATCTCAAGAATAGGACGACGACAACTGCAAATACGCCGAGGCCAACGGCCGTGCGGCGAGCGTTGCGCAATTGGCGTTGTTGCAATTCAGCCTCGCGTTGCTTCCGCGCGGCATCATCGGCCAGTTGCTGTTGCTCGGCGGCGCGGCTGCGCTCAAGAAAATCGAAGGCTTGTGACAGTGCCTGTTCATCGTCGTCATACCGCACAGCCCAGTCTTTGTTTGGCTGGTCGTGAGTACGCCAACGTTGGGCCTGTGCCAGATCAACACCATGCCACAATTCTCGTTGAAGTCGGGCAGCAGAGACGAGTCGTTTGAAAGTATCAGCAGCTTCGTACTCCCGCATCATCCACTCATTCATTTTGGCCCATTGTCGAATCAGGCTTTCATGTGAAATGTCTACGATAGGGTCGGCCTCAGCAGTCAAGAGGACAAAAGATCGCCCTCTTGTTTCAAAATGTTTGAGAACCTCAACAATCTCTTCGCGCGAGGTTTGCGTAACCGCTTCAAGTTCACTCAAATGAGCCGGGCGGCGAATTGGGCGTTTTTTGGCGTCAATGGCAGTTAAGGTTCTGAAAATACGTTCGGCGAGGTCTAGATTCTCAGGGCCAACTGCAAGCAGCGCAATATCTGCGTCCCGCGAAAGTGCTCCACGAATCGTCCCAACAGCCTCGTAATGTTTAATATCCAGAGTTGGGGTAAGACTCATTCGCCATACTTCCCACGTCCGCATCAACGCGTGCTGCAACACCGGCAACTGATCTGACTGTTCGCCGACATCGGCCAGAATGCGGTTCAACAACGCCGGCGTCATGCTGGCGCCAAACAGATGCAACGGGCCTTCGACGGCTTGGCGCAATTGTTCGCGCGTGAGGCGCGGCACCAGATACTGGCTGCGGTTCAAGGCTTCGGGCAGGCCAAAGAAGTTGTCGCAATCGCCGAGGAAATCCGAGCGCATCGTCAACACCACATACACCGGCAACTGGCGCTGCTCGGTCAGGGCCAGCAACAAATCCACGAAGCGCGTGGCGGCGGCGCGCTGCTCGGTCTTGCCCGCTTCCAACCCGAAGCGGAACAACTCTTCAAACTGATCCACCAGCAACAACAGATTGGCATCGGCATTGTCCAGCGCGGGCGTCAGATGTTCGAGCAAAGCTGCGGCGTCGCCAGCGCGGATGGCGGCGTCCAGCGTGGATGGCGGATTGCGGATGGCGGACTGACCGGTAGCGTCGCCTAGCGCCTCGGCCAAATGTTCGAGCGGCGCATCGCCCGGCTTCAACGTGGCAATCAACCACTGATCGCGCTCTTCGACCAGGAACCCGGCCTTGAGTTTCGGGATCAATCCGGCGCGCACCAGCGAAGATTTGCCACAACCAGAACTGCCGACGATGCCGACGAAATGTGTGCGATGAAGCTGTTGCAACAATTCGATGGTCTGCCGCTCACGCCCGAAAAAGAGCAAGGCCTCGTCGCTGTTGAACGGACGCAACCCCACGTAGGGCGAGGCTGGGAACCCTGGGAATCGCGGCCCGGACGTTCCAGCTTTAGCAGTGATGTTTGGCAGACTCGATTGCATAGTCTTTTCGGTCAGCTAAAGAAAAGGCGTCAGACCTCGCTCAGCAGCGGTTGCAACGCCGCCGGATTGCGCAAATCAGCGTCGTCCAGGGTGTAATCGGTCAACGACTCCAGGGGGAATTGGTTCGAGCGGCCTCTGCCGTTGGGCGGCGCGTAGTAAATGCCCAGCTTGAGCGGGGTCTGTTCGGCGATGGCGAGTTTGCGGGCACAAACGAGCCGGTTCCAAACCCAACTCTCTTGCACATTGCCAAACACGATGATGATCCGGCGCATCTCACGCAAGCGTTTTTCAAACGCTGTCACGCTGCCGCCGGGATCGTCATCGCTCTGATTCAAGACCGCTTCAACATTCAACCGGCGCAATGCGTCTTGCAATTTGAACGCGGCCTCGTCATCTTTCCGGTACGTGTCGAGCAGCACGGACGGCAACTGCCGAGCGCCACCATTGCCCGCGCGCTGCTGGTGCAAGCGTTCGGACTGCGTTTTGTTTTCGATGGATTGGCGAAATGAACGCAGCGTTTTGAACAGGCTGCCCGCGAGCCGTTGAACGGCGTTTTTGAATTTGGCGGAAGTGGGATCGAGCGGGAACGCAATCTCGTCGTCAGCCGCTTCTTTGTGAAAGGGGAAGCCGGACGCGCCGCTTAACGCCGGATGCCATTCGTTGCGCGGCAGGTTGTTGAGCAACACGTTGAAGAGGCGTTTGCGGTCGCCAATCTGCAAGCCCCAGTCATCATTGTGCCCCTTGTCGCAAAACCACTGCACTTCCTGCTGGCAGTAATCGGATTCAATGAAAGCGTGTGAGTTGAGCGCCAGCAACAAGCCTGTATTTTCAAGCGCGGTCTTGATCGTCTCGTCAAAAACCTGATTGCCGTCGAGCCCGCGTGTGTCGCGCCAGACGCTGAGATTCCCTGCCAATTGCCCCAACTCTTCGTTGAGCCGTTCGTAAAAACGCGACACCCATCTGTCCCCGCCTTCATTGCGGTGCGCATAGCTGATGAAGATGTCATGCTTGAAGCCGGGCAAATAAGCCATCGCGTGTTACCGAAACGAAAGCTAATGGGTCGGGGCGCTGCCTGTTCTACGCAGGCGGTTGATCGTTGTGTTGGTCAAGAGGTGCAGTTGCCTGAATACTACGCGGGCTGGCTGCGGCGCGCAGCATAGCATCGCATCTGTTGCGCGGCAAAGCTGGCCCGGCAAAGTACTGTGGGTGTCCGTCAAAGTTTTGCGCAGGTGGAAACGGACAGCACGGCAAGGGTAGCGCAAACTGTCAGTTTGCGCCGCTTCAGTAACTCCAACCATGGCCCGTCTGTTACCTCCTGGCCCGACTGCTGAAGCCGCGCAAACTGACAGTTTGCGCTACCCTTGCCGCGCCGTCCGTTGTTCCTGAAGCGCCCTCACGCAAAAAAGTGACGGGCACCCAAGTGCTGTAGCGGGCGTGACATCGCGCGAGGCTTGCTAGACAATGCGCGCGTCTCGCGTTGCCGGGCGACGCGCAATCCACGCTCAACATCAACAACATTGCTTGTGCTGCAAAGGAGCTACTGATGATCCATCGCCGCCGTTTTTTCCAGGCCCTGTCCGCCTTCGGCTGGTTGCCGTTTGCCAGCGGGCGCGCAGCGGTCGCGTTCACCGATTCACCGAACTGGCCGCGCGAGAATGATCCGAACTATTGGCGCTGGTTGCGCCAGCAGTTCCCCATTCCCGCTGACGAAGCCTATTTCAACACGGGCACGCTGGGCTCGCGTCCGCGCCAGGTGATTGATGCTGTGATCAACCACATGCGCGAAAACGAGCGCACGATTGCGCAATACGATTACCGGCCTGAGCACGTCGAATACATCAGCGGCTATCGCAAGTACGAAGACATTCGCGCCAAGCTGGGCACTTTGATCAATGCGAGCGGGCGCGAGATTGCGCTGGTGCAAAACGCGACGGTGGCGATCAGCCAGATTGCGAATGGTTTGGATTTGCAGGCGGGCGACGAAGTGTTGCTCACCGATCAGGAGCATTCGGGCGGGCAGGGCGGCTGGGATTTGCGGGCGAAACGCTACGGCATCGTGGTCAAAAAGATTCCGATTGCGATGCCGGCGAATGATGCGGAAGCCATCGTCAAGAGCTTCGCCGCCGCCATCACGCCGCGCACGCGGGTTATTGCCGTGCCGCACATCACGTCGAAATACGGCATCGTGCTGCCCGTGCATCAGCTTTGCGCATTGGGCCAGCAGCACGGCCTGTTCACGCTGGTAGACGGCGCGCAGGCGGTCGGCCAGATTCCGGTGAATGTCAAAGAGATCGGTTGCGATGCCTATGCGTCCAGCCCGCACAAGTGGCTGTTTGCGCCGCCGGGCAACGGTTTGCTTTACGTGCGCGAGGCGCGGATAAAAGACGTGTGGGCGACCATCGCCAGCGGCAACTGGGATAATTACAAACCCGAAGACGGCATCTTCCGGTTGATGCAATTCGGCACGGGCAATCTGTCGAATCTGGTTGGCTTGGAAGCGGGCTTGGACTTCCACCAGCGCATCGGCACTGAACGCTGTCTGCAACGCATTGCCGAACTGGCGAATCGGCTGCGCGCGGGCTTGCAACAGATCAAGGGCGTGACGGTATTCTCGCCGACGAATGCGGCGCTGGCCTGCTCCATCGTCAATTACGGCGTGGACAAAATCGAAGGCACGAAGCTGATGGATGAATTGTGGGCGCGCAAAAAGATTCGTGTGCGGTCGCAGGGTGGGACGGCGGTGCGCCAGACTTCGCACATTTACAACAGCCCGGCGGAGATTGACGCGACGCTTGCAATTGTGCGGGAGCTGGCGAATTGAAGCAAAATCCAGAGGAAAGACTGTGACTACTAAGTAAGTGGACAAAAGTTCTTGGACAAAAACTTTCACCACGAAGAACCGAAATCAACGAAGGACGGTGAGAAAACGCCAGTGTTGATAGGCCTCTTCTTGCTTTCTTGTTAATTCACTTAGATCAGTTTGGAGCGCGGCGGAAAAGAGGAAGGTCAGCGCGCGTTTGATGAAAAAAGGTGGCTGGCGGTGAGAGCGGCGCTGCTTGGCCGGATTTAGTCAGCGCGGTGGGAGCGGTTTTTCAATAACCCGCTCCCGCCGCGCCTGAACCGAATTGACTGCCTCAGTGATCGCCAAGCCGCAGCACCAGACCTGTCGAGAGCCGAAAATTATTCGAGTCGTCAACACTGTCGTGAACATAGACGTAATCAGCCTGGAACAAACGGATCGCCAGATGTTTGGCGATGTGCGCGTCCAGCCCGCCCCCGACGGCCAAAGCAAAATCGGTATTGGTGGCGCTGACACGTCCGGTCGCCGTGCGGGCCGAAATGTGGCTGCGCGCCGCGCCGAGCAGGAGGTGGCCAAAGGGCTGCCACACATCGTTCTTGCGATAAGCGATCTGCGGCCCGCCCATGAAAAGGTGTGCGCTGACGTCAGCACGTACACCGGGGCTGAGCGAGACATCGCCATAATGGCCGCTGAAATCGGCGGTGATACCAAACCATTTGTTCAAATTGCCGGTAACCGAGGCATTCCAGCCGTGCAAGTCGAGATCGAGCGCATCGTCGGTGTGCACATACGAATAACCGCCGAAGATTTCGACTTTGGGTTTGTCTTGTGCAATTGCGGCCAGCGGTAACAACAACAACAAGCTGGCGGCAACGAATAATTTACGCATGTTTGTTTTCCTCCGTGAAATTCAAGCCTAGCGGGTCAGTAAGTTGTGAACGAACGATCAACAGCAGCGTCGGGGCCTGAAGCAAACTGTGATGAGGAAGTGAGTAACGTTTGGGTTGCAGTATCTTTTTGCCAATGACGATCAAGTGGTCGGCCATCGGTCGGATAAGAACGCTTGCTGATCTTCGTCAAGCTAAGTGAGCCAGATGCCGTCGCAATTCGGGGCTGCTCAACGGCGCGCTAATTATCTGCAATTTGCCTTGGATTGCAAGATAAAATTCAGCAAGTGTTGGGTTTAGCATAATGGCCGGGCCTTTAGACGCTGGCTCGCATTGGCGATTGGATTGGCGTATGCTGCGCAGCATTCTGCACGGAGGCCGCACAGAGGAAAACGATGCTGCTCCATTTAACGCTGCAAACAGGGAACGCCGCAGGCGCGCGCCGCAGCTTGCCAAAAGCCGCGAATGCCGGCCTGACGCTGGGCCGCAGCCCGGAATGCGGCTGGCAATTTGCCGAAACCATGGTGTCGGGGCAGCACGCGTTCGTGCACGCCGAAGACGACAGCTTTTATCTGACCGATCAAAACAGCACCAACGGCACGCTGGTGAATGGCGTGCGCATTCAGCGAGTACATTTGCGGGCAGGCGATGTAATTCAACTGGGTTACAACGGCCCGCAATTGGTGGTCGAACTCGAACGCCCCGCTTTTCAAGTCGCGCCTGACGCATTCGCCACGATTCCCGCGCCGCCGCTCGCTCCCACTCTGACCGAATCCGCCATTGGCAATTCGCAATCCGCAATCGTCAACGTAGGCCTTTATCACCCCGACAAGGACGCGGGCAAAAAGCCGCGCTCGCTGGGCCTTGGGTGCGCCGTGCTGTTTGGCGGCTTGCTGGCGTTTTTGGTTTTGGTGCTGACGGTATCGAATTTGGGCATCATCCCCAGCTTCGTCGGCGCGCTGGCCGCGTTCATCCCAGCCATCGCGTATTTGCTGATTTTCCTCTGGCTGGATCGTTACGATCCCGAACCGGTTCCGCAATTGGCCTTTGCCTTTGCCTGGGGCGCCCTGTTTGCAATCTTTGTGTCGGGCATTTTTAACAGCTTCTTCGGCCAGGCCGCGATGTCGGCTCTGGGTTCATCAACCGGCGACACGCTGACCGGCATCATCTCCGCGCCCTTTATCGAAGAAGCCACGAAGGGCCTGGGCGTGCTGGTGATCTGGCAACTCTTCCGCAAAGAATTCGACAGCGTGGTGGACGGCATCGTTTACGCGGGCGTCGTCGCGCTCGGTTTTGCGGCAGTCGAGAACGTGGATTATTACGGGCGCAGCTTTATCGAAGGCGGCTTTGCCGGACTCTTCAGCACCTTCCTATTGCGCGGCGTGCTCGCGCCGTTTTCGCACGTGCTGTTTACCAGCATGACCGGCATCGGTTGCGGCATCGCGCGCGAGACGCACAAGGCTGCCGTCAAATTGATCGCCCCGCTGGCCGGATATTTTGCCGCGATGTTCCTGCACGCGCTCTGGAATACGCTGGCCTCGTTCAGCAGCCAGGTATTTTTTGCGAGCTACTTTATTTTAGAGATGCCGCTGTTCCTGGCCTTCGTCGGCCTGATCGTCTATCTGGTCAAACGCGAAGGCGGCATCTTGCGCCAGACCTTGGCCGCCGAAGTGCAGCGCGGTTTGATTTCGCAACAGCAACTCGACACGGTCGTTTCGATCTTCCGGCGTTCGGGCTGGGTCTGGTCAGCGCTGGGCAATGCCGCGCTGATGAATGCGCGGCGGCAGTTTTTGCGCACGGTGGCGAAGCTCGGCCTTTGTTACTGGCACGTAGAGCGCGCCGTGGCCGCGCAAGCGCAGACGACGAGCTTTACTTTAATTCCGAAATTGCAGGCCGAAGTCTTTGCCTTACGCAATCAGATTTAAGATCAATCAAAAACGCCGCAGTGTCACGCCAAGCTGCGCTGATCCGCCTTGCTCTGCGGCGCAACTTTCACGGAGACCTCGATGCGACTGCTTTCCCGTATTCTCTTGCTCGTTTGTTTGCTGATGACGCCCCTTGCCGCGCAAACACCGCGCCCCTTGCCGCCCTTGCGCGAACAGGCCGACATTCAACAACAATGGCTCAAGCTGCGGCTCGAACGCGTACTGCCCGCATTGATGCGCAAACACGGCATCGAAATGTGGCTGGTCATCTGCCGCGAATACAACGAAGACCCGGTCTATCGCGCGCTCACTTCGCCAACGGTTTTTGCCGCGCGCCGCCGCACCATTTTCGTCTTCCATGACAAAGGCAATGCGGTTGACCGGCTCGCCCTCGGTGGTGGTTCCAACGGCGGCTTGTACACGGTCTATCGCGATCCTGAAGTCGAGAACCGCGAGCTTTATGGCGAAGGCCAATGGGCCGTCTTGCGCAAGCTGATCGCTGAACGCGATCCCAAAACGATAGGCGTAAACATCTCGGCTACGCACGCCTTTTCTGACGGTCTCTCGGCGGGCGAATGGGAGAAGCTGCAAGCCACGTTGGGCGAGACATACAAAGCACGTATCAAGCGCGCCGAAGAATTGCCGCTCGAATACATCGCCACGCGCTTGCCCGAACAGTTGCCGCTTTATCGCCAGATGCAAGAGCACGTCCATTCGCTCATCACGCGCGCTTTCAGTAACGAAGTCATCACGCCCGGCAAGACTACGAATCAAGACGTTGTCTGGTGGTTGCGGCAACAAACGCACAACGCGGGCTTCGGCACATGGTTTCAAACGACCGTGCGCGTCCAGCGCCAAGGCTCCGGCATCCCGTCCAACCTGGCTGAAGACGCGCCCGTCGTGATCGAACGCGGCGATGTGTTGCATTGCGATTACGGTCTCGTCGGCATGAGCCTGGCGACCGACACGCAACACATGGCCTACGTGTTGAAGCCGGGTGAAAAGGACGTGCCTGCTGGCATCAAGGCCGCGCTGGCGAATACAAATCGCATGCAAGACATCCTGTTGGCTGAGATGAAACCCGGCCGCACTGGCAACGAAGTGCTCGCTTCGGCAATTACCAAAATGAAAGCAGCCAAGATCAACGGCACGTTTTATACGCATCCCATCGGCGATCACGGCCACGGCGCAGGCCCGCTGATCGGTCTGTGGGATCGGCAGGAAGGCGTGCCCGGTCGCGGCGATGTCAAACTGATTCCCAGCATGTGGTTTTCGATTGAACTCGGCGCGCGCGCGCCCGTCGCCGAATGGGGCGGGCAGGAATTGTTTGTCGGACAGGAAGAAGACGCTGTGATGGATGGTGAAGGGAAGCTGAGTTGGGTGTTGCGGCGGCAGACGAAGTATCACTTGATCAAATGAACTGGCGCTGCCAAGCCCGCGAATGTCGTGCTAGAATCGCAAGCGTTTCACCGAATAACAGTTTCGTGGAGAGCACGGATTTATGACCACCATTACGTTGGAAGTACCAGAGGAACTGGCGGCACAGCTTGCAGCCTTGCGTGGACGGCTGCCGGATTTACTGGCTAATGCGTTGCAACCGCAGTTCCCACGCACGCGCTCGGCCAATGGCAATCCCAAAACCGCGCCGCTATATCGGGAGATCGTAGATTTTCTGGCGGCTGACCCTGCGCCGGAACAACTTCTGACGTTCAAGATTTCGACGTTGGCGCAGGAACGTCTGGACGACCTGTTGGACAAACAACGTGAAGAAAGTTTGACGGCGGCAGAGACGGCGGAACTCGACGCTTATTTGCAAGCCCGTGATCTGATGATGATGCTCAAGGCCGATGCGCAGCCTGTGGCCTAAATTTGATTAGCTTGGTACTGCTATGCCGCGGATTCATATTCCCGACGAGTTGCGCCGCGCCGTGATTGCACGCGCTCATGGGTGTTGCGAATACTGTCTCATCCACCAAGACGACGCGCCCGAGTCGCATCACGTAGATCACATCCTAGTGGAGCTTTCCTGAAATTCTACCTCTGGTTTAGACCTGAAGCGGTCGTCCTTTGTAAGTCCACTTGAAGGGCTTCGCCAACGTAGCGTTAAAG
>JAYUCP010000194.1:0-13028 GCA_043740245.1 Acidobacteriota bacterium | reverse complement strand
AAACCACTGAAAGAGCTGATCGCCGCCACCGACCGCGTCGCCATCGTCATCCCCGACATCACGCGCCCGTTGCCGAGTGAGCGATTGCTGCCCTGGTTGCTGGCCGAACTCAATCACGTGCCCGCGCAGAATTTCGTCATCATCAACGGTACCGGTTCGCACCGCGTCAACACGCCGGATGAATTGCAGGCAATGGTCGGCGCGGATGTCTTCAAGTATTACCGCATCGTCAATCACAACGCGCACGACGCGGCGACGCTGGCGTTGGCGGGCAAGACGACTGACGGGCGCGACGTGTATTTCAACCGCGACTATGTCGAGGCCGACAAGCGCATCGTGCTCGGCTTTATCGAACCGCATTTCATGGCCGGTTTTTCGGGCGGTTACAAAGGCATCTTTCCCGCCGTGGCCGACATTGACGCGCTCATGCATTACCACCGCGCCGACGTGATCGGCGATGCCAACAGCACCTGGGGCAAGCTCGATGGCAATCCGACGCAGGCCCAGATTCGGCACAACGGCGCGCTGCTGCCGGTGGATTTCTGCATCAACGTGACGATCAACCGCCAGCGCGCGATCACCGGTTTCTTCTGCGGCGAAGTGCTGGCCGCGCACGCCAAAGGCTGCGAATTTTCCAAAGCGACTGTGATGCTGCCGTGCGCCCAGCCTTTTCCCATCGTCGTCACCACCAACAGCGGCTATCCGCTCGATCAGAATTTGTATCAAGCCGTCAAAGGCATGTCCGCCGCCGCGCAAATCGTCGCGCCGGACGGGCTGATCGTGCAGGCCGCGCGTTGCAACGATGGTTTCCCCGCGCACGGCAATTTCAAAACGCTGCTCTTTGACCACGACTCGCCGCAGGCGATTTTGGACACGATCCTCGCGCCCGGCTTTTCGCTTTACGATCAATGGGAAGCGCAACTGCTCGCCATCATCCGCTTGAAAGCGCGCGTCGGTTTGCTGAGCGACATCCCGGCGGACGAGGTGCGCCGCGCGCATCTGGAACCCGTGACCGACATCGCGGCCTACGTCGCCGAAGAGTTGAAACGCATCGGGCAGGACGCGCCGATTGCCGTGTTGCCCGAAGGACCGCAGACCATTCCCTATCTTCAAAGCTAATTTGGCAAACTGATTTTCATCTATGACCAATCCGACTTCTTCCGTCGCTTCGACCGAAACGATTCGCGCTTACTTCCCCGCCCTGCAACGCCAGCACAACGGCTTGCCCGTCGCCTATTTCGACGGCCCCGGCGGCACGCAAGTCCCCCGGCAAGTCGCCGAGGCGATGAGCGACTATCTCTTTCACCACAACGCCAACACGCACTGGGCCTATCCGACCAGCGCCGAGACGGACGAGTTGATCGCCGAAGCCCGCCAGACGCTGGCCGACTTTTTCAACTGCGCACCCGACGAAATTTCATTCGGCGCGAACATGACGACGATCAGCTTTCACATCGCGCGAGCTTTAGGCAGAGGGTTCGGCCCAGATGACGAGATCGTCATCACCGAACTCGATCACCACGCCAACCACGCGCCCTGGCAGGCGCTGGCCAAAGAGCGCGGCGTCACCATTCGCACCGTGCGGATGCTGACTGAAACGGGCCAACTGGATTGGGACGATCTCGCCGGCAAGCTCAACGGCAAAACCAAAGTGCTCGCCATCGGCGCGGCCTCCAACGCGCTGGGCACGATCTATGACGTCAAACGCGCGGTCGAATTGGCGCACGCGGTTGGCGCGCTGGCTTATGTAGACGCCGTGCATTACGCGCCGCACGAGTTGGTGGACGTGAAAGATTTGGATTGCGATTTTCTGGCGTGTTCGGCCTACAAATTTTATGGCCCGCACATCGGCGTGCTCTACGGCAAGCGTGGCCTGCTCGAAACGCTCGATGTGCCGAAGCTGGAACCCGCGCCCAACGAAGCGCCCGACCGGCTGGAAACCGGCACGCAAAATCACGAAGGCATCTGCGGCGCGGCGGCGGCAGTCAACTTCCTGGCGTCTTTGTCAGAGGGCGCGACGCGGCGTGAACGGTTGGTCAATACATTCGCCGCGTTGCACGAACGCGGGCAGGCGCTGTTCAAACGTTTGTGGGAAGGCTTGCACGCGATTGAAGGCGTGACTGTTTTCGGCCCCAGCCCTGACGAAGCACGCACACCGACCGTCTCGTTTATCGTGAAAGACGTTCCGGCGATTGAAGTCACGCAACACCTGGTCGAACGCGGCGTCTTCACGTCGCACGGCGATTTTTACGCGCTGACGGTGATCGAACGGCTGGGGCAGAGCGAACACGGTGTGGTGCGCGCGGGGTGCGCTTGTTACACTACACCTGAAGAGGTTGAGCGATTGCTTGACGGCGTGCGGCGGCTTGCAGAGAAAAACTAGCCGGAGACCACAACGATGGAAAACCACGAGCTTGAAGAGCTGCTGCTGGCGGGAGAATCTGACCGCATAGAGCGCAAGTCCGCCATTTCTGAGCGCGATAAGATGCGCCAGGCCATTTGCGCCTTCGCCAATGATTTGCCCAATCATCAGCAACCGGGCGTCATCTTCGTGGGCGTCCATGATGATGGCAAATGCGCCAACCTGCCGATTACCGACGAACTATTACTGACCCTGGCGGGGATGCGTTCGGATGGCAACATCGTGCCGTTCCCTTCGATGAATGTGGAGAAACGTTTGCTGGCTGGCTGCGAAATGGCGGTCGTGCTCGTGCAACCCGCCGAAGCGCCGCCGGTGCGGTATCAGGGCCGCGTCTGCATTCGTGTCGGGCCGCGCCGTGACATTGCCACACCGGAAGAGGAGCGCCGGTTGAGCGAAAAACGCCGCGCCAAAGAACTCTCTTTCGACGCGCGCCCGGTGTCCGTCGCCACACTTGACGATCTGGACTTGGAGCTGTTCCAGCGCGAATACCTGCCCTCGGCCCTCGCGCCGGAGGTCTTGGCGCAAAACAACCGCTCCGTCGAACAGCAACTTTCTTCCTTGCGCTTCAGCACGCCGGACGCTGTGCCCACCGTCCTCGGCCTGTTGGTGGCGGGCAAAGAAGTGCGCCAGTTTCTGCCGGGCGCTTATGTGCAATTCCTGCGCATTGACGGCGCTGAATTGACCGACCCCATCAAAGACCAAGCCGAAATCGGCGGGCCGCTCGCGGCCTTGCTGACGCGCCTGGAAGATAAATTTCACGCGCATATTTCCGTCGCCACCGACCTGACCGCGCAAGCGTTGGAAATGCGCCAACCCGATTACCCGTTGGCGGCGCTGCAACAATTGGCGCGCAATGCGATCCTGCATCGCACGTATGAAGGCACCAACGCGCCGGTGCGCATCACCTGGTTCAATGACCGGATTGAAATTCAAAATCCCGGTGGCCCGTTTGGGCAAGTAACGAAACAAAATTTCGGCCAGCCGCATTTGACTGATTACCGCAACCCATACCTCGCGGCGGCCATGAAAGATTTGGGCTACGTCCAGCGGTTTGGTGTGGGCCTGGAAATCGCACGCAATGAACTGCGGAAAAACGGCAACCCGCCGCCGGAATTCATGGCGGAAGATTCGTATGTGCTGGCAATCGTGAGGAAACGGGTATGAGCACCACCGTCATCGCGTTCTTCAACAACAAAGGTGGCGTCGGCAAAACGTCGCTGGTTTACCATCTGGCCTGGTTGTATGCCGATGTGGGCTTGCGCGTCGTCACCGCCGATTTGGACCCGCAAGCCAATCTGACTGCGGCCTTTCTCGATGAAGACCGTTTGCTGGAACTGTGGCCGGAGGGGGATCACCCGCAAACGATTTTCGGCGCGGTGCGGCCGCTTATGCGCGGCACCGGCGACATTGCGGAGCCGCACCTTGAATTGATTGAAGACCGCCTGGCGCTGCTGGCTGGAGACTTGTCGCTTTCCAGTTTTGAAGATCAGTTGTCGGAGGTTTGGCCGAAATGTATGGATCGGGATGAACGCGCTTTTCGCGTGATCTCCGCCTTCTGGCGCATCTTGCAAATGGCGGCGGCGGCGCAACAGGCCGAGGTAGTGTTGATTGACCTCGGCCCCAACCTCGGCGCCATCAACCGCGCCGCAATGATTGCCACGGATTACGTCGTGATGCCCCTGGCCCCTGATCTCTTCTCCCTGCAAGGGCTGCGTAATCTGGGGCCGACGTTGCGGCGCTGGCGGCAGGAATGGCAGGAGCGTTTGGGTAAAAATCCAGCCCCGGACTTGCCTTTACCTGCCGGACGTATGCAACCCGCTGGCTATGTCGTCCTGCAACATGCCATTCGCCTGGATCGCCCGGTGCAAGCCTACCAACGTTGGATCGGACGGATTCCCCAGTCTTATCGCAACGATTTGCTTGACGAACCCGGTGCCGCGCAAGTCTCGGTAGAAAATGACCCGCACCGCCTCGCGTTGCTCAAACACTACCAAAGCTTGCTGCCGATGGCGCAAGAGGCGCGTAAGCCGATGTTCCGGCTCAAACCGGCGGATGGAGCCGGGGGCGCACACCTGGAAGCCGTGCGCAATGTCTATGGCGACTTCCTCGCGCTAGCGAGGCAGATCGCGGGCCGCACCGGGATTCGCTTTCCGCCAACCAATTCGCGCAATTGATTCGCACGATTGAAAGGATGGTTTGATGCATTCAGGCAAAGCTCTTGCACGCTACACCATTGTGGCCGCATTCGCCGCCGTTCTCTTTTCCGGCAGCGTTACCGCTCAAATGAACAAAAAGCTCGTTTACCCCCCAACCAAAACAGTTGACCAAACGGACGATTACCACGGCGTCAAAATCGCCGACCCCTACCGCTGGCTCGAAAACCCTGACAGCGAAGAGACGCGCGTCTGGATTGAAGCGCAGAACAAGCTGACCTTCGGCTTTCTCGACCAGATTCCCGAACGCGCGCCGCTCAAGGCGCGGCTGACCAAGCTCTGGAATTACGAACGCTACAGCCCGCCGTTCAAAGAGGGCGGCCTTTACTTTTATCAAAAGAACGACGGCTTGCAGAATCAGGCGGTGCTTTACACGGCAAAGTCCTTGACCGAAGCGGGCACGGTGCTGCTCGATCCGAACACCTTATCAACCGACGGCACGGTAGCGCTGGCGGGGTACGCGGTGAGCCACGACGGCAAGTATCTGGCGTATGGCTTGGCCGCGTCCGGCTCCGATTGGAACGAATGGAAGGTGCGCGAGATTGCGACGGGCAAGGATTTGTCCGATCACTTGAAGTGGGTGAAGTTTTCCGGCGCGGCGTGGACGGCGGACAGCCAGGGTTTCTTTTACAGCCGCTACGACGAACCGAATGAGAAGACGAAGCTGGAGGACGCGAACTATTTTCAGAAGCTGTTTTACCACCGGCTGGGCACGCCGCAGAGCGCGGACACGCTGGTGTATGAACGCAAAGACCAAAAGGAATGGGGCTTCGCGGGCGATGTCAGCGAGGATGGGCGCTATTTGCTCATCAACGTTTGGCAAGGCACCGACCAACGCAATCTGTTTTTCTACAAAGACCTCGGCGACGCTGACGCCAACGTCGTTGAGTTGTTGCCCAATCTGGAAGCGGCCTACAACTTCATCGGCAATGACGGCACGCGTTTCTTTTTCCGCACCGACCGGCACGCGGCGCGCGGGCGTGTGATCGTGCTGGACATCAGCCGCCCGAATGGCTCGCACGATTTTCCCGAAGTGATTCCGCAAGCTGCCGAAACGCTCGAAAGCGTCAGTCTGGTGGGCGATCAATTCATCGCCTCGTACCTGAAAGACGCGCGCACGCTGGTCAAACGCTTCGATCTGCAAGGCAAGCTTGTTGATGAAATCGCGCTGCCCGGCCTCGGCACGGCCTCCGGCTTCGGCGGCAAGCGCAAAGACAGCGAGACCTTTTATGCCTTCACCAGCTTCACCACACCGACGACGATTTATCGTTACGATGTGCGGGCGGGCCAGAGCAGCGTTTACCGCCAACCCAAAGTGGATTTCAAACCGGCGGACTACGAAACGAAGCAGGTCTTTTACAACAGCAAAGACGGCACGCGCGTGCCGATGTTCATCACGCACAAGAAGGGCTTGAAGCTCGACGGCAAGAACCCGACGCTGCTCTATGGCTACGGCGGCTTCAGCATTTCGCTGACGCCGGCCTTTTCGATTCGCAATTTGGTTTGGATGGAGTTGGGCGGCGTGTACGCGCAACCCAATTTACGCGGCGGCGCGGAATACGGCGAGGAGTGGCATCTGGCGGGCACCAAAGCGAAAAAGCAAAACGTCTTCGATGATTTCAGCGCGGCGGCGGAATGGCTGATTGCGAACAAGTACACCGCGACGCCGAAGCTGGCGATTCACGGCGGCAGCAACGGCGGCTTGCTGGTGGGCGCGTGTTTGACGCAACGGCCTGAGTTGTTCGGCGCGGCGCTGCCGGCGGTGGGCGTGATGGACATGCTGCGCTTCCACAAATTCACCATCGGCTGGGCCTGGACTTCGGATTACGGCTCGCCCGACAACGCCGCAGAGTTCCCGGCCTTGCGCGCGTATTCGCCACTGCACAATTTGAAAGCGGGCGTGAAGTATCCGCCGACCCTGATTACGACCGCCGATCACGATGACCGTGTGGTACCCGCGCACAGCTTCAAATTCGCGGCGGCCTTGCAGGCGGCGCAAGGCGGCGACGCGGCGACGCTGATCCGCATTGAAACCAAAGCAGGGCACGGCGCGGGCAAACCGACAACGAAGCAGATCGAAGAGATTGCCGATGAGTGGGGCTTCCTGCTGCGCACCTTGAATTTCACGCCGCGCTTCAACACCGCGAAATAGACCGCTAGCCCGTCAACGGAGAGAACAATGCTGGTCAAAAAATCAATCGTGTTACTTTTGTTTTGTTTCCTGAGCCTGACTGCTTTCAGCACACCCGCTGCCCGGCAAAAAGAAAACCCGCAGGCCAAACAGGCTTTTGATATTTTGCAAGCAAGCTGCGCCAACTGCCACGACGATCAGGGCGATGACAAAGACAAGTTTTGGCTCAACTACCCGGCCATGCTCAAAGAGGGCACCGTCGTCCCCGGCAAACCCGACGCCTCGCTGCTGTACACCATCGTGAAGAGTGAGAAGATGCCGCGCGACGGCGCAAAACTCACCGCCGCCCAACTCAATGTGATTCGGGAATGGATTCTCGCCGGCGCGCCAACCTGGAACTCGAAAGAGTAGTGGAGCAGCACTATGACGAAACATCCTACTCGGATTCTGATTGCCGAAGATTTAGAAGAGAACCGCCACGCGCTGCGGCTCTTGTTGAAACTGGCCGGATTTGCGTGCCTGGAAGCTGCCGACGGACGCGCGGCCGTTGAGATTGCCTTGCGCGAACGGCCCGCGCTGGTGCTGATGGATTTGTCGTTGCCGGTGTTGGACGGCTTGCAGGCGGTGCGCGAGTTGCGCGCGGCAGGGGCGCAAATGCCGATCATCATCGTGTCGGCTTACGACGACGCCGAGACGCGGGCGCGGGCGCGGGCGGCGGGCGCGCACGATTACGTCACCAAACCGCTCGACTTTGAATTGCTGAAAAAACGCATCGAGGCGCTGCTGGCCGCTCAGCCGGCTTGAACGGCGGCGCGCACACGTTCAACCAGGGCGTCGAAGCTTTGCGGCGTGAAGACCGGCAACGTGCTTGACGCGCCCGGCTCAGTCAAATAAAGCGCGTCAATCCAGCCTGCGCGCAAAGCCTGGCGCGCGGACGCTTTGATTTTCGACTGCTCAAGTTCGCCGACCAGCAAAGCCAATTCCGGCTGAACGAATTTCAGCAGGCTCGTGCCTTCGATCAGCACACGCCCCGTTTGCACGCGCGCCAAGGCTTGCCGCACGCCCGCTTCAACCTGTTCATTCGTCGCAATCACCCAATGCACATTGCTGGCTCCGGCCTCCCAATAGCGCGCGGTGTCTTTGCCCGTCACGTAGGTTTCAGCACGGCCCGAACGCACAACTGGTTCTGCGCCCAGCAGCGAACTGACACAACAGGTGTGCGGGTCCTTGCCGCAAGAGCGGTAATGGCCGCGCGTGAGTTTGATCGCCTCCCACGGCTCGTGCGGCGTGAGCGCACGCAACAGTTCGCATACCAGCGTCGTTTTGCCCGTATTGGAAGCCGTGCCCGCAATCGTAATGATGCGCAGGCCCGGTGAAAAATTTTCGCGCATAACGCGCGCCAGTTTACACGATTTGCCAGGCCGCGCCGCGCCGCCGGTGTCGCTGACACCTGTTGCGTCTGAAAAACAGGTAGTGGTTAAGTCAGGTGGGATGTGTCAGTAGCCCGCGCGTGAGCAAGGGCTTTACTGGCAGCAGACAGCCCTTGCTCACGCGCAGGCTACTGACACGCCGTCCCACTCGATTTAGCCACTACCGAAAAACATTCTTAAGGTGGAACCCGCTTCAGCGTGCGGCGTGATACACACAACCGCACGCACTGCATGCGCAACACGGCCAGACCAGCCCCGTTCTGACAGTGCGGACACGATCAAGCTAAGCACACTCGTTCGGACAAATTTTTGGAGGAACTCCGATGCAACAGTTCTTGACTCTTTTAGCGCGCGGCGTGCGCCGCTGCGGCTGGGCGCTGCTTTTGACGCTCGCGGGGCAATTCTCGTTCAACCCGCCAGAGGCCCGCGCACAAGCGCAACCGCAAGTTCTTTTCACTGTTTCCGCCGCGACCTTGAAAGACGGACCCTTGGCGCCGGGTTCGCTGGTCACGCTGTTTGGCGCGCGGCTGGCGACGACGACCGCCAGCGCGACCGACACCGATCCGCAGCAGCCCGGCGTGCAATTGCCGATCAGTCTGGGCGGCACGACGGTGCGCGTGGATGGGCAGTTGGCGCAGTTGCTTTTCGTCTCGCCGCAACAGGTCAACTGCCTGTTGCCGGAATCCTTGTCGCCTTCCACAACCTATGAAAGTAGCTTGCTGATTGAAGTACTTGCCGGCGATGGCACGCGCTCTGTGGACAACCCGCTGTTTGCGCCCGTCGCGCCGGGCGTGTTCACCGCCAACAGTTCTGGCAAAGGCTTGCCGGCCGGCGTCGTGTTGCGCGTGCGGGCCGATGGGACACGCGCGAATGAACCGCTCTTCACGGTTGTGAACGGCGTGGTGGTGCCGCGCCCGCTGGATTTCGGCGTGCCGGGCGACCGGCTCTTTTTGACGCTCTTCGCCACCGGCTTGCGCAATGCGCCCGATGCGAACCGCGATGGTAATTTGAATGAGCAAGTGCGCGTGCTGGCGAATGGTTATGAAACCACGCCCGCCTTCGCCGGTGCCGTGTCGCCGGGCGTAGAGCAAATCAATCTCGAAGTGCCGCGCACTTTTCTCGGCTTGACGCGCTTGCGGCTGGCTATCGAAGTCGAAGGCGTGACGTTCACGCCGCAAGAACTCGAAGTCCCGCTGGCGTTGCCGCCGCTCAGCCCGTTGGCGTGGCGCGCCGCCGGGTTGGAGGGCAAACGCGTGAACAGCCTGTTGGGGGTAGATCTGGTCACGCTGGCCGGGACGGATGAAGGCATCTTTCACGCGCGCCACGGCGGGAACGATTGGAAGCTGGCCGACTATGTTTTTCGCCCCGGGATACTGCGCACGAATGCCTTGATTGCCACCACGGTACCGACTTATTTTTCTGAGTCGTGGCTGGCGGGCCTGGACGACACAGGCGTATGGTCAGCGCTCGATGAACAAGGGCAACTCTGGATAAGCACGCCAATCTCGACCTTCCCCTTGCTAACCAACAAAACCGTGCGCGCCTTCGCAGTCAACTCAACCTATGTTTTCGCGGGCGGCGATGATCTCGGGGTGGTACGTCTGCGCTGTTGCTACGAACCCTGGCAACGTGCGGGCGAGGTGTTCGCGCCACGCGTCAACGCGCTGGCGGCGAATGGCGCGCGCGTCATTGCGGGCACGGCGGCCAACGGGCTTTATCTCTCGAATGACAACGGCAACATCTGGGCGCAACAAAACAGCGGCGTCCCCGTGACCGCCGAAGTGCGCGCGCTGCTCAACGCGGGCGCCACCTGGCTGGCGGGCGCGGCGAATGGGCTTTACCGTTCGACCGACAACGGCGTCACTTGGACGCGCGTGCTTGACGGCCTCCCGGCCACAGCCGCCGTCAATGCGCTGCACGCCTATGGCAACGCCTTGTTGGCGGGCACAGCGGCGGACGGAGTGTTGGTTTCCACCGACGGCGGCGCGCGCTGGCAAGCCGCGAATGCGGGCCTGACGAATCAAAACGTGCTCGCGCTCGGTAACGGCGGCAATCGTTTGTGGGCCGGCACGACGGCGGGCGTCTTCGCCGCGACCATCATCCCCAACGTCAATCAGCCGCCGCTGGCTGAAGCCCAACAACTCACGCTCGACGAAGACAGCACCAAAGCGTTCACCTTGCGCGGCAGCGACCCTGATGGCGACGCGCTGACTTACAGCATCGTGCGCGGGCCTGAACACGGCTATTTGCGCGGCGCGGGCGCGAATCTGGTCTACGCGCCGGAGGCTGATTTTTACGGCGCGGATCAATTCAGCTTCCGCGCCAATGACGGCAAGCTCGGCAGCCGCGCGGCGACGGTGTCGCTCACGATCAATCCCCTCAACGATCCGCCGCAAATTGATTTCAGCGGCGACCGCTTGCTGCTGACCGGGCAGTTCACCAACTTGGTAATTCAACTGAGCGATCCTGATTGGCTGGGCGCCGGCCAGCCGCCAAAATTGACATTGACCGCGACCGGCTTGCCCGAAGGCGCGCGCATCAGCGCGTCGCAAACCTTCATCACCATTCCCGGCCAACCCTTCGACACACGCCGCTTGATTTGGGTGTCCAGCGCGCCGGGAACCTACACGATCAACTTCACGGTGAGCGACGACAGCACGCCGCCGTTGAGCACAACACAAGCGGTCACCTTGCGCGTCGCCGACAATCCTGAAAAAGGCGCGTGGACGCCCGTCAATTCGCCCATCCGCCTGCCGCGCACCGATCTCATCTCCAACCTGTTCGCCGACGGCGCTGACCTTTACGCCGTCACCAATGAATTACCGGTCTTAGGCAGCCCCGCGCCACCGGCTGGTTTCTGGCGTTCGAGCGACGGCGGCGCAACTTGGAAAGACGCGCGCAACAGCTTGCTCGGCACGCCGCAAGTGTTGGCGCGCGCCGGCAACGCGCTCTTTGCCGGCACGGATCAAGGCATGTTCCGCAGCCCCCTGCCCAGCGCGGACGGCGCGCCCGTGTGGACGGCGGTCAATAACGGCTTGCCAGCGCTGCGCAGCATCAACAGCATCACGGTGCGCGGTGACAAACTGGTCGTCGCCACGCCGTTTGCGCTCTTCCTCTCGACCAATAAGGGCGCAAGCTGGACTTCGATCAATGGCAACCTGCCGCTCACCGGGCCGCCGGGTGATCAACCCTTCGTCATCAGCGCCGTTGTGACCTCGGTGGTCTTCAACGGCGACACTTTGTTCGCCAGCATCATCGGACGCCTCGGCGGCATCCTCGCCACCGCTGTGCCCGACCCGGCGGAAGTCGAGGCCGCGTTCAACACCTCAGAAACTAATGGCCAAGCTGCAGCGGACGCCGCGCAACAGGCCGCACCAATCGAAGGCGTCTTTCGCTCCACCGACAACGGCGCGACGTGGACGCCGGTCAACAGCGGCCTGGGCGTGCCCATCAGCGGCCTCGGTCAAGTCTTTGCCGTCAGCAGCCTGACGGTTGGCGGCACGACGCTTTATGCCAACGGCGCCTTCGGCCTCTTCCGCTCGACCAATCAGGGCGAGCGCTGGCAACGTGTGCCGACGCCGTTCCCCAATTTGCTGAGCGTCCCGATTATTTCGTTTAGCGCCTTGCGGCAAGCCCTCGCGGCTAACCAAACAGGCGCTGCGCCGCAAACGTTGCTCAACCAAATCATCGGCCTGCCCGCGCCGTTGCTGCCCTTGCTGCCGCCCGTTGTTGTGAATGGGAAGCTTTATCTCGCGCCTTATGGACGCGGCGTTTACACCTCGCGCGACGACGGCAGCGATTGGCTGCCGATCAGCCAGGGCTTGGATGAACCGACGCAGAGCCAACTTTTCGCGGCGGGCAATCGGCTGTATTGCGTGACCTCGAACTTTGGCGTGGGGATCGGCCTGGGCGGACAGACATCGCCGTCCACGCGTATCTTCACGCGCACCCTATAGAAGCGCTGCACCAAGATGCACGAAATGCGCCGGTACGGAACCGGGAGCGATAGCGACTGGGGTGACTCCGCGTTAGATCTACTCGGGGGCACCCGGTCGCTATCGCTCCCGGTTCCGTACCGTTGGCTCTCCGACCCGACATCTTGGTGTGTTTTCCCTATAGCGGCGGCCGGCGCGTATTGAGCGTGAGACGCTGACGCGAAAAAACGGCGGCAGGAACCACGCGCTTGCGCGACGCTTCCTGCCGCCGTTTTGTTGCTACGCCGTGGGTGCGCTTACTTGTCCGGCGTCCGCCGCACGAGTTGTGTGACTTGCGCGGTGGCCGTGCGGCCCTGGCTGTTGGTCACGGTCAGCGTGAGCACGTGCGTGCCGTTGGAAAGTTGTTCCAAACGCACCTGCCGCCCGGCTTCGAGTTGCCCATCCTGATCCGAAGTCCAGGTTAAGCGAGCGGCCGGCAGCAAGCCCTCTTGCGGATCGTAAGCAACGCCCGTCAATTGGCCCGCCGCGCTGTTGAGAATGGCGACCAAAGGGTTTTTCTGCGGCACGCTCAGCGCGTCCGACACGGCCTCGCTGCTATGCACGCCGTCCGTCGCGCTGACTTTCACGCGGCCCAGCGCCGCGCCGGGCCAGAGCGAAGTGTCAACCGTGATGGCGTTCGCCGTGACGCCGGTTGCAATCGGCCACCACAGCGCATCAGTGCCGTCGTTGTAAAGCACAGTGTAGGTGAGCGCGTCGCCATCGGCATCGCTCGCTTCCCAGCTTATGAAAGCTTGCGTGCCCGCCAATTCGCCGCCGTTGGGCGTCAGCACGCGAACTGTCGGAGCGTGCGTGCTGACCGTGCGTTCGGCCAACCACACTTCCCCGCGTTTGAGCACG
>JAYUCP010000193.1:0-33054 GCA_043740245.1 Acidobacteriota bacterium | reverse complement strand
GTTCGCGCCATTGCTCGAATTCACGTAACGCGTTGCGATGCGCATCAGCTTGATACTGCGCTTCCAACCGCGTCAATTCTGTTTGTGTGGCCGCGAGTGACGTTTCAGCGGTGGCAATCTCCGCCGCGCTGGCTGCGACTTCTGTCTCGTGTGTCGGCAGCGTCTCGGCGATCTTCAGGTTCGACAAATAGGCGTGGTAGTCGCGCTCGCTGCCAGCGCGCGTGACGTTCACTTCGGCCAGTTGCACATCCAGCGCGGCGAACAGTTGCAGCTCTTCGTTGAGGTGCTGCTGCCCGGCGCGAATCTCGGCCACTTTCTGTTCGGCCAGCGCGATGCCTTGCTGCCATTCGGCCTCGCGTTCGATCACGCGTTGCAAGGCATTCGTGCGCCCGCGCGGATCGCCCAGCGATTGCAAACTGCTTTCGGCGGCGGCGAGTTGCGTTTCGATGTTGCCGAGCGCGGTCAGCCGTTGTTGCAAAGTGTCGGCTTCGACTTTGCGCGTCTTGCCATAGGCGCTCAGTTCGGCCAACTCGCCGCGCATCCCTTCGGCTTGATTGAATACGCGCTCGGCCTCACGTGCGGCGCGTAGCTCCTGTTCAAACACGGCGCGCTCGGCTTTGCTTTGCTGCAACTCGGCCTCGCTGACGGTTCCGGCTTGCGCCAATTCGTTTTCCAGCTTGGCGACCTGTTCCTGTTGCGCAGCCAATTCGCGGGTGAAGCGTTCGGCGGCTTCGCGCAAGCGCGGCAATTGCGCTGTTTCGGCGGCGGCGGCGCGGGACTGTTTCACTGCGGCGGCCAGTGTTTTCAAACTGCCTTGCAAAGTTTTGATTTGTTCGCGTCGCTCAGTCAGGCCGGTGCGAAAGCGCGCTTCGATGGATTCGCCGGGTTTCAGGTTCAGGCACTTTTCGGTCAGCAAGGGGCAGATGCCGCCGCTGGCGAGGCTGACAATCATGTCTTCGTCGCGGCTGACTTCGGCGCGCAGGTGTGCCAGTTGTTCGGTCTCTGTTTGCTGTTGCGTCTCGCTTTCGGGCAAGCGCGCCGCTTGTGCCAACAACGGTTCCAGGCGTGCCAATTCACGGCCATTCTGTTCTAACTCGCGTTGCAAGCGCGTCTGTTCCTGCCGCGCTTTGTCTAGATAAGCGCGCTGCATCTGGCTGCTCTTGAGCGCCAGTTCCTGCCGCGCGAGTTCGGCGTCGAGTTGCGCGCGCCGCTCATCCAGCGCGGCCACCTGCTCAGCTTGTACGCGCAAGGCTTCGGCCTTTTCGATCTCGCGCGAGAGCAGCGAATAGCGCTGCCGCATCTGCTCTAAATCTTTGTCGAGCGCGCGCCGCGCGTGTTCCAGGCCCTGCAATTCACCACGGCTTTCGCGCAGGCCCGCCAAGGTGTTTTCAAAATGCGCTTGCGCGGCCACCTTGTCCGCCAGCGAGGCCAGTTCAACACGCGCGTCAGCGATCTCGCTTAAGCGTTCGCGCTGGCGTTCGGCTTGGGCTTGCACTTCAAACTGCTCGCGTTCGGTGGCGGCCAGCTTGCCGCGCAGTTCATCGCGTGTGAGCCGTTGGCGTTCCAGTTCGCCGAGCTTGGCCGTGGCCGCTTGATAGTTGTCGTGACCGGCTTGCGCGGCCACGACGATCTGGGCGGCGGTGCGGGCTTGTTCCAACGATTCGCGCGCGGTTGCCAGCGAACCGCGCCGCACGTCCAGCTTGATGCGCAAACTTTCCAGCGCGCTGCGTTGCGTTTCAATCTGCTGCTTCAGCGCATCCAGTTGCATGGCGGTTTGCGCGGCGGCATTGCGCGCGGTTTGCGCGGCGGCGTGATCGTGTTCGTGCTGCTGCAACTGCGCGGCGGTCGCGTCGTGCTGGCGCTTGGTTTCGTCGTAAGCCTTCAACTCGCCTTCGGCTGCGGCCAGCTTGCGGTCGGCCTCGTTGATGCGGCCATCAATGTGTTTGAGCGTCTCGCGCAACTGGTCGGAGGCGTGCTTGTACTCTTCGACCTTGAGGATTTGATCGAAGACGCCCTTGCGCGGGCCGGGTGCGAGGGTAAAGTCATAGGTGAAGGTGCCCTGCGGTACGCCGATGGTGGTTTTGAAAAGCGCGGACAGGTCGGTGTTTTCATCCACGCCGAGGTGTTCGCGCAGCCATTTGACGACCTGGTTTTTTTGTTCGACGAGCCGCGTTTTGGTGTCGGGATCGTAAACGTAATAGCCGCCGCCCGTGTCGCGCGTGACGGTGTATTCGCGCCCGTCTTTGTCCGAAATGAAGCTGACGACGACCTGGCCTTTTTTGGCGCCGCGTTTGACGAAATCGTCGCGCTTGTAATCTAGGTGATCGAAGAGCGCCCAGGCGATGGCTTCCAGGATGGTCGTCTTGCCCGCGCCGTTGGGGCCGCAAATGGCGATGACGCCTGGCTGAAAAGAGAACTCAGACTCGGTGTGGTTCTTGATCTGCTTGAGTTCGACGCGTGTGATTTGCAAGGCGGGTTGCCGGTAGCCGGTAGTCGTTGGGTGGTTTGGCCGACTACTGGCTACTGTCTACTTATGCATGGGCGGCTTCAGCGTGCGGCTGATCGGTGTGGCCGAGCAGGTGGCGGCCTTCGGCGCTGCGCGGGTCAATGGTGCGCACGTGTTTGCGTCCGCGCATTTCCCAAATCGCGGTGATCTTGCCGCTCTTTTCGACCGCGTGATACGAGATTTCGTCCTGATGCGCCTCTGTTGCTGCGGGCGCGGTCTCCGTCGTTTGTTCGCTCATTGATACTGGTAACTCCTGAATTGATTTGATTGATGTGATTGATGTCGAAGGAAGCCGGATTCTGCCATACGGCGCGGGGGAGTGTCCAGCTACAAGACCCAGCGCGGATTTGAGTCAATAACAGCAGGCGGTTTACGCGGCTTTGAATGTTGTTGCGTGCTGGCGCGGCTGGTTAAACGCGCACCAAGGCCGCCAGCAGGCGGTAGCGTTTGGCGCTCATGCCGCGCACGATGATCAGGTCTTGCGCGCGTTTGAAGGGGCCGTGTTTGCGGCGGTATTCCAGAATGCGGCTGGCCAGGCCGGGGCCAATGCCGGGCAGCGTTTCGAGTTGGGCGGCGGTGGCGGTGTTGAGGTTGATTGGCTGGTTTGGCGTTTGCGCGTGGGCGAATGAAAAGAGCAGGAGCAAGAGCGCAAGCAATTTGAGATTTAGGATTTGGGATTTGAGATTGGGGAAGCCGTCAACGCAGGCCATAAATTTTCAACCGGAATTCGTTGTTGTTGATAGTCGGCCCTTCGGGTGTGCGGCGCGCGAAGTCGGTGCTGTGGGCGAACAGCATCGGCAAGCCGCCGGGCGCGAGTGCGGCGCCATAATGTTCGTTGGTAAAGACCGCTTTCAGCCGGGCGTTGGGCGTGTTGGTGATGCCGTAACGCAACGAGATCAGCGGCAGTTCGAGTTGATTGGCCGGGTTGATGAATTCCAGGCTGTCGTCATAGATCGTGATGCGCGCGTGGCGGTCACGCATTTGCCAGGCGCGATGTATCAGCAGGTTCGCCAGCGCTTCGTGAATGGCGGCGCGGTGATAGTTGGCGCGGCCAGACAAAAAGCCATCGTGGCTTTCCAGCGTTTTGCGCGAGGGTTTAGCGTCCCAGAGGTCAACGTAGCGTCTCAGAAAATGCAGCGCGCCGTCGTATTGGCGCAACAGATTGCCGTGCAACTGTACGCGCTCGACGATGGGCGCGTTGGCGTCCAGGCCGCCGATGCGCGTGAGTTGCAGGCTGGCTTGCGGCAATAATTTGGCGACGCGCTCATTCAAGCCGAAGAGCAGCAATCCGCCGATGGTTGGCAATAGGACTTCACCGAATTTGATTGCCAGGCCCATGTCGCGCAGCACCGATTCAGTTGGAAAGCCTTTTGTGGATTCGCCCCAGTAACCCGGATTGACGCCGCGCACATAGCTCCAGAACAGCGATTCATCAATGTCCTTTTCGAGTTCGGCTTGAAAGACGAGCGCGTGTTCGAAGCGCGCCGGGTGCGTTTCGCCGTAGATGCGGGCGAGTTCCTCGCGCGTCGTTTCGCGTTTGATGGCGCCTTCGCGCAGATAGAACTTGTCGTCCAGCGTGCGGTGCGGACGGTTGTGCGCGTCCACTTCCAACACGACGATGCGGCGTCCGCTGTCAAAGGCGACTTTGTTTAAGTAGGGGAAAACGGGCGGCTGGATTTGGGTGGCGCAAATCTCGCGCAGCTTTTCTTCAACGTCTTCGACATCGTCTACGCCCTCGATGCGCAATTGGTCATTGACGCCGAAGATGATCGCGCCGCCGTCGGTGTTGGCGAGCGCGATGATCTCGGCGGTGATCTTTTCGGCGTTGCTGAAGCGGACTTTTAATTCGAGATAGGTGTCTTCGCCGCCGCGAATCAGGCGCACCAACTCCGTGCGCGAGGTCGTTTGCAAAGGCACGTCGAATTGATAGGCGTGGTAAGAGCGTTCAGAGCCAGGGGCGTGGCGATGCGCGTTGTTGAAGCGTTTGCGGGCCATGGCGGTGGCGCGGCAACGCGGACGGGCGTTGCGGGAAAAGAGGCGTTAAAACAGCTTGAGCGGAGTACGCATCGCCAATGGATTGTGACGAACGATGAGTCTCCGCTCAGTGGATTTCGTGGCGCCGGTTCAGCAGTTGGGAAAACTACTTGGGCAATTCGGGTTTCTTGTCGTCGGGTTCTTCGTGTATGCCCTGTTTGAAGCCGCGAATGCCTTCACCCATGCCTTTCATCAGACCGGGCAGGCGGCTGCCGCCGAAGAGGATCAGAACGATCACCAGCAGGATAATCATTTCGGTTGGACCTAAACCTAACATAAGCGTCTCCTTCAATGAATAAAACGTACGTGAAATGCTTGCCGTTTGAGTGCGCGGGCATTCTAGCTTCAGAGTTTGCGCCTTCGCAAGGGCGTCAATTCGCAAAATCTTGCTGCGCATCAACTGGGATGCTATAGTCCGGCTGGTCTAATGATGCTTGATTTACAAGCCTATCAGTGATGGTGCTACGGTTTCTGAGCCGGTTTCCCCTCCGTGTGGCCGGGAAATTTCAGCAGCACCTTTAGCAGGATCATTCTTCGAGGTCATTTAGGAGGAAATAACGATGGCAAACGAAAACAATGGCGGCGACAAGTTGGTCTATTTCTTGATCGGAGCCGGTATCGGCGCCGTTACGGCGTTGCTCTTCGCGCCCAAACCAGGCAGCGAATTGCGCGCCGATTTGGCCGACGCTACCAAACGCAGTCTGGATCAGGCGCGTGATACCACGCGTGAATTGAACGAGCGCGCCACTGAGTTGTATCAAACAGGTGTCGAACGCGCCAACGAACTGGCCGCCCGCAGCCGCGAGGCTGTCACCGATTTGAATGCGCGCAGCCGGGACACGGTCAACGAATTGACCGAACGCGGCAAAGAACTGGTCAATCGCCAGAAATCGCAAATCCAGGCCGCCTTGGATGCGGGTAAGCAGGGCTATTTGGAAGCCAAGCAGTCGGATCAGGCGAAGGCGGCTTTTGAGGATAACGCTTAGTTGAAAAAGCGGTCAGTGGTCAGTGGTCAATTACAATGCTGACCGCTGACCACTCACCACTGAGGTATTCGCAGTGGATAACACGTTGACGATCGTCACCGCCATCGGAGTTGCGGTTCTGTTGCTCGTGCAAGTGGGGGTGTTTGTCGGCCTGTATTACCTGGCGCGCCGCGTTGTGGCGGTTGTCGAACAAGCTTCCAAATTGCAAACGCGGGCTGAGTTTTTGATGACCAACACCGAGCCTTTGCTGAAGCTGGCGCAAGGGATGATGGGCGAATTGAAACAGGCCACCGGCTATTTGACGCAAGGCGTGCAACACATCACCGCGATCTCCGAGATGGCCAAAGACGAAGCCGCCGAAGTGCGCCACCTGTTGGGCGATTCCACGGCCATAGCCAAACGCGAAATCGAACGCACACGCCTGCAAGTGGACAAAGTGCAAAACACCATCGCCACCGCCGCCGACCAATTTGAACGCGCGACCGAACTCGTACAGCACAGCGTGCTCGAACCGGTGCGCGAGTTTTCTTATGTGATGGCCGGTGTGCAGCGCGCGCTGGAAGTCTTAATGGCAGGCCGCCGCTTGCCGGTTGACCGCGTGTATCAGGACGAAGAGCTGTTCATTTGAAACCCAGCCCGCCTTTGCTGCCAGTTAAAAACCAATCTCAGCGCCCGCATTTCAACTTGCGCCGGCGTTATTTCGCCGCCCATTCCACTTTCGTCAGCGAAAAGCTGAGCTTACGTTCATCGGTGGATTCTTTGTTCACAAGTTTGGGCACGAAAAATTTGTCGCTTTGCAGCGTCAGTTGCGAATACTCGCCGTTGCTTTGTTTGGCGGCGGGGATGTCGAACTCTTTTTCCAGTAGCGCTTTGTCTTTAGTGGCCGTGAATTGATCGAGCGTTTCGCCATTGAACTTGATGGTGATCTTCACCGGGGCGCTGATTACATCGGTCGGCACCTTGCCTGCGATTTTGAGGCGCATCGCGGTGCGTTGATTTTTCAATTCGATGGTGCCGCTCTCAGCCATCCAGCGCCAGGTGTTGCCATCCGGGGCGCTTTCCAGCGGCGAGAACCCTGCGCCGTAGTTGATGTCGGGCTTGGGTGTGGGCGCCGCCGGAGCACTGGGCGCGGTTTCGGGCGCTTTGGGCGCGCTGTCATTGCAGGCGGCCAGACAAAGCAGCATGGCGCTGCTGGTGACGAACAGGATTGTTTTCAACATAGGATGCAGTCTCTCCATAAAACAAAGATGGTTGATCCGGCCTGACAAGAGGCCGCAAGGGAACAATTGCAGGGTGGCTTTACGCTACTTGCTTTCGCACTGTCAAGTTGGCAATGGCAGTGGAGTGAAAGCAGGGCTGTGCTAGAATCCGGCATGTTGAGGAGGAAATATGCAAAGTGTACAAGATGTCTACAATTCGGCAGTGAGCCAGTTGCCGTCCGAAGAGCAATTGTGTTTAGCCTCGTTGATTCTGAATGGCATGACACAAAAACATCGTTCGCATCATGCTGGGACGTCACCGCGCCGTTCCATGCGCGAAATTTTGAATGAGCTTCCGGGCGGTAGAATTTTCAAAACTGCGGCGGAAGTGGATGCCTATTTGCGCGAGGAGCGGGATTCATGGGAACGCTGATACTGCCGGCCACGGGCGTGGTCTATGTTGACACCGCGCCAATCATTTACAGCGTCGAGAAAAACCCGCAATTTGCGGCGCTGGTGGATCCGCTCTGGGATGCTCTGGAGGTTGGTTCATTGGAGGTCGTCAGCAGTGAGTTGACCTTGCTTGAAGTGCTGGTTGTGCCAATTAGACAGAACGACAGCTACTTGATTGCGGCTTATGAGCAAGCGCTGATTGGCTCTGATTTGCGGTTGTTGCCAATTGATACGGCCATTTTGCGAGCGGCAGCGGAGTTGCGGGCCAGCACCAAACTCAAAACACCAGATGCAATTCACGCTGCTACCGCGCTGGCCGTAGGTTGCGCGCAATTCATCACGAATGATGGCGCATTCCGCCGTGTGCCGGGGCTGAACGTGACCGTGTTGCACGAAATCATCTGACCGACCGCTGCCCGCAATGCACCTTCAACGCCTCGAATCCTTCCACTTTCGCAATCTCACCGGCGCAATCGAATTCGCCCCCGGTCTCAACGTGATTTACGGTCAGAACGCGCAAGGGAAAAGCTCCTGGCTGGAAGCCGTCTATCTGCTCGCCACGACCAAATCGTTTCGCACGAAGTATCCGAAAGAAGCCATTCAGCACGGCATGACCGAAGCCATCCTGCGCGGCACCGTGGCGCGCGGCAATTTGACCAAAGACCTGCAACTGCTCATCACCGACTCAGTCAAGCAATCCTTTATCAATGGCAAGCGCGAAGCCGTGACGCGCTATCTGGGCAATCTGGACGCGATTGCCTTTACCGCCGAAGAACTGGAAATCGTGCGCGGCGCGCCCGAAGCCCGGCGGCGTTTTCTGGATCGCGGATTGGTTGGGACGCTGCCGTCGTATCTGGGTACGCTCAGCGAATATGGCCGCGTGCTGAAGCAGAAAAATGCCTTGCTGCGCGAGGCGGCGCAGGCCGAAGACCCGGCGCGCTATTTCGACTTGCTGCAGCCGTGGAATGATCAGTTGGTCGAGTTGGGCACTGAAATTCATGGGCTGCGGCTGGGTTACGTCGAGAAGTTGCAGGCGCAGTTGAAGCCCGAATTATTTCAGCACGAACAGATCACGATCCGCTATCGCTCGGCGCTGGAAGGCAAAGGCGACTTGGGCGCGTATGCTACATTGTTCCGCGAACGATTGCAGTTGCGGCTGAAAAATGAGATCGGCATCGGCTACTCGTTGGTGGGCCCGCACCGCGATGATTTGGAGGTGCTGTTTGACGGCTATGAGCTTGCAAAATATGGCAGTTCGGGGCAGCAACGCAGCGCCCTGCTCATTCTTGATCTAGCGCAGATGAGCGTGTACCATACGGTGTTTGAAGAATACCCACTTTTTCTGATAGATGACATAGACGCGGAACTGGATCGGGAGCGGATCGGGATTTTGCTGGATTACCTGGAAGGCAAAGCCCAAACGCTCGTTGCGACCTCGAAGCATTCGATTGCCGAACGCTATCGCACACGCGCCCGGACGCATTTGGTTGTCGCCGGGCAAGTTACTGAAGACAAAGAAATAAATCGGGATTTGGGCCAGACCGAAACGGAACCGGCGCTTGCGCACCCTGCGCTCCCCAGGCAAGCGCCTTCCATGCAGGCGCCAGACGCCCAGCCGGTCAGCACGCCTGCCCTCCCAGACACTGGTTCGCCAGACACTGATTCGTTGGATTGGTTGCGACAAGCAGAAACGGCGGTGAACGTTGCGCCACCAGATGACACTGATGCTGATGACAGACATCGCGCGCCGTTCTAACCGTCATTGACACGCCGGACGTGTGACGCCCGGCTTACTTAAAACTTGTCCTAACCCTTCGACAAAAAAGATATGAAAGCAAAAGAGAAGAAAGCAGAAATGACTGAGCAAGAGAAGCAACAACAGGGCGCGGACGGCTACGGCGCCGATTCGATCACCGTGCTCGAAGGCCGCGAAGCCGTGCGCTTACGCCCGGCGATGTATATCGGCTCGAACGGCGATATCGGCCTGCATCATCTGGTTTACGAGATCGTGGACAATTCGGTGGACGAAGCCTTGGCCGGTTATTGCGACACGATCAACGTGACGATCCATCTCGACAACTCGATCGCGGTCGAAGACAACGGGCGTGGCATCCCGGTGGATGTCATGGCGAGCGAAAAGAAACCCGCCGCCGAAGTCGTGATGACCCTGTTGCACGCGGGCGGCAAATTCGACAGCAATGCCTACAAGGTCTCCGGCGGCTTGCACGGCGTCGGCGCCTCGTGCGTGAACTTCCTTTCGGAATGGCTGCGGATGGAGATTCGCCGGCAGGGCGCGGTTTACGAGATGGAGTTCAGGCAAGGGATCAAATCAGAAGATTTGATCAAAACCGGCAAGACCACGAAGACCGGCACCAAGATCACTTTCAAACCCGACCCGGAAATTTTCACGACGACCGAATACAGCTTTGACCGGCTCTCTGAACGGCTGCGTGAAAAGGCCTTTCTCAACAAAGGCATCCGCATCACGATCACCGACGAGCGCACCGAGGAAGAGAAGAAGCACGAGTTCCTTTACGAAGGCGGCATCGCCGAATTCGTAGCGCACCTGAACAAGAACAAGACCGTGCTGCACGCCAAGCCGCTCTATTTCGAGCGCACGCCGACGGGCGAAAACGGCGACGACCTGACCGTCGAGGTGGCAATTCAATACAACGACGCTTACGACGAAAAGGTCTTCGCCTTCGCCAACAACATCAACACCGTGGACGGCGGCACGCACCTGTCGGGCTTCCGCTCGGCGCTGTCGAAAGCTATCAGCCGTTACGCCACGACCGCGAACATCCTGAAAGATTTCAAGGGCAGCCTGACCGGCGACGACGTGCGCGAAGGCTTGGTCGCCGTCATCTCCGTCAAAATCCCGCAACCGCAGTTCGAGGGGCAGACCAAAGGCAAGCTCAATTCGGATGTCAAAGGGCCGGTGGACTCGTTCATCTACGAAAAGCTGAGCCAGTATTTTGAAGAGCATCCTTCGGTCGCCAAAGCCATCGTCGGCAAAGCGGTCGAAGCGGCGCGCGGACGCGAAGCCGCCCGCAAGGCCCGCGAGATCGTGCGCAAAGGCGCGCTCAGCGGCAGCGGCCTGCCCGGCAAGCTGGCCGATTGCGCGGAGAAGGACCCGGCACAGTGCGAGATCTATATCGTCGAAGGAGATTCCGCCGGCGGCTCAGCCAAGCAAGGCCGCGACCGCAAAACGCAAGCTATCCTGCCGCTCAAAGGCAAAATCCTGAACGTCGAACGCGCGCGTTTCGACAAGATGCTCGGCCACGGCGAGATCAAGGCGCTCATCACCGCGCTCGGCACCGGCATCGGCAAGGATGATTTCAACGTGAATAACCTGCGTTACCACAAGATCATTCTGATGAGCGTGGATGCGGCGGAGCACGTCTTCGTGCGGGATGCGCGCGGGGTGCGGCTGACGCGCATCGGCGAGTTTATTGATGCGGCGCTCGCGAGGCACACCACGCCCGGCGCGGCCTGGGACAAACGCACGGATGATGAATTGGGCGAGGTCTTGTGTTTCGGCTTGCAGGATCAGCAAGTGCGCTTCCGCCCGATTCGCAGCGTGATTCGCCATCCGCTGGACGAGCCGCTTTACGAAGTCCGCACGACGTATGGACGCTCGGTGCGCGTGACGGCCAGCCACAGCGTGTTTGTGCATGAAGGCGGCGAAATCAAACTCAAACGCGGCGATGCCTTGCAGGTCGGCGATCAATTGGTCGCGCCGCGTACCTTGCGCCTGCCTGACGACGCGCCGCGCCGCATTGACCTCTTGCCCGCGTTGCACGCCGTACCGGAAGCCGCGCGCCAGATTTGGTTGCGCGGGTCGGCGGTGGAAGGTTGGTACAAAGATCGTGTGCGCGGCGAATACGCTGAGCAACCGGAACTGACCGCGCCGCGTGTGGACTTGCCTGCCGAAGTACGGGCCGAATTGGCGGCGTTGCGACGTGCGACAGGCATCAGCAATCAAGCCCTGTGCGCGGCGGTCGGCATTCGCCAGCCCGTGACGTTTTACGCCTGGGAAAAGGGCGCCTCACGTCCCACGCTGGCGCACCTGCAAAGTTATGCCCGCGCCATCGGCGCCGAAGTCGAAACGCTGTTGCCGCGCGTCGTGGTCGGCCCCAGCCGTTTGGAACGAAGCTGGCAAGAGCAGTATCGCGGCGCGCCGCGCAATCGGGTGCGGTCTTACGTGCGTTTGGCCGACCTGACGGCGGCGGATGTGGAATGGTTCGCCGGGCGCACCGACGTTGAATTGACGCCGGAGCATTACCGGCAAAAAGGCCTGGCGCGTTACCTCGACGTGACGCCGGAGTTGCTGACGTTGCTCGGCTTTTATCTGGCCGAAGGCTCGTGTTCCGACCGGGGCGGCGTGCGTCTGACGATTGGCGCAAGCAATCAGCGGTTCGAGGCCGAATTCAAAGCCGCGATGACGGCGGTCTTCGGCTTGGCGCCGCAAAGTTACGCTTCGCCGGAGCGCGCCGGTGAATTGAAACTGGTCAATCGCGTGGCCGCGCTCGTCTGGCAACACGTCTTTGGGTTTGACGGCGTGGACTCGGTGACGAAGCGCGTGCCCGACTTGGTGTTCAATGTCGCGGAGCCGTTGCGGCTGGCCTTCCTGCGCGGCTTTTTGCTGGGCGATGGGACGGTGACGGATGGCCGCGTGGTCTTTTCGACTTCTTCGCGCGACATTGCCAGCGGGTTGCAATACCTGCTCAGTTCTTTCGGCGTCATCGCCTCGCTGTCCGAACGCGAGCCGGACGGCGTCACGCGCCTGATTCGCGGACAAGCCTGCATAACGAGGCATCGTCATTACATGCTGACGGTGGCGGCGCGCGAAGACCTGGCCCGCTTGCGGACGGTTTGGCAGGGTCACGCTGGCGCGCCGAGTGTGGAAACCAGACTCGCCAGCACTTGGCCTTCCATCAATCGCCGCTTCACGCCGCTGGCTGGTGATTTGCTGGCGTTGCCCATTGAATCCATCACGGCGACACCGGCGAGCAATGGGTACGTTTATGATTTCTCGGTCGCCGACGACGAGAATTTTATCGCCGGGATGGGCGGCCTTTGTTGTCACAACACCGACGCGGACGTAGACGGCAGTCACATCCGCACGCTGCTGCTCACCTTCTTCTACCGCCAGATGCCGCAACTGCTGGAACACAAGGTCGAGACGGTGGACGAGAACGGCGAGAAGCAGACCGAGACGCGCGGCTACGTTTACATCGCGCAACCGCCGCTCTACAAAATCAAGAAGGGCAAGACCGAGCGCTACATCAAAGACGACCGCGAGATGAACCGCTACCTGATGCGCAAGGCGACCGAAGACGTGCGCGTCACGATCAAACAAACGGGCGAGACCATCGAAGGCAAAGACCTGACGGCGCTGCTCGAAAAGATGGTCGAGTTCAGCGGCTATTACCAAAAGCTCGCGCGGCGGCTGCACGACCGGCGCATCGTGGACGCCATGCTCGAAGTGATGAGCGGCAAGGGCGGGCTGATGCAGGAACGGCGCAAGCTGCACGACGTCTTCGCGTCGGAAGAGATGCTGGGCCGGGTCGAGGCCGCGATTGCCGAGGCCGGGTTTGAGACCGAGTTGACCTCGGACGAAGAGCACGGGCTGTCGAGCATCGAGATCAGGTTCGAGAACTCCACCACGACCGCGCAGATCAATTGGGACCTGGCGACACTGGTCGAATTCCAGCGTTCGGTCGAGCTTTACAAGCAACTGGCGCAACTGCATCAGCCGCCTTTCGTCATCAAGGAGGGCGCGACCGAAACCGAAGTCGGCTCGCGCGACGACCTGCTCAATCACGTGCTCGCGGCGGCGAAGAAAGATTTGCACATCCAACGCTACAAGGGCCTGGGCGAAATGAATCCCGAACAGCTTTGGGAAACGACGATGGACCCGGAGAAGCGCACGCTCTTGCAGGTGCGGATTGACGATGCGGTCGAGACCGATCAAATCTTCACCATCCTGATGGGCGATCAGGTGGAACCGCGCCGCCGGTTTATCGAGGACAATGCGCTGGATGTGAAGAACCTCGACGTGTAGGCAGTTTGTGCTGCTTTACGATAACCCGTGGTACCAAGCCGCAGCCGGTTTGTAAGCAAAACTGGCTGCGGCTCGTGACGTTTAGCGGATGCTGACCCGCACCGTATTCGCCGTCTTCCCATCCACCGTCAACGCGACATCCACCTCACCGCGCCCAAGCAGACTGCGTGGAATCTGCACGTTGATCTGATCCACTCCAATCAAGCTTCCTTGCGCTCCGGCAAAGCTGCTTGCCGCATCCACGCCGCCAAGCTTGGCCGTCACGGCAGACAACGCGCTACGGAAGCGGATGCCCGTGCCGTACAAGATCAGAAAGACCTGCTCGCCCGCCGGGCCAAGATCAAGCGGCACGGCAACAAACCTGTTCTGCAAAGGATCGAACCGGGCTATCGGTTCAAAGCTCTGCACGCCATTAGCTTTCACACGTAAGGCAACCGCAGCAGCCAGTCCTTGCCCGCTGGCATTGGCGGTGAAGAGGCCGGGCGCAGTCGCATCAATCAGCAAGGTTTCCAGCGAGGGGAAATCATTGGGCCGGTCAATTCTGACCATCGCCGCACCGGGCGCAGTGCCGGGCGGAATCTGGTAGTTGATCTGCGTCGGCGAGACAAAGAAGAGTGGCGCGAGCCGTTCGGTGCCGGTGCTGTCGGTGACTTTGACCGTTGTTCCGGCCAACGAGGTCGGCAGCGGCATTGTCGTAGCGGCTTGCGTCGCTGTCGCCAGACTGGTGCCGAAGACGGAAACGATCTCTTCGGGCGCAAAGACAATGTTGGTGTAATTCGCCGCTGAGACATTGGCGATGGCGCTATTGGGTACGCCGGTTGACGACACGTAAACTTTCACCGTCGCCGTCTTGCCTGCGTTGATGACGACGACGGTGGCTTGTCCGTTGCCGCGCACTTCGATGACACCCTCCGCCGTCGCCACCATGATGCGCAGATTCTTCAGCAGGTATGGCCCTACCTTGCCGTTGCGGTAAAGCTCCTGCCCCGCAAAGACGAGCGTCACGTTCTGACTAATTTCGCCTTGCAGCAAGTGGAAAAGGAATAGTGATATGCCAAGTCAACCTTTGTAGAGTTGTACTCAGACGAATCTGTCTGGCGCGAGCCTCCAGCTTCGCCGCTTCATCTGCACGATTCATCTTACGCAGCAAGGCAGCATAGTTCTCTAACGTGGCGACTAAAATTGGATGCTCTTTCCCAAGTGTTTCCTCGAACATGATGAGAGAACGTTGGTAGAGCGGCTCGGCTTCAGAATACCTTCCTAGCGAATAACAGAGCTTTGCCACATTGTTAAGGCTGTTTGCCGTGTCAGGGTGCTTACCAAGCACCTTCTCTCTGATGGCGAGTGCATGCCTTACGAGCGGTTCAGCTTCGGCGTAACGCCCCTGTAAGTAATAGATCCTTGACAGATTGTTCAGGCTGGTCGCTGTATCGGGGTGCTCTTCGCCGAGTGTCTTTTGAAAGATTTCAATAACGCGCTTAAAGAGCGGCTCGGCTTCGGCGTACCGTCCCTGCGATGTATAGATGTCAGCCAGATTGTTTAGGCTAATGGCCGTCTTCGGATGCTGCTTGCCAAGAGTGGTCTCATTAATTTCGAGCGCGCGCTTGAAGAGCGGCTCGGCTTCGGCGTACCGCCCCTGTGAGTAATAGAGCCCTGCCAGATTGTTCAGGCTGTTCGCTGTAAAAGGGTGCTCCTTGCCGAGCACTTTCTCGTAGATGTCGAGAGCGCGCTTGAAGAGCGGCTCGGCCTCGGCGTACCGTCCCTGCAAGCTGTAAAGCCCTGCCAGATTGTTCAGGCTCAGCGCCGTTTCAGGGTCTTCGCCGAGTAGTTTCTCGTGGATGGCGAGTGCTCGCTTAAAGAGCGGCTCGGCCTCGGCGTACCGTCCCTGCGAGTAATAGATCGCTGCCAGATTGTTCAGGCTCCGTGCCGTTCCAGCGTACTCCTTGCCTAGCGTTTTCTCTCTGATGGCGAGCGCGCGCTTTACGAGCGGCTCGGCTTCGGCGTACCGCCCCTGCGAATTGTAGAGCCCGGCCAGATTGTTCAGGCTAGTCGCCGTATCAGGATGCTCTTTGCCGCTGGTCTTCTCGTTAATGACGAGCGCGTGCTGGTAGGCCAACTCAGCCTCGGCATACCGGCCACCTTGATGCAAGCTCAATCCAAGCCAGTTCAAAACATCGGAATCATCTTTTCTGAGCGCAATAACCTCTTGAAACTTGTCTACGGCTGTACTGTATTTGCCTTGTTGATACAGGGACTGACCGAGAAAGAAAGCGGCATCTGCATACTCGGTGTTGGCTTTTTGCGCCGTTTCTTTCCGCATCTCATACGATTGTGTCAATAACTCGGTAGCTTTCGGAAAGTTCTTCTCATACAAAGCTGCCAGCGCTCGCTGATAAGGGTCTCTCGCTTTACTCGCCCGCTCACGTATCGCGCGGTCTACTTCTTCGGGCGTCAACCCTACGGCCTCGGCTTGATGAATCAGCACAAGCTTGCGCTCTTTATCGGAAATCTCCCGATTTTGGTTAACCTCGTTGAGAATTCTTGCGGTAATTGCTTCCAGAGCTTTGCCGCTGGTCAACATTTGCTTGTCGCCTCTGCGCGCCACGACAACAGGGACGGCGTTGTCTGCTTTGTTGTCGAAGAGAGGGACAATCGTACGACTATGCCAGGGGCTGATGAGTACCCAGTCCAAACCGCCGGAGCGTTTGGCAATTTGAAGCGTGACCCACTCGCCGGGGCGTGTTTGAGCGGGCAGTTTCAGACGCACTCGGCCTCGAATCGCAAGCGCCTCTGAGCAATCCCCTTTGCAGGTGATAGCGATATTGCTGACTGGCTCTTCTTTGGTGTTGGTGACAAACAGGACGAGATAGCCCTCTTCGAGAGCAGGGCTGTGCGGATGCAAGAAAGAGAGCATCAATAAAAAGCTGAACTGAAAAGCTCCGCACATATCTTTAACCTCTCATCATTTTGCTTTCGCTCGAATCTCCCTGGCGCGAGCTTCTAGTTTCGCCGCTTCATCACCACGATTCATTTTGCGTAACAAAGCGGCATAATTCTCCAACGTTATAGCCACATTCAGAGGCTCCTTGCCAAACACCTTCTCACGGATGCCGAGAGCGCGCTTGTAGAGCGGTTCCGCCTCTGCGTATTCCCCTTGCGCATAATAGAGTTCGGCTAGGTTGTTAAGTGTGCTAGCGGTATCAGGGTGCTCTTTACCGGGTGATTTCTCTCGAATTTCTAGGATACGCCTGTAGAGAAGCTCAGCCTCGTTGTACCGCTCTTGTGCTTTGTAGAGCAATGCTAGGCCACTGAGACTGGTTACGGTATCTGGATGTTCTTTGCCAAGTGCCTTCTCACGAATTTCAATTGCGCGCATAAAGTGCGTTTCGGCTTCCACATATCGTTCTTGCGCTCGGTACAGTCGTGCCAAATTGTTTATGGTACGAGAGGTGTCTGGGTGGTCTTTCCCAAAAACCTTCTCTCTGATTTCGAGCGCACGTTTGTAGAGAGGCTCGGCCTCGGCATATTTTCCTTGCTCATAATAAAAAAGGGCAATGTTACTGAGTGTTATAGCCACAGTTGGATGCTCAGTTCCTAGTGCTTTTTCTTCGATGGCAAGCGAAAGTTGATAATGCGCTTCTGCTTCCTCATAGCGCTTTTGCTCTTCATATACCAGCCCTAATGACTCTAACGCATTAGCCGCGAAAATATGCGTGTTACCAAATACTGACTCTATTATCTTAAATGCACGCTGGTAAAGTAGCTCTGCTTCAGCATACTTTTTCTGTGATTCGTATAGTTTTGCCAAACCAATGTGTCCAAGTGGGGCAGAAAAAGTGCCACCGCTACCATTAAGTTTCTCTGTATAGGCAATGGCGTCTTTATAAAACGACTCGGCTTCAGCAAACCTTCCTTGTGATTTGTTTAGCTCTGCATTAGCTATTTTGTTGAGAAAAGCAAAAATATTCTCTTGGCCACTGAATTTCCCTACAATCGCCCCCGCTTTTTCCGAATACTTTTTAGCTTCGTCGTATTTCCCCTGAAGTGTGGAGAGTACGGTCAACGAGGCGAGAATAGGAGCCGCAACTGGAGCATCTGTCCCAAACGCTCGCTCTGAGTTAATCAATGCTCGTTTGAAAACTTGCTCAGCTTCAGAGTTTTCATCCATAGCAAGTAAGCCTGACCCAAGCCAAATAAGAGGCAGTAGGTCGTCGCCTTTCAACACAGTAACCTCCCGAAACGCTACGACCGCCTCACTAAACTTGCCTTGTAGGTAAAGAGACTGACCAAGAAAAGTCGTGGTGTTTGCAAGCTCCGCTTTTGCCTTTTGAAAAGTCTCTTTTCGTATCGCCTGAGATTCTTTGAGTAACTCTTCTGCCTTCGAATAGTTTTTTTCATAGAGTTCGACTAACCCTCGCTCATAAGGGTCTTTTGCTCTTCTTCCCCACTCACGTATTGCTTGGTCTAATTCTTCCGGCGTTAATCCGACTGCCTCTGCCTGTGCTTTGCGTGCAAGTTGACGTTCTTCATCGGTAATCTGCTGACCTGCTTTCGGTTGCACTCTGCCATTACATCGTTCAGTTAATGCCCGAAGAGCAACGCCGCTACGAAGTATTTCTTTGTCACCTTTGAGTACAACTACGATGGCCGTAATGTTTTCGGCTTTGTTGGCGAAAGATGGAACATTCACCCGGTCATCCCACGGACTAAGCAGCACCCAATGTGGGCTGCCAGCGCGCCTGACGATTTGCAGTGAAACCCAATCGTCGGAACTCATCTGAGGAGCCAACTTGAGCCGTGCTTTTCCTCGGCTGTCACTGACACCAGTCGAACAACGTTTATCTGGACAAGTGACGGCCACGTTTCTGACTCGTTTACCGGCAGCGTTGTTCACATAGAGTTCGAGATAGCCCTCTTCTAGCAATGGCCAAGACAAAGGCAAAAAGGTGACAAGCAGCAAACAACTGAGGCCATTACTCCAAACATAAGCTTTACCTTTCGAGTATTAAGACAGCAGGCATGTTTCCTGCGGGATGCCAGAGCGGCGCGGCTGGATAGCCTTTCTTTTCGGCGTGCAACAAGACCTGCTGATTGAGCGCAGCATGTGCGGGCAATTCAAAGTTGCCGCCTTCTTTGGTTACGATGGCTTCAGCCTCATAGCCAACAACAAAGACTCGCGCCCCGCTGATTGCGTGGTTCTTTTTGCCTACAACTTGCCCGCGCACTCTGGCCGAATCGTCACGTCTCAGATTGATGATGACTGCTGGGTTTGAGTCGTTGCCCAGCGCGAAATCAGCCCTACCGGTAAGGAACGCGCTGTCTTTGGAGGCGAAGACACTGAGTTGGCCCTCTTTGGGTTTGCTCGCGTCGGGGATGTCAAACTGCCAGCCGCCCGCAACTTTCTTCGGCTCGCCGCCAAACGATGACCAGACTTTGGCGTCTTCGATGGGGACATTTTCGGGGCTGAGCACGGTCACGCGCACGCGGTAAAGCACATCAGGCTGGTAGAGAGTTGCCACAACGCCGATGAGTACAAGCACGACTACGGCCATCCAAAAAGCGGTGGGAATCCTGCGCCGCCTCGATTTGAACCAAGCCAGCATCACGCCAAACACAACAGCGAGCGCAAAGGCAGTGAGACTGATGACCGTTTTGAGGTTGGGAATGGTCTCCCATATTCCGCTTGAAGCAATGGAAGTGAACAAAATTCGCATACAGACACTCGATCAGGGAATTGTTTGAGGCACTAGAAAAGCGGCATTAAAGGACGGGGCAAAGGCCGCCAAGCGTCATTCTATCTCTGATGCGTTCAAATATTAAGAGCGTGAAGGGCGAGAGACTGTTTGGGCCATTGTCAGCAGCCGCGCCCAGATTCTGCGGCACGCCCGGCAGGGTGGCGGCGGCGGGTGTGGCTGTGGCTGCTGTGGCTGCCTTGCGGGACAGCGCGTAAGTGATGCCTTGCGCGGTGGCTGGCTTGGAGACCAATTGATAGGCAAGCGCGGCGCTCAGCAGGATCAGGCCGATGATTGCCGACAAACGTGTGAACCTCATTTTCAGCCTCCTTGTGCGCGTGGCCGCCGCCGAACATCAGTTCACGGTTTGCGCAGACGCCGGCGCGGCAGTAAGCGGCGGGTGTTGTTGCAACCATTCCGCGAATTCTTCGCGCGAGGCAAAGCCGTAAAGCACATCGCTCAGGGCTTCGATGTCCGCCAGCGGCAATGTGCGTACGTGCGTCTGTGTCGTCTCGTCCAGCGCGCCGAAGCGGCCTTGCAACATCCGCAGGACGATGTTGGCGCTACCTGCTATAATTCCCAGCCGTTCGATAGAAGTCACGTATTTCACTTTCTGTTCCTCCTCGTAATCGTTCAGTTGCTGTTTGTATTGTATCGCCAGCGGTTCAGGCAATGTTAGCACCCAATCGAGAAAACGGTATAACCCGATGATGACGCGCTTGTCGAAGCCGCGTTCGTAAAGCCGCCGCGTCAGTTGCCACTTGGCCTGAAACCGTTCCTGTGCGTCGTGGCGGGTGCGTTGCGCAAGCAAATGCGCTTGCACGACGACGGCGAAGGGATTCGTGCTTTGTTCCAATTCGTCCCAACGCGCGGCGTAATCGAGCAGCTTTGCCGCTGAAAACTTCAGGCGCGCTTCCGTGCCCAGCAATTCGCGGCGATATTCGGTAGGCCGCCAGTTTTGCTCTTCGTCGGTCAGAATGACGAAGGTCGCTACGGGCACGTTGAAACGGTCGAAGCAGCGGTAATGATAAACGTAGACCCGCAATTCAAAATTAGTTTCGCGCTCGCCCTGCACTTCGAGATGCAGCAACACCCAGAGTTCCTGCCCGTCGTTGAGCCAGACTTTGACGAGCTTGTCTACGGTGCGGCGACCAAGCGCGGCGTCCGCCGTGATCTTTTGCAATTCCTTGTCGAGAAACTCGTAACCGCGCGACCAATCAATCTGGGCGTGTGCGGCGGGAAAGAAAAACGCCATCGCATACTCAAACAAAAGGTCAAGTACGTCTTTCCACGGGCTGTCATAGTCGGCCTGACTTGTCACGTGTTCACTCCTTGCAGATCAAAGCTGCGGACACAGCGATTATAGGGCAAGACCAAAGGCTGCCGCGAACGCAACCCCGACTGGCCCATTGAGACAGCGGCGCATGGTTTTCCACACTGAGTCAAAGATTGGCGAGACTTGCATGAGTGAGTTCTCCTGCTAACGGCAATGACTGCCCGGCAACCTCCGCTGCGCGCGACGTCCACGCGGGCGGCAACGCAACGACTCCTGTTGCCAAGCAGCAGCAGTTTGTCGGTCGGATTGATTGGGGCAGGCGCACTGCGCGAAGCTCGCGCCTGGTTAGTCGCTGGCGAAGCTGGCGCGAGCGGATTGTGAGTCACCGCGCCACTCCGCCCCAAAATTACGATGATGATACCGGGATAAATTGAGTATGAAGCAGCAACAGCCGTTTCACTTCAGTCTGAGCGGCGCAAGCGATGAGAAATGACCGTTGCGGCGGGGCAGACTATGCGCCACAGCAATCCCAATGGCAATCCGATGCAAGCGCCTTTCGCAACAAAGCGCAAGAATTTTTGGGGCTATAAATTTGCCGGGCGGGGCGTTTTGGAGTGCTGAATGACCTCCAACACGAAGTCTTCGACGCGACCGGTGAACGACCGAATCCGCCCTTGCTCATCGTGCAGGTGGTGCGGGAAATGTTGCAACCGGCGCTTTCGATAATCGCGCTGATGATGAGGCAGAGAGTCGGCCCTGATCACTACCCCCAGAGCCTGATTCAGTAGCAGGTAGCTATACGTTTCGACGATCAACTCGTGCTCTCGAAAGTCGTACTCTTCCACGATCTGGAGGAAGCGGTCTGGCTCAATCTGAATGCGCAACGATAGCGCCCCGGTGAGCAACGCTTGCTCGGCCAGTTCAGGAAATTCGCTGGTGAAGGCGGGTTGTACGGTGAAGGTTCGGGTGATGAGGTCGTATATTTCCCAGCAACGTCCGGCGAGCAGCCGCTGGCGATGCGCTTCAGACAGCACTGGTAAGCACCCCTTCTAAAGAGACCCTGGCTCTCAGCGTGCGGAAGTAACTGCGGTAACAGATCGCCCAGGCGATGAAATCGGGATGATCCTCGGCTGGGGTGCCGACGATGAGCTGATAGAAGACTTCCGACCGCATGTTGTATTTTCGCTCGTATTGATGAAGCTGTTCGGTCAATTGCGCCAGCGCTCGGTCAGTGGAGAGGCTGCCGCTCAGCACCCGGTTGAGAAAATCTTCCTTCGACCATTTCTTCACTTTGCGCGCTGTCATTACACTCATAATCACATCCTCCTGAACTGTTGACTGAAAGCGCTTGTACCATAGCGTCATCAGCCTCGGCAACAGTTGTCGCCCGCACACCCGGATCTGTCCATCGTTAATGCTCCGGCGTTAATGCTCCGGCAATTTGTCGAATGGCTCCGGCTCGACATCCGGCACTTCAGCCAACGCGGCTTCATAGCTCGCCCGGCTGGCGCGGCTGGCGCGTTCGGCGAGATAGGATTCCGTCGTCAACGCGGCAATCTTTTCGGCTACGGCCAAAGAGACGAACTGGTCAACCGAAATCCCTTCACGCTGCGCCAACTCGTGCAGGTTTTTATGCAGCGATTTAGGAAACTGGACACTCAAGGTATTCACATTCATAGCAAGGCTCCGATGCTTCGCAAAAAATCAGCCGGCGTGACCGTCTGCAAACCAAACTGTTCAATGCCGGTAAAATCACGCTTGTTGTAGGTGACGATGCTATCACAGCCGGCTTTCACGGCAAGCTCCAAAACCATGTCGTCGTCCTGATCGCGCAAAAATGGACGCCAAAGAAAGTAGATTTCGTGATGCGTGGCAACCTGGCAGTGGTAGTCAATGATGCGCTCGACGGCCGCTTGGCTAACCATCAAGTGGGGCAACTCACGGAGCAAAATCTCTTCGTACTCCAACACCAGCGGGACGGAAAGGTGAATGTCGAAGCGCCCCGTGCCAACCAGTGACAACAGGCGAAAGGCCGTGCCGCGGGTTGAGCGTAAGCCGGCAACGAGTATGTTGGTGTCAATTACGATCTGGGGGACAATCTGTGGCTTAACCATTCAACAACTCCTGCTCAATCTCGGCAATCAGAAAAGGCAGATTGGGTTGGGTAAAGCTCAAGCCCGGCGCAGGCAAACGATGGTGTTTGAGGTCGGGCGGAACGTGCTTGTGATGCGGCTGCGTGCTGGCGAGCGTTGGATCGTCCGGGTGCGGCTGTGAGTCGTACCAATAAAGCTTTTCTGCCCCGCGCCGGATTTCGTAACCGTAACTGACGATGCGTAACACACCGTCATCGAGCATCAACCGTTCGCTCACAACCAAGCGCACACCGCCGGAAAAGGCCACTTCGCCTCTGACCGCAGCGGTTGCCGCGCCACGCCGCGCTACGATCAACGTCGAGTAAACCAGCGCCGGATATTGCTGCGGCAAGGCGTAGATGAATTCCTCGTATTCAAGTGAGCGAGTTCAAGTGGTTCACGGCGTGCGGCTCGTTTCAGGACTTCGGAGAGCGTGGTTTGCGCGATCAAATTGCGCATCAGGTCTTGATACTGCTGACGGCGCTGCAGCCAGATTTCATACGCCCCCGCCCAATCGCTCCAATCCAACACCCAGGCCTCATCCGCCGGTTCCTCGCCCGTGCGGTAAGCTTCGTAAAACGTTTCAGACAGCACGCCATACTTGCGCTCGTAATTTTCCAGGTCGGCATCGAGCGCGTGAATGTCGCGCACTACCTCAGCAATTTTCATAGGCGTCATTGGTTTGCTCCTTCCAGCTCAAAGCTTCAGGCGCGGCGATTATCCGGGCTGCACTCTGCGCGGCAAAGACGAGCGGCTTGGCTGTGGTTGATTTGGCGGCCTTGCCAGACAGCGAGTACGTGATGCCTTGCGCGGTGAAGTAGACCATCTTGTCCTGGCCTTGCACATAGTCAGCAACGCGGCCATCCATTTCTCGATTTAGGAAGCATCAACCGGCGGATCGCCTGCCTCAGAGTCCGAAGTTGACGGCTCTTTTGTCAGCTCATCCAAAAGTTGCCGTAGCTCGTCTTTGGTGACATCTTCCTGATCGGACTTGGCGTAGAGCAACAGCAGGTAGAGCAGCGGCTCCGGCTGATCCGCCAGTTGATAGGGCAGGCGGTAGCGCCACTTTTTCCCTTCGCCAAGTCGGAGTTGGCGACGCGCAATTTACGCACTTCAAAACCACCGGGAAGCTGTACGCCCAGGTGCGGCGTGCGCTCCAATGCCTCAATGGCTGTGCGCACATCCTCTTTGACGTGGCGGAAACGTTTGCCCAGACGCTTGACGCTTTGCTTGAACGAATGGGTCAGGACGACTTTCATAGCTCATCGAGTTCCTGGCGCCAATCGGTCGCGGGTGCTGCCTGTTGCGCGCGCGTCACCAGTTGCTGCAAGGCTTCCGAATGGGACAGCAGCGCATCTTCCGGTTCCGTTTCACGATGCAGCAGGTTATCCAGCAGCAACTCGATCTGAGCAAACGCGGCGACGTCCACGAGCACTGCTTTTGCCTCTCCGGCTTCGTAAACCACGGGAAAACGCTCCCGCTTCCAGAACTGCCAGGCTGGCCCTGTTGACCCTGTTGTATTGCTGCTCATAATGTTTCTCCGCTGCCAATGAGTAGAGGAAAGAAAGAAAGCCGCTGAATCAAGCAGCGCCTCAATCCTAACACAGCGTTTGGCGGGCAGCCTAACAGTGATTTGGTTCGCTGAGGGATGGCTGCGCGACGCGGCTGCAATTGCCATTTCGCAACCTGCCTCGTAAACTGCGTCCGCATTCGCATCCAAATCCACCGCTAACAGGAAGACTATGAGCAAGCACATTACTCGTCGCACGTTTGTCACTACGTCCACGGCCTCGGTCATTGCCACCGCCGCCAGCGTCCGCCGCGTGCTCGGCGCGAATGGCCGGTTGCGCGTCGGCATCATCGGCTGTGGCGGTCAGGCGCAGGGTTCGCACATTCCGCCCTTGCTGAAGATGAAGGACAGCGACAACGTAGACATCGTTGCTGTCTGCGACGTTTACCAAAAACGGCTCGATCAAGCCGTCGAAAAGACCGGCGCGAAGCCTTTCAAAGAGTACCGCCAGTTGCTCGAACAGAAGGACATTGATTACGTCACCATCGTCACGCCCGAACACTGGCACGCGCGCATGACGCTCGACGCCGCCGACGCGGGCAAGCACATCTATTGCGAAAAGCCGATGACGTGGTCTATCGAAGAGGCCAAGCGCGTCGTCGCCAAGATCAAACAGACCGGCGTCAAGATGCAGGTCGGCGTGCAGGGCATGTCTGACGATTCGTATGACACCGCGCGCCAGATGATCAAAGAGGGCAAGATCGGCACGCCCATACAGGCTCAGATTGATTATTCGCGCAATCACAAACGCGATTTCTGGGTCAGTGACGAACCCGATCAGGATGTCAAACCGGGCGTCAATCTGGACTGGAACGCCTTCCTGGGCCAGGCGCCGAAGCGTCCGTTTGATCTCGACCGCTTTTTGCATTGGCGGCGCTATTGGGATTATTCGGGCGGCATTGCGACCGACCTGTTCGTACACCGCATCACGCGCATGATTCGCGCGCTCGATCTGAAATTCCCCGACAAGGCCGTGGCTGTCGGAGGCAAGTGGGAGTTTCGCCAGAGCGCGGCGGAGATTCCCGACACCTTCAACATGATGCTGGATTATCCGCAGGGCCTGTCGGTGGTGGTGCTGTCTTCGATGGCTAATGATGAGCCCATCCCGCACGTCATTCGCGGGCACGAGGCGACGCTCGAATTCACGCGCAGCGGCTTCGTCATTCGCCCGCAAGACCGCATGAACAAGGCGGGCGGCAAAGAAATCATCACGCACACAAAGACCGGTGGCGAAGATACATTGCTGCACCATCGCAACCTGCAAGACGCGATTCGCAATGGCGCGGCGATTAAGACGGATGTGCTGACTGGCTATTACGGCGTCGTGGCCGTGCGTATGGCGATTGATTCGTATCGGAAGCGGAAGTATATGCGCTGGGATCCGGAGCGTGAGCGAGCGATTGCGATGTAGGCGCTGACAAGGCGTCTGTTTAGACTGGTTTGCACTTGAGTGTACGGGCTTGCTGTGGGGCAGGTTCTCAACCTGCCTCATCGCAATGCGCGAGAGCGGGCAGGTTGAGAACCTGCCCTACACGCCTCGCACGCTTTCCCGTACACGCAATTGAAAATCGATCTAACATTCGACCAGCGTTAATTCCTGAGTCATTCGGTTCATCCGGTTCAGGCCGTTGAAGGCGGCGGCTTTGTAGCATTCGGCCAGGGTCGGATAGTTAAAGACCGTGTTGACGAAATAATCCACTTTCCCTTTGAGCGTGAGCACGGCCTGTCCGATGTGGATCAGTTCTGACGCGCCTTCGCCGATGATGTGGACGCCCAGCAGGTCGCAGGTCTCACGATGAAAGATCAGCTTCAGCCGGCCCGTCGTATCGCCGCGAATCTGGCCGCGCGCGATTTCGCGGTAGTAAGCGACGCCGACTTCGTAAGGCACATCATCGAGGGTAAGCTGTTCCTCGGTTTTGCCGACGAAGGAAATTTCGGGAATCGTGTAAATGCCGTAAGGGTAAGTATCCGGGTCGGAGTGGCCTTCGACGCCGTAAGCGTTACAAACGGCGATGCGCCCCTGTTCCATCGAGACCGAGGCCAGTTGCGGAAAGCCGATCACATCGCCGACCGCGAAGATGTGGGGCTGAGCGGTGCGGTATTGCGCATCCACCGTAATGCGGCCACGTTCGTCCGTTTCCAATCCGGCGGCTTCCAGGTTGAGGCCGTGGGCATTGCCCTGGCGTCCTACGGCGTAAAGCAGCGCATCGCCGTGGATTTTCTTTTTGCTCTCCAGCATTGCAATCACGGTTCCGTCCGAGGCTTCCTCGACGCTCTCGACATTTTCGCCCAGGCGCAGCGTCACGCGCTGATCGCGCAAGTGATAGCAAAGCGCCTCGACCATTTCAGAATCAACAAAGCTGAGCAGGCGCGGCTGCTTTTCAATCAGGATGACCCGCACGCCGAGCGCCGCGAACATCGAAGCGTATTCCACGCCGATGACGCCGCCGCCCACCACGATCAAAGTTTTCGGAATCTGCGGCAGGCTGAAGACCTGATCGCTGTTGATGATCGTGCGGTTATTGATCGGCACTTTCGCTGATTCCGCCGGGCGCGTGCCGACGGCAATGACGATCTTCTCCGCTTCGTATTCATCTAGCTGACCGCGCGCACTGGCGACCTTGAGCTGATTTTGACCGAAGAAACCTGCTTTGCCATTGATGATTTCGACGCCATTGCGTGAAAGCTGGGCGTGCACGACTTCGGTTTCGGTGCGGATGACGTGCTGGGCGCGGTAAGACAGATCGCTGACGGTGATCTTATCTTTGACGCGGTAATGCATGCCGTAGATATTCTGATAGTGAAAGCCGGACAGATGCAGCACCGCTTCGCGCATGGATTTGCTGGGAATCGTGCCCGTATTGATACAAGCGCCGCCCATCTCGCGTTTCTCAATCAACGCGACGCGCTTGCCCAGCTTCGCCCCTTGAATCGCGGCGCGTTGTCCGGCCGGGCCTGAACCGATGACGATCAAATCGAATTTCTGCATAACAGTTTTGCTCGTGTAACCGGCGCGGAAAGGGAATGACACTGTTGGGCCGGATGTTTGGTGGTTAGCGCTGCGGGCAGCCGCCTGCTGCTTGTCGCAGGCGTTCATTCCTGCCCCCTGGCCATATCGGCTGAGCGGGCAGGAAACTTGAGGACAATGGCAGGATTGAGTTGGTGATTATTTTCGCTGCTGCGCTGGGTTGGCAGCAGCACGTTAGCCGGCGAATTCATTCAACGGCAAGCCGCTCACGCCCGGCCGGCATTTGAAGATGCTGCCCGCCAACGGTTGGCTGGCGAGTTGCTCCGCGCTCAGCCGTGTGCGTGCCGAGGTGATGTAAAGCGTCCCGAAATCCGCGCCGCCAAACACGCACGAAGTCGGACGCGACACGGGCACTTTGATCTCCGCCAATTCTGCGCCCGTCTGTGGATTCCAGCGGCAGATGTGGCCGCCATCCCAATGCGCGACCCAGAGCATGCCCTCTTCATCAATCGTCATGCCGTCGGGGTAGCCGTGCGCGCTGCCATCCACGCGAATCACTTCGCGCCGGTTGGCAATTGCGCCAGTGGCTTTGTCGTAGTCATACGCCACCACGCACTGCTTGGGCGAATCAATGAAATACATCGTCTTTTCATCGCGCGTCCACGCCAGGCCATTCGAAATCCACACGCCCGGCTCTTTCAACACGACGCGGTGATCGGCGTGCAAACACCACAGATTTCCCTGCCCCTCGCCGTGGTCTTCGTCCAGCGCCAATGAACCGGCCCAGAAGCGGCCCGCCGGATCGCACTTGCCATCGTTGAAGCGATTGCCCGGCAGGTGCGCTTCCGCATCGGCCAGCGGCGTGAGCTTCTCCGTCGCCAAATCCAGCGAGGCGAAGCCGCTTTTCAACGCGAGCACCATGCCGCCGCTGGCGCGCATTGCCGCTGAGCCGACGAACTCGCCCACATCAATCGCCTGGTGCGCGCGCGTCGCTGGGTCGTAGGCGTGCACTTTGAAACCTTCGATGTCTACCCAAAAGAGTTGCTGTGTGCGCCAGTCCCAGACCGGCCCTTCGCCCAGCAACGAGTCGTGCTGGAATTCCAATTCCGCTGTCAGTGCTGACATTGTGTTGATCCTTTGTCGGTGGATTGATGAGTGCGCTGGTGGCGCGGGGCTGAAGCTAACAGGTTTGCGCGGGGCGCTCAATGGCAACGAGCGCTCGGAAAGCTTGGCAGGTTTGGGCGTATTGACGGCGTGGCGCAACAGCACCTTTCCTCAAGACAAGCTGCCAACTGCTCTATTGCCCGCTATGCAGCGCGCGCCGTATGCTGTGCGCGAAAGGAGAGTCTCAGGATGGCACGCAACTTAGCAACCAAGCTGGCAACCAAGCTGGCAACCAAGCTGGCAACGCCGCCATTGGCTAATAATAAACCTGGGATCGCGGCTGGCGAAGAACTGGTTCGGCAATATCGGGAGTGGCGGCAAAGCTTTCAACCGCCCGCACAACGAATGGCGTTCATCCGCAATCTCTGCGACCGCATTGCTGAAGAATTCGAGCCGGAACAGATTATTCTCTTCGGCTCGCACGCCTACGGGACGCCGAGCGTGGATTCCGATCTCGATTTGCTGGTGGTGATGCCGTTTGCAGGCTCGCCGCTGGCTCAGGCGGTCAGCATCAGCCGTCAGTTGAAGCTGATGATCCCGCTTGATTTGATCGTGCGGACGCGCGAGCAAGTCAACGAACGGCTGGCAATGGATGATTTCTTCATGCGCGAGATCATCGAACGCGGAAAGGTGATGTATGAAGCCAATCACCGCTGAGTGGGTCGAGAAAGCCGAAGAGGATTGGGTCTCGCTGCTCAGATCGTACCGAGCGCGCAAAGAGCCTTCCTACAACGTTGCCTGTTTTCACGCTCAACAATGCGCCGAAAAGTATTTGAAGGCCCGGCTGGTCGAAGCGGGCGCGGTGTTTCCAAAAACGCATGACCTGGCGTTGTTGCTCACGCTGGTCCAACCCATTGAGCCTGGGCTGGGCATACTGCAACCAGAGTTGGATACGTTGAACAAATATGCCATCGCATATCGCTATCCGGGACAGTCCGCCACTAAAACTGATGCCAAAGATGCCGTGAATGATTGCCGCATGGTGCGCCAGAGGATGCGCGCCTCTTTGGGCTTGCCTGTTTAATCTCAAAAAATCATTTCGTTTCACTGAGCGGACGCTCCCGATCTTCATTAGACATTATCGGGTTTAAGCCTTGAACCAACCACGGGGGACACGGGGCGCAGGGGGAACCGCTGAAAAAGGCCTTGGACCGTCAGTTTTTCCTGACCAGTCATCCCCGTGTCCCCAGTGTTCCCCGTGGTTAGTTCCTATTTCCGATAATGTCTATTGCGCCGCGCCCACCAGCACGAACGGCGCCCAGTAATACGGATGCCGCCACGCCGGTTGTTGCCCGCGCAACAATTCCAGCTTGGCCTGGCGCAGCGCGTCGTCTTTATTCATCCCTTGCCGCAGGTTTTTATAAAACGCCTTCATCAGCGAGGCCGTGGCGATGTCGTTGACGTTCCATAAACTGACCACGACGCTTTCGGCCCCGGCGTATAGGAACGCGCGCGTCAAACCGATGATGCCTTCGCCATAAAGCATACGGCCCAAGCCCGTGCGGCAGGCCGAGAGCGTGACCAGATCGGCGTTGAGTTTCAGGCGCATCACTTCAGCCATTTGCAGCGCGCCGTCTTCTTTTTTGTCAGTGGGCTTGTCGCTGATTTGATCGTCTGTCGGAGCTGACAGCAAGATGGCCGAACGCGCCGGGAACTCTTCGTCCACCAGCGCGTGCGTGGCGAAATGCACGTAGCGGTATTGGCCGAGCGGCGCGGCTTTAACGCTCCCTTCATTCGCTTCCGCGCCGAGCAATACGCGGCGTTCGTTGGCGGGGAAGAGCGCGGCGATTTCGTTGACCTCGGTGCGCGTGTAGGGCAGTTGCCGGAAATCAGGGCCGCGCTCGTTGTTTTGGATCGTGGGCACCGTCTCCGTTTCGGTTTTGGCATAGACCGGATCGCCAAACGCGATGAAGCCCTTTGCCTCAGCCGCGTTGGTTTTGAGCGCGCGCAACGCCGCCAACGCCGAAGCCGAGGGCGCATAGCTGATGGCAAAGCGTTCGAGCAGGAACGCGCCGCGCTGGGCCTTGCCCGCCAGCGTCTCAAACGGCAAATAGGCCAGCACGCCATCGGGCACGATGATGAGTTTATGCGCGGCGGTCAGATGCGGTTCCAGCGGTTGAAACAGCTTTTCGTAAAGCGGCTGGCTTTGTGTTTTTAGTTTCGTGATGGCTTGCGCTGCCGTGGTCGAGTTGACCTTGGCGGATGAGGCCGCGCGAAAGGCGGTGACGAGCGGCTCCAATTCTCTGCGCGGCGGCAGACTGACCGAGGCGAGTTTGCCGGCTTGCAGCACCCAGGCGAAGGAGCGCTCTTCACCCAAGACGAATTCGACGAGCGCCGTTTCTTTATCCGGCAACTCCGCCGACACGCGCGCGAAGCCGAGCGGCGGCGGCGCTTTGACGCTGGCGTAACGCGGGTCGGCGCGGCGCAGTTCCAGCCGGTAAAGTTGCAGCGCGCTCTCGGCCTCGGCCAGTTTGCGTTTCAACGGGGCCTCCTGTTCGGGCGTGAGTTCCGGTTGCCAAAGCTCGCGTTGCACGCTGGAAATCTGCTCAAACAACTGGTCTTCGCGTTCTTGTTGCGCCGGGGTCAATTCTTCTTCGGCTTCCAAGCCGGTCTCGGCCAGCACGTCCAGAAAGGCGCGCGCGTGGTATGACTCGGCGACCTCAAAGGCTTCTTCGTTGCGCGCTTGACTGAGCAGCAGCGCAATCGCCCCGGCAAAGACCTGCTGGCGCGAGGCGACGATGCCGGCGCGCGAAATTTCGGTGGGGATCGAATGCGCGCGCGCCTCTTCGATGGCCGCGAGCGCGGCGCGATAACTGGCGAGCGCTGCGGCGGGCTGGCCCAGCTTGCGTTGCGCTTCAGCCAGTGTGGCGTGGTGGCGCGCTTCCAGGTGTTTGTTCCCGCCTGTGCGTTGCAGGACGTTCAGCGATTGCGTGGCCAATTCGCGCGCCGCGCTGGCGTTGCCAGCTTTGAGTTGCGCGGCGGCGTATTCGCCCAGCACCAGCGCTTCGGGTTGCGGCAAACGCAGCGGGCGCACGATGCGCAAGGCCTGCTCGAATAACTCCGTCGCTTTGGCGAGTTGGTTGAGCGCGGCGTGTACTGAAGCGAGTTGGTAAAACAACTCGGCATGGGCGAAGGCGCGCGGGACTTGTGCCAGCAGCGCCTGTGCTTGCTCGCCGTATTGCAGGGCGGCTTGCAAGTTGCCGCGTCCTTTTTCGACGGCCACCAAACGGCGCAAGACGGCGGCTTCGGTTTCCCGATCGGCCACGGTGCGGGATAGCGGCAGGGCTTGTTGCAGGTGCACGGTGGCTTGTGCAAAGTCGCCGGTCTCGGCAAAGACCGCGCCGAGTTGGGCGAGCGCACGCGCTTCGCCCGCCGGGTCGCGGCGCTGGCGGAAGAGTTGCAAGGTTTGCTGAAAACAGAACAGCGCGTCGGCATAGCGCCCGGACATCAGCAACAAACTGCCCGCGCGCGTGAGCGCATTGGTTTGCAACGCGCCGACGCCCGCTTCATCGGCGCTGAGCGCGGCGAGTTTGAACAGGCGAATGGCCTCGTTCGTCCGGCCCGTGTGAAAGGCGGCCAAGGCCAGCAAATTGGTGGCGCGCGCTTGCCGCACTTTGTCGCCTTGTTGCTGGCTCAACGCGCGCGCCTGCTGGGCGGTTTGATAGGCGAGGGCGAAGTGTTTGCTCCGCAATTGCTGAGCAATGGTTTTGAGCAGTGTTTCCACTTCAGCCGGTTGTGGCGCCGGTTGTGACGCAGGCGGCTTGGGGGCGGGCGCATTGGGACGGCGGCGTGTTTGCAAATAGGCAGAGCACGGCAACGACAGGCAGACCAAGGCCAGCACACAAAGCACAAAGGCAATTCGCTTCATCGTTGCAACTCCGCCAGGGTTTCACGGCTTCTGCACTTGCAATCTATATTCGCCGACCAGTTCGCGTTGGCCGTCGCGCAAGCCGTAACACTTCACCACATATTTGCCGGTCTGTAAAAGGCTGGCGGGCAGGCTGGCTGTGACCGCGCCGCGCGCGCTGGCCTTGCCGCTATTGGCGGTCGTGATGAGCCGTTTGGAGTTGTCAAAGACTTGAAACTGAAAGCCTGAAAATGAATTGCCCGGTTCGACCTCAATGCGCAAGGTAACGCTGACCGCATTGACCGGGAGCGTGAGTTGATTGCCGCCGCCGCTGGCAGTGCGTTCGGAATCCAGAAAGACGACGGGCGCTTTGCCGGGCGCGAGGTCTGGCGTTTGCGGCGGACGGTTTTGCGCCAGCAGGTCGGGCTGATTTTGCAGTTTTGGGTGTTCGCCGGGCGTGGGAGTCGCCGTTGTTCCCGGCGAAGTGGTTGGTTGGGGCGTCCGTGTTGGGGATTGCTGTATTGCCAATTCCTGACGCGGCGCAGTGTTTTGTTTGAGCAGCAGCCAGCCAAACACCAGGGCCAACACCAACGCCGTCGCCACCGCAAAGCCGAGCGCGGGTCGGAACAACGCCGCCCACCAGGGTTCCGCCACGCTTATGGCCAGCACCCCTTGGCGGGCCGCTTGCCGCACACCGGCGACAAAACGCACGGTCAGTTCCACCTGCTCGAAACACTCTTCGCAAGCGAAGTAATGTTCCTGAAACGCGCGCCGTTCGTTGGGCGAGAGCTTGTGCCGCACGTAGCGTTCGACGATCTCACCCTGTTGTACCTCTTGATGCGTCATGGTTCTGTTGCTTAGTGCGGTGAGTTGCCCGTTTGTATCACTTTATTTTTTCAGGCGCGTCACTTTCTGATAAAGCTCGCGAAAGCTTTGCAACGCGCGCGATTTGATCAGCCGCAAGCGCTCTTCTTTGATGCCCAGCCGTTGGGCAATCTCCGGGTTCGGCAATTCTTCGTAATAACTGATGTTACGCAGTGAGAGATTCATGAGTAAACTTGACAAATGGACAAAACACTCTTGGATCTCTACACCGATTACCTGATAAGTTCGTTTGGGC
>JAYUCP010000192.1:0-13047 GCA_043740245.1 Acidobacteriota bacterium | reverse complement strand
GCGTATGGCCGAAGCTTGGCTGGGCAAGCAGCTTCAGAAGCAGTGAATAAAGTACCGTAGGTTGTCCAACCTGCGGAGCACTTGGGTGCGAAGCGCTCTGGGGCCACCACGCGCTTTGCTGCCGAAGTGCTCCGCAGGTTGGACAACCTACGGTACTTTATTCACTGCTTCTGAAGCTGCTTGCCCAGCCAAGCTTCGGCCATACGCAAGTCTCGGCGCAACGTAGCGACCGACAGGCCGGTGACTTCGGCGATTTCATCCATGCTCAGGCCGCCGAAATAACGCAATTCGATGATGCGGCTTTTACGCTCGTCGAAGCGCGCCAGATCGCGCAAGGCGTCGTCGAGCGCCAGCACGTCGGGCGTCGTTTGGGCGGGCACGCCGAGGGCTTCATCCAACGGCAAGGCCGCCGGCCCGCGTTTGAGCGCCGCGTGCGCGCGCGCGTGATCCACCAGTATTTGCCGCATCAAGCGCGCCGCCACGCCGATGAAATGCGCGCGGTTTTGCCAATCCACCTGCCGCTGATCAATCAATTGCAGATAGACTTCGTTGACCAGCGCCGTGGCTTGCAGCGTGTGATCGGCGCGTTCGCGGCGCATATAACGCGCGGCCAGGCGGCGCAGTTCGTCATGCACCAGCGCGGTGAGTTGGGCGAGCGCCTGCTCGTCGCCAGCGCGCCAGGCCAGCAACAAGCGGGTCGTGTCGAGTGATGAAGAATGCGCCATCGTTTCTTTGGGCGGAGTGCGGTTATGCGCCGGCGAGCTTAGCCATTTGCCGCAAAGCAAGTCAACGAAACGCGAATGATTCATAAACATGCCAGTTTCACCATAGTCCGCCAACGCGCGCGAACATACGCAAGATCGTAGCGCGGCTCATTGCATCGCTGCGCGCGCCGCCCCCAGCCGCATCGTCACGGTGCGACTGGGGGCGGCGCGGCGGCGGCTGGGCCGCACTTCGTTACGGCACAGCACGAAGATGCCGATGAGATAGACCACAAAGCCTGCGAGGGTGACGGTGCTGACAAAATAGAGGACGTACCGGAGCGCTTCCATCGTTAGCATCCATTCTGTTTGAATCGCGTAAGGCATAGTTCCTCCTGAAGCAGTGATTGACGTTTTTTACGGCGCGAGCAACCGTTCATTGCCGCTCAGCTAACAAATGCGTATTGCGCGGTGGAAATCGCTCACGGCGGAAAGAAAAAAAGAGCGGGCGGTTGAATTGGCTTCAACCGCCCGCGCTTCGCGTGTCCAACTTTGACGATGGTTCAGAACTCAGTGAATTCCACGAACTCTTTTGGGTAATGCGTCATATCCAGCTTCTCTTGTTGCGGAATCAGGCGGATGCCCCATTGCTGCATTGCCAGAGCACCAAACAGTACTTCAATCTGCTTGCCATCTTCGTCCTCCCCGATTTGGTCGAGCACCATTGCGTGCGTGGCGATAGGCAGTCCCTCGATTTCTGCTTCCAGCACAGTGGACTGATTGGCCTCTTTCACCGACCCACCGAGCGAGGTGCGAAACGGCCGCAGGTTATCCGTCAACACCAATTTAGCGGCAACCTCCGGCACGATATACGTATTCCGCGCGCCGCTATCAAACAGCGTCCAACTGTCACGCCCACGAACATCAATCATCTGCCGTATTCGTCCCATAGAAACCTCCTTTGCGCCGGCAGTCTACGCCGCCGTCACCTCCTGCGCCAGCTTCGTCAACGAAGCCTTAGCATCGCCATAAAGCATCCCGGTATTCGATTTGAAGAACAGCGGATTTTCCAACCCGGAAAAGCCTTTGCCTTTGCCGCGCTTGAGCACGACGACGTTGTGCGACTTGTCCACTTCGATGATGGGCATGCCGGCGATGGGGCTTTTCGGATTGTCGCGCGCATCGGGGTTGACCACGTCGTTGGCGCCGATCACCACGCAAACATCGGTCGCCTGCATTTCAGGGTTGATCTGCTCCAATTCGTAAAGCTGCGAATAAGGCACATTGGCTTCGGCCAGCAGCACGTTCATGTGGCCGGGCATGCGCCCCGCGACAGGGTGAATAGCGTATTTCACCTGCACGCCTTTGTGCTGCAACGCCTCGGCCAATTCGCGCACGGCGTGTTGGGCTTGCGCCGTCGCCATACCGTAGCCGGGCACGAAGACGACCTGGCGGGCATAGGCCAATTGCACGGCGACGTCTTCGGCGCTGACCTCGCGCATCGTGCCTTCGACGGCGGGGCCGGTGTCGGTTGAAACCGTGCCGAACGCGCCGAAGAGCACGTTGGTGATCGGACGGTTCATCGCCTTGCACATCAGGATCGAGAGGATGAAGCCGGAGAAACCATCGAGCGTGCCCGCGATAATCAGCACGTTGTTATTCAGCGCAAAGCCCGTGGCTGCCGACGCCAGGCCCGCGTATGAATTCATCAGCGACATCACGACCGGCATATCCGCCGAGCCAATCGGCATCACCAGCAGCACACCGAACAGGAACGACAACCCGACCATCACAAAAAACATCGTGCTTTGCGTCGGGTCGTAAACCAGATAGCTAAAGAGAAAGGCCGCCACAGCAAAGAGCAGCACGTTGACGAAGTTTTGTCCTTTGTAGGTGATCGGCGTGCCGCGCAGCCACTCCTGCAACTTGGCGAAGGCCATCAGGCTGCCGGTCACGGTCAGACTGCCGAAGAGCACTTCAAAACCGATGGCGGCCATCTTATAAGTCGGCAAGGTGCCACCGCCGTGCGGCGCGACGACGTTGTTGTAATACTCGGCAATGCCAACGAGCGAAGCAGCCAGCGCACCGAACGCATGCGAGAGCGCGGTTCGTTGCGGCATTGCGGTCATCGGCATCCAGATGGACATCGCGGCCCCGATCAGGCCGCCGATCAAAAGGCCCACGATGATCCAGGTGTAATCGATGATGTCGTGGTGCAACAGCGTGCCGACGACGGCTACGAGCATGCCCAGCGCGGCGGAATTCATGCCCTGGCGCGCGGTCTTCGGCGTGCTCATCGCCTTCAAGCCGTAGATGAACAGCAGCGAGGCGAGCAGGTAGGAAAACGCAATAATCAATTCTGTGGTTGTCATAATGGTGCCTCCCTACTACTTATTCCCGCCGATCTTCTCGCGGAACATCTTGAGCATGCGGTCGGTGATCATGAAGCCGCCGACGAGGTTAATCGTCGCCGAAAGTACGGCAACAAAACCCAGCATTGTGCTCACGGTGTTGTGTTGTGCGCCCGCCGTGACGATTGCGCCGACCACCGAGATGGCCGAGATCGCGTTCGTCGCCGACATCAGCGGCGTGTGCAACAGCGGCGGCACGCGCGAGATGACTTGAAAGCCCAGGAACGCCGCGAGGGCGAAGACGTAAAGAGAGGAAATTAAACTTTCGACTGACATAGGGAGTGTCTCCGATGTAGGGCAAACTGTTAGTTTGCCCAGGACTGATTTGCCGAACGATGAAGGGAAGAAAACCGACTGGCTACCACAGCGCCAATGGGTAAAACGCCACGCAGGCAAACTAACAGTTTGCCCTACCCTTGCAACGCCGCTTGTATACGCGGATGTTTCGCTTCGCCTGCGTGGACGGCGCAGGCGGGGCCAACCACGTCATTAGCCATATCCACATTGAGCGCGCCATCTTTGATCATCTCGCTCAAGAAAGTAGTCAGGTTACGCGAGTAAAGCTGGCTGGCGTGCACAGGAATCGTCGAGGCCAGATTGAGCGGAGCCATGATCGTCACGCCGTTGACTTCGATGGTCTCGCCCGGTTTGGTCAGCGCGCAATTGCCGCCGGTCGAGGCCGACAAATCCACAATCACTGAGCCGTGCTTCATGGCGTGCACCGCTGCTTCGGTAATCAGCAACGGCGCGCGCCGTCCGGGGATGGCCGCCGAAGTGATGATGCAATCGGTCGTGCGCGCCGTCTTGGCGATCAACTCGCGGCTGCGCTCCATCACTTCTTCGGTGACTTCTTTGGCGTAACCGCCTGCGCCCTCGGCCTGCTCGCCGCCCATGTCAATTTCTAAAAACTTTGCGCCGAGCGAGCGCACGGCCTCACCAGCAGCGGCGCGCACGTCGAAGCCTTCGACAACGGCACCCAGTCGGCGCGCAGTGGCGATGGCCTGCAAACCAGCCACGCCCGCGCCCAAGACCAACACTCTAGCGGGCGGCACCGTGCCGGCGGCGGTCGTCAGCATCGGATACATGCGCGGCAAATGATCGGCGGCCATCACAACGGCTTTGTAACCGACGATGGTCGCCATCGAAGACAGCGCATCCATCGCCTGGGCGCGCGTCGAACGCGGGATCAATTCGACCGCAAAGGCCGAGACGCCACGCTCCAACAGCGGCTTCAACGCCAGCGGCTCATCCAACGGGCGCAGGAAGCCAATGACGACCGCGCCGCTTTTGAGTTGCGCGACATCGGCATCCGGCGGGCGATTGATCGCCGTCAGCACGTCAGTGGCGGCCAACAACGCGCCGCGATCTTTTGAAATCGTTGCGCCGGCGGCTTCGTAATCAGCGTCGCTGGCGCCGGCCTCAATGCCCGCGCCGCTTTCGACGGCGACCTGGGTTTTCAAGGCGACCAGTTTCTTGACCGATTCCGGCACCAGCGCGACACGGGTTTCGCCCGGCTGGCTCTCTTTCAAAACAGTAATCTGCATAGTTTTCTCTGTGTGTTGCGATGTGGTGAGATTGCTTTGCCGTTCCACCTCAGCACCGAATCCAGCAGCTTGGCGAGTAATCAATTGAACCACGAGATTGATTGAGCTGCCTTAGCTAAACTGCATGGTTGAGCGGGACAAGCAAAGTATTGTCGGAAGCGGCAAAAGGTCAAGGGCTGAAGGCCTCAGCAAGGTAGTTTTGTTTGTCTCGTCTCCCCCAAGAACTGCTGAAAAGAAAGCGGGGCGGCTGAAGCCAAGCTTCGACCGCCCCACCCGATGGGTCAGCAAGTTTGAACGGCGGGCTATTTGATGTCTGCCCATTTCTTATCGCCGGGTTGCGTGCTGACTTCTGATTTGACTTCGATGCTGTTGCTCGAGAGCGTGGTCGAGATCACGCGCTGCAATTCGGCGACGGCGATGTTGTAATCGGCCAGCGCGCGCAACTCGGTGCCGCGCGCGATCGAGAGATCGTTCTGGCGTTGCAACACAAAGAAGGTCGTCGAAAGCCCGGCCTGGAAGCGTTTCTCTTCACCGCCCAGTTGCTGGCGCGCATATTCAGTTTGGGCGCGCGAGGCCTCGATGCGCATCTTGGCGGTTTCGACGGATTGGACGGCGTTGCGCACCTCGACCTCGATGTTCTGCATCTGCTTGCGCGTTTGCAGATCGAGTTGGCGTGTGACTTCCTGCGCGCGGCCCAGTTGGGCCTTGGCCGTGCGGTTGCGCCAGGGCAGCGTGATGTTGACACCAACCGTCCAGGTGCGAAATTCATTCTTGAACAGATTCTTCAAGCCCGTGCCGTAACTGCCGATGAAGGTCGAACCCACCGAAGGAACGCGCGGGTTATAGACAGACGTGCGCACCACCGGCACCAGATTGCCGGCCGCGTCCTTGATCGCACTGACGCCGGCGCAAACAGGCGTGCCGGTGAGATCAGTCAACGGCGAACAGTTCGGGTTATAAAGCGGATTGCCGCCCACGCCAAAGGTCGTGTAATTGAAGGTCAGATCAATTTGCGGTTTGACCTGATTGCGCAAGTAGTGAACGTCGGTGTCGTTGAGCTGCTTTTGCAAATTGAACTGCTTGAGTTCGGGGCGATTTTCCATCGCCAATTTCACTGCGTCGTCGAGCGGCAAGACCAGCGGCGCGGCTTCGAAGGATTCGACCGGAACGATCTGCGACTTCCACAATTCATCGCCGGGGCCGTTGGCGGTCAAATTCTTGAGCGCATTCTCGGCTTGCGAAATCGAATTCATCGCCTGAAAGACCTGCTGGCGGCGCGCTTCCATCACGGTGGCCGATTCGACCACATCAATCGGGGCCTTGGTGCCGACCTCGACTTGACGCTGGTTATTGTTCAATTGCGTTTCGGCCAGCTTGACCGCGTCGCGTTGAATCTCTTCATCCTTGATCGCGAGCGCCAGATTCCAATAGGCCGTCTGCACGCGCGAGATGATCTCGATGGCGCGCTGGCGGAAGGTGGCGTCAGAAAGGTCTAGCCGTTTCTTGGCAATCTGAATTTGATAGCGGTTGCGGTCAATCTTGTAGTTCTTCCACAACGGCTGCGTAATGTTGAAACTCAGTTGCGGGTCGTACTCCGACGTAAACAAACTGAAGTTGGAAGTCTGGCGGCGATTGTTGAAAGCGGCTGAGTAACTGCCGCCGGAGCGGTAAATCAGTCCCTGATGCCCAAAATTGAAATTCAGGTTCTTGCTGTTCAACGAAGGCGCGCTGCCCGCACCGCTGAAAGGGCGCGTATTCGGATTGCTGTTCGATTGAAAATTGACGCCCTGGGTCGAGACGGGATCGTAAGCGCCTTCGGCGGAGATCACATCAAAGCCGGCCTGACGCACCGACGAACGCTCGATCTCGATGTCGGGATTGTTTTCGAGCGCGGCCAGAATGGCGTCGCGCAAGGTCCAGCGCTTCACTTTGCCGGGATCGAGACCGACGGTGCGTTGCGGAATCGTGCGTAAGACGGGCGGCAGTTGCGCATTGCCCTGCGTTTGGGCTTGCGCGGCAGGCAGCGTGGGGTTCGCCGGTAGCGGCGTGTCTTGCGCGAAGGCGGCGGCAGTCAGCAGCACCGCGCACGCGCTTGCCAGCACAGGCCGCGCGCTGCGGCAAATTTGATTGAACATAGTTGCTCCTCTCCTGTTTGTCTGAGCTTCGTTTAGGTTGGACGGCATGGGCATCAGCATGGGCTTCATAAGCTTCACTTCGTTGTCTTTCTCTCTGGTTGTTACTCGTTGTGCGCAAAGCGCCTGCGGGTTTGCAATTCGCAAGCCCTTTACGAAAGCATTTTGGAACTGGTTGCAGAATTTTGGTCAGCGTGTCAGTAGCCCGATCGTGAGGGAGGGCTGGCCTGACCAGCCAGCCCTCCCTCACGGTCGGGCTACTGACACGCGCGTTCACGAACGATAGTCTGCATTGATGTGAATATAGCCTTCGGTCATATCGCACGTCCAGGCAGTGACATCAGCGTCGCCTTGATGCAGATCAACGGTGATCGTGACTTCATCCTTTTTCAAAATCTCCAGCGCGCGGGCTTCATTGAAATTCAGCCCGCCGCCCTTGCGCGCGACCGCCAGCGCGCCGAGTTTGATCTCGACTTTTGAAACGTCAAACTTCGCGCCGCTGCGTCCGGCAGCGGCCAGGATGCGGCCCCAATTCGCATCGGCGCCGGCCATCGCGGTCTTGACCAACGGGCTGGTCGCAATCGTCGCGGCGATCTTTTCGGCGGCAGTTTCGCTCGGCGCGTGCTTGATGTGAATCGTAATCAGCTTGCGCGCGCCCTCGCCATCGCGCGCGATCTGGATCGTCAGGTCGCGGCAAACAGCCGTCAACGCTGCGGTGAAGGCCGCAAAATCCGCGCCGCTGGCTTGTGGGATCGGCGCATTGCCCGCCCCGCCATTCGCCAAAATCGCCAGCGTGTCGTTCGTGGAAGTGTCGCCATCCACCGAAAGCCGATTGAAGGTTTTGCGCACCGCCTGTTTCAACGCCGCTTTCAATGCGGCCTTGCTGATCGACGCGTCGGTCGTTACGAAACAAAGCATCGTCGCCATGTTCGGATGAATCATCCCCGCGCCTTTGGCCACGCCCGCGATGGTCACGATCTGACCGCCGAGCTTGAATTGCTTGCGTGCGCGCTTGGGCCGCGTGTCGGTGGTCATGATCGCAGCGGCCACGCGCGCGCCCGCTTCGCGCGAAAGCTGCGCGGTGGCGGCGCGGACACCAGCCTCGACCTTTTGCATATCCAGCCGCTGTCCGATCACGCCGGTCGAAGCAACAAGCACTTCTTCAGGTTTGCAACCGATTTGCGCGGCGACCAGCGCCGCCGTGCGCCGCGCGTCTTTCAACCCCGCCGCGCCCGTGCAGGCATTTGCGCCGCCGGAATTGACGACGATGGCGCGGTGCGCGCGGTCACGCAAATGCTCTTTTGAAATCAACACCGGCGCGGCTTGCACCAAATTGGTCGTGAAGACCGCCGCTGCCACCGCCGGGCGTTCAGACACGATCACGGCGAAATCATCGCCCGCCTTTTTCAATCCCGCGCGCGCCGTGCCAGCCAGAAAGCCGCGCGGCGCGGTCAGCGAATAATCAAGCTTGTCGCTCATTGTCATAGAACGCGGCGTGCTGTTGTTGTTTAACGCGCGCGTTTGATCCTTTCCAATTGCTATGCCAGTCAGGCAATCGTTTGAATGGCGCAAGTTAGCTGTTGCCGCTGGCGTTCGGCAACTACACACCCTGTCCGCGATCAGACACTGTCTGTTCGGTTGCGGGATGCGCTTTCACCTTGCACGTTCAGCCGGGCGTTCGATTTTGACGATAGGCACGCCGACTTGCGACACGTCGAAAGCTTCGGGCTGCCGGCCCTCGACCAGATCGAGCACCATTGCAATTTCGTCGCAGCAATTGAACTTCGGACAGTTGACGCAATCCATCCAGGTCTTGCGCGGCATCTCTTCGTGCGGCACGACGCGGAAGCCGAGCTTGTCAAAAAAGCCTGTCACGTAGGTGAAGGCGTAGACCTGAATCAGATCGTGCTGGCGCGCCTCGGCGATGTTGCATTCGACCAGCGTGCGCCCGATGCCTTGGCCGCCCGCGTCAGGATGCACGGCCAGCGAACGGACTTCGGCCATATCGCCCCAGGTGAAATGCAGCGCCGAACAGCCGAGCACGCGCTCGCCTTCCGCCGCCACATAAAAGTCGCGGATGTTTTCGTAAACGCTCAGCAGCGTGCGCGGCAGCATCACTTCCTGCTTGGCGAAGTCGTTGATCAAGCGGTGAATTTGCACGGCGTCGCGCGTGCGGGCTTTGCGAATGTCCATCACGCTCCTTTCGCCTTGGCGCCCTCGGCGGCGATGACTTCTTGCAGGTTTTCGACCAGCGCTTTGATTTCGGATTTTGTGATGATGTACGGCGGCAGGAAGCGCAACGTCACGTCGTGCGTGCAGTTCAGCAAAAAACCGCGTTCGAGCATTTGCGTGATGACGCTTTTGCCGGGAAAGGTCAGTTCCAAGCCGACCATCAGCCCCAAGCCGCGCACCTCTTTTATGTATTCCGGCAAGTCGCGCTGCAGGCGGCGCAGCTTTTTGCGGAAGTAATTGCCGACCTCGATCACGCGCTGCATCAGCTTGCCTTCGTCGAGCAGCTTCAAGAATTCCAAACTCAAGCGGCACGCCAACGGCCCGCCGCCAAAGGTCGAGCCGTGATCGCCCGGCTGCAAACCGTCCGCGACCTTTTCAGCAGCGATGAACGCGCCGAGCGGCACGCCCAAACCCAGCGGCTTGGCGACGGTCAAAATATCCGGCGTGATTGAGGTGTGCTCGAACGCAAACGTCTTGCCCGTGCGCCCAAGGCCGCATTGCACTTCGTCCAGAATCAGCAGCGCGCCGGTCTCGTCGCAACGTTCGCGCACAACTTTCAAAAACGCATCGCTGATCGGATAGACGCCGCTCTCGCCCTGAATCGTTTCAATCACGATGGCGGCGGTGCGTTCGGTAATGGCTGCGCGCGCCTCGGCGAAATCGTCCGCGTCGTTGTTCGGATCAATGAAGCGGACACCCGGCACCAGCGGCTCAAACGGTTCGCGGTACTTTTGCTGCGCGGTGATCGAAAGTGCGCCAAAGGTGCGCCCATGAAAGGAATTGGTCAGCGAGACAAATTCAAACTGTTCAGGCCGCCCGCGCCGTTTTTGCCAGGCGCGCGCCAGCTTCAACGCGCCCTCGGTTGACTCGGTGCCCGTGTTGGCGAAAAAGACGCGCGCCAGGCCGGAGGCTTTGACCAGGCGTTCGGCCAGTTGGCCTTGATAAGGATGATAGTAAAGATTCGACGTGTGCAGCAGGCTGGCCTGTTCGCGCAACGTGCGCCGCACGACCGGGTGATCGTAGCCCAGCACGTTGACGCCGATGCCGGCAATGAAATCGAGATAGGGCTTGCCGGTGTCGTCGTAAAGCGTCGCGCCTTTGCCGCGCACAAACAGCACCGGATGGCGCGCGTAGGTCTGCATCAAATAGCGGCTCTCCAACTCACCAATGGAATCCAGCGTCAGCGCGGGCGCTTCGGCAATGTTTTCGGTCAACGGCTCAGTCTCGGTTGCAACAGCTTCCATTTCGCTTCTCAATTTGTAATTTCAGATTGCAGATGGCGCGGCATTAAGACTGCGCGACATCCGCGTAATCGCCGCTCTCGATCAAGTGGGCGGCATTCAATGATTGGTTGTAAACATAAATCCAGGCTTCGACGGATTGTCCGTCCGGCAAGGCCGCGCGGCATATTGTGCGTACAAACAAACATTGCGATACGGCGCTTTCATCAAATCCTTCATAGCTGTCCAGCGCGCTCAATTGCGTCGGCGCATCGCCCAATTCCAGCAGTTCACCGACGACCAAGCCGCCCTCCTCAGCAAGCTGCACGCCTGAGTATTCGCCCAGGTCGTAAAGCCAGCCACGCACGGTCGCTGGACTAATCCGTTCTATCCCATTCAAGAGCGGCTTCACTTCAGCCGGTGTCAAGCCAGACCGCAGCGAGCCATAAACAAAAAGATATTTGCCCATTTCACGAAATCCGCGTGCCCAGCCCAGCCTCACCGGCAAAGACGCGCGGCAATACATTTTCAGTAGCCGCGCCAACGATCAGAATGCGTTTGACGCCCGCCTCCAACGCTTCCAAACACGCGCGCAACTTGGGCCGCATGCCGCCGCTGGCAACACCCGATGACAACAATTCATTGATCCGCGCGCGCTGCAATTCGGCGATTGGCTGCCCTGCACCATCCAACACGCCACCGACATCGGTCACAAACACCAACGTTTCAGCGTGACAACCACCCGCCGCCGCCGCCGCCATCTGATCGCCATTGATGTTGTAGTAAGCAAAATCCGCCGCCCCCAACGCTAGGCACGCGAACACGGGCATTACGTCCGCTTCATGCAGAGCCGTTATCAGACTATTGTTGGCGCGAATAATGCGACCGACAAAACCTAAATCCGTGCCATCTTCGGCCAGCGTCTTTTCAGCCAGGAAACTCAGGCCATCGCCGCCGGTGAGGCTGACGGCGGTCAATCCGTGTTGCGCGAGTTCGGCGACCAAATCCTTGCCAAGCTTGCCGGCGAGCACCATCTGCACAGCGTCACGCGCGGCGGCATCGGTGACGCGCAAGCCGTCGTGAAAGCGCGACTCGATATTCAATTGCTTGAGCAAGGCAGCAATCTGTTTGCCGCCACCATGCACAATAACGAGCGCATGCCCCGTGCGGTTGAGTTCGGCGATTTGCGCCAGCAGTTGCGCGCGCAGCTTGTCGTCCACCAACACACTGCCGCCGAGTTTAATCACCGCCCTGCTCATAGAAGGCCTGCCTTTTCATCCAAGCCCAGCGCTAGATTTGCGTTCTGCAACGCCTGGCTCGCCGCGCCTTTGAGCAGATTGTCTTCGGCGGAAACGATGATGGCCTGGCCGGTGGCTTCGTCAACAGAACAGCCGATGTCGCAGAAGGGCGTGTAGGCCGCGAATTTGATTTCGGGTAATTGCGCGCCGTCGAAGATGCGAACAAAAGGCGCGTCAGCAAAAGCGGTTTGCCAGGCTTGCAAAACGTCAGCACGTGTCACTCCGGCTTTCAACTTGGCGTAAATCGTCGAGAGGATGCCGCGATTGAGCGGCAGCAGGTGCGGCGTGAAGATCAACGCGGCGGGGCTGTTCGCAATTCCCAGCCCTTGCGCAATCTCCGGCGTGTGGCGGTGCTTGAATAAGTTGTAGCTCTTGAGGCTCTCGCTGACTTCAACGAAATGCGTGCCGGCATTCGGCGTCTTGCCCGCGCCGGTGACGCCGGATTTTGAATCGCAGATCAGCGGCTGACTGTTTTCAACCAAGCCTGCGTTGAGCAACGGCGTCAGCGGCACCAACACCGACGTGACGTAACAGCCGGGGTTGGCGATCAGCTTCGCGCCCGGCAATGCGGCGCGCACAAATTCAGTCAGGCCATAAACCGCCTGTTGCAACAGGTCGGGCCGCGTGTGTTCAAAGCCGTAGTACTGCGGATAAAGCGCAGCATTTTTCAAACGGTACGCGCCGCTGATGTCCACCACCGTCGCGCCGGTTTCGAGCATGGCCGGCACGACTTCGTGCGAAAACTCATTGGGCGTCGCCAGGAAAATCAAATCGGGTTGTAGCCGCGCCACACCCGCTTCATCGAACGGTTCGCAGTTGGCGTTCGTCAAGCCGTGCAGTTGCGGGTGAATAGTGGCGAGCGGCTGCGTTTCAGCCGTGCGTGAGGCATACGACCCGGCCAGTTCAAACTGGGGGTGGTTCAACAACAACCGAATTAGTTCGCGGCCCGAATAGCCGGTGGCGCCTGCGACCACGGCGCGGATGCTTTTGCCCATGGCAGTAATTCGTTTTCCTCCCTGAAAAAAGAAGCGCGCAGTGTACATCAAACGACCGGTCACACAAAGGCGCGCGCGCTTTGGCCTGTGTTTGACAAAGCTTTGACCAACCCTATAATGGCAGCCTTTTGTCAGCGCAGGTTAATGCTATGAAAGTCTCGCTGGCGCGCTTGCCTGTCGAAGGAACGCGCTTCGAACACCAATACCAAACAGGTGAACTCGACGTCAGCGCGCACGAGTTTGCGTTGACTGCGCCGCCGTTTATCGCCGGACGCGTTAAGCGTTCGGGCATGGATGTCCACTTGAGCGGCGAACTAAAAGCGGCGCTCCACGTACCCTGCGACCGCTGTTTGATAGATGTCGCTGTACAGATTGACCAGACCGTCAACCTCGTCTTCTTACCGTTGGAAGCTGAGCGCGCGACCAAAGGCGAGAAAGAGTTGCACGAAGGCGACCTGGAACTCTCTTATTACGAGAACGACGAATTGGACGTGGATCAATTGATCCGCGAACA
>JAYUCP010000191.1:0-13080 GCA_043740245.1 Acidobacteriota bacterium | reverse complement strand
GCAACGGCGAAGCGCCCGGCGGGCAATGGTCCGGAGCCTTTAACTTCAGCAGCAACGACAGCAACTACACCGCCGCGCTGGGCAACACGGGCCATCCGTATGCCAACGCGCTGACCGGCAGCTTCCGCAGTTACGCCGAATCGTCGGCGCGTCCGCACACCGATCTGGAACGCACGCTGATGCAGTGGTACGTGCAGGATCAGTGGAAGGTGAACCGGCGTTTGACGCTGAATTACGGCGCGCGCATGGGCTGGTATTCGCAATGGTCGCAGCGCAATCTGGACGCCTCGAACTTCGACGCGACGTTGTTCACTCCGGCCAAGTCGCTGGTGCTCTATCGCGCGTTTTGCGTGGGCGGCACACCGGCGACGGCGGCCTGCGCCACGGCCAACCGGCGCGCGCAAAATCCGGTGACGGGTGCGCTGTTGACCAACACCAACCTCGTCGGAACCTTCGTGCCCGGCGTGGGCGACAAGCTCAACGGCGTCGCGGTCGGCACGGAACCGAATGTGCCGCACGGTTTCAAAGACCCCGCGCCGCTGCAGGTGCAGCCGCGTTTCGGTTTCGCCTGGGATATAACCGGCAAGAGCAAGACGGTGTTGCGCGCGCACGGCGGCGTTTATCACAGCACGCGCACGGGCGGCGGCACGACGGGCGGCAACCTGGTCAGCAATCCGCCCTATCAACGCAGCGTCACGATTGATTACGGCACGATTGACAACCTCGCCAGTCTGGTCGGCACGGCGCTCGAACGCCCGACCGCGTTGAACGCCGTCGAGGTGCACACCAGGACGCCGACCATCTACAACTTTTCGTTCGGCATTCAGCAGGAGATCGGCTTCAAAACTTTGCTCGAAGTCAGTTACGTCGGCTCACTCGCCTGGCATCTGGGCGAGTTGCGCAATATCAACGGCGTGCCCGATGGCGCGCGCTTCGATCCGGCGAACCGCAACCCGTTCAGCGCGCCCAGCGCCACCGCGACGGGCGCGTTGGCTGATGATTTCCTGCGGCTCTATCAAGGCTACGCCGACATCAATGTGGTGATGGGTTCGGGCGGATCGAATTACAACGGCTTGCAGGTGCAGGTCAGCCGCCGTTACGCGCAACGCTTTCAGTACGGCATTGCTTACACTTGGCACAAGACGCTGGATTACGCCAATGATGACAGTTCGAACGTGAGCTATCCGCGGCCTTACCGCGCGTTCAATTACGGCGTGGCCGATCACGACCAGACGCAGATTTTCACTGCCAATTACATTTGGGACGTGCCGGGCTTGGGCAAACGGCTGAACAACAACCGCGTCGCCAAAACGCTCTTTGACGGCTGGCAGCTTTCGGGCACGACTTCGCTGGTCAGCGGGCGCGCGCAAAGCGTGAGCGTGACTTATAGCGGCGGCCTCACCGACAACACGGGCGGCGAAAACAACGGGCGACCGCTGGTGTTGTGCAATCCGAACCAGCGCGTGGCCGATGCCGCCGACGGCACGCCGGTTTATTTCGACGCGGCCTGTTTCGCGCGGCCTTTGACACGCGGCGAAATCGGCAACGCGCAGCGCAACCTGTTGCGGCGGCCCGGCCTCATCAACTCCGATCTGGCAATGTTCAAGAACGTGCGCTTGCGCGAGAAACTGCGGCTGCAATTCCGCTGGGAGACATACAATCTGTTCAACCACACGAATTTCAACGCCTTTGATACGGCGTTGACGCTGACGCTCAACACCACGACCAATCAGGTCACGCAAACCAACGCGCGTTTCGGCCAGCCGACTTCGGCGCGTTCGCCGCGCGTGATGCAAGGGTCGTTGCGCATCAGTTTTTAAGCCAGTTTTTTAAGTAGGATGCAAAAAGTGCTTTGACAAAAGCTCTTCACCACGAAGAAACGAAGCACACGAAGAAGGGGAGAAGAACCCGCCACCATTGGTTGTTTTCCTTCCTCCCTTCGTGTCCTTCGTTTCTTCGTGGTTTGGCGCCCTACTTACCGCGTCCCGTCAATTGAACTGCTACCGAGCACAAGAAAAAGGATAGACACGAAGATGCGAAATGCGATGAAGCGCACCCTCCCAATCATGGCAGCGCTGTTGTTGTTGCTGGGCGGCAGCGCCCGCGGGCAACAAACCAATCCACCACAAACGCCGCCGCCGCCCCGGCCCGCCATCACGCAGGCCAGCCCCGAAGAAGCCGCGCGTGAAATGAACAACCCGCGCAGCCAGTGGTTCCGCGAGGCCAAATTCGGCCTGTTCATTCACTGGGGCTTGTACGCGCTGCCCGCCGGCACCTGGAAAGACAAGCAGATTCCCGGCATCGGCGAATGGATCATGAACCGCGCCAAGATTCCGGTGCAGGACTATGAGCAACTGGCCGCCGCGTTCAATCCGGTCAAATTCAACGCCGAGGAATGGGCGCAATTGGCGCAAGACGCCGGGATGAAATACCTGACGATCACCTCGAAGCATCACGACGGCTTCGCCATGTTCAAGTCGCAAGCCAGCGCCTACAACATCGTAGACGCCACGCCCTTCAAACGCGACCCCATGAAAGAACTGGCGGCAGCCTGCGCCAAACGCGGCATCAAGCTCTGCTTTTATTATTCGCAGGCGCAGGATTGGCACGAGCCGAACGGCGCGGGCAACACCTGGGATTTCGGCCCCGATGACAAGAAGGATTTCGATCAATACCTGCGCGACAAGGCCTTGCCCCAAGTGCGCGAGATACTCACGCAATATGGCCCGCTCGGCTTGATCTGGTTTGACACGCCGCGCCTGATGACGAACGAGCGCGCCGAAGAGTTCACGAAGCTGGTGCGCGAACTGCAACCCGACTGTCTGGTCAACGGGCGGCTGGGCGGCAAAGGCGATTACCGCTCGACGGGCGACAATCGCATTCCCGATCAGGTCGTACCCGGCGTCTGGGAAGTGCCCGCGACGATCAACGACACCTGGGGTTACAAAAGCTACGACACGAACTGGAAGCCGCCCGCCGACGTCGTCTTCAAACTGGTGGACATCACGAGCAAAGGCGGCAATTACCTGCTCAACGTCGGCCCGATGGCTGATGGCGTCATCCCGCCCGCGAGCCAGGACATCCTGCGCAAGGTCGGGCAGTGGCTGAAAGTCAACGGCGAAGCGATCTATGGCGCTGCGCCCTCGCCCTTCGGCCAGGAGTTCGGACGCTTGAGCGAGACGAAGCAGAATCAACAAGGACAGCCGCTGTTCGAGCAAGCGAAGGATTGGCGCTGTACGACCAAGCCGGGCAGCCTTTACATTCATCTGTTCAACTGGCCGAAGGAATTCACGCTGGCGGGCGTCAAGGGCAAAGTGACGAAGGCGACACTGCTGGCTGACCCGAAACACAAAGGGCTGAAATTCTCGCAGGCCGCCGGGAAACTGACGGTGCAACTGCCGGATAAAGCGCCGGGCGAATTGGCCTCGGTGCTGCGGCTCGAAGTGAGCGAGTGGCAGAGCCGCTAATCTCCGGGAGACGTTCATGCAATCAACAGCAAGGTGGATGCTCGCGTGCTTCTGGCTGCTTTGCGTAGCCGCGCCAGCCAGCGCGCAACCGCGCGTCTTTCTGCTCAACGCCAAACATCTGCAAGCCACAAAGCAACGGCTGCGCGCCAACGATACGCTGCTCGCTCCGGCGTGGGCGAAGCTGGAACAGGAAGCCAAACAAGCGCTGACCATCGCGCCGCCTTCCGTCGTCAGCAAAGCCGTCACGCCGCCCAGTGGCGACAAGCACGATTACATGAGCCAGGCGCCCTATTTCTGGCCCGACCCGAAGAGCCAGAACGGGTTGCCCTACATCCGGCGCGATGGCGAACGCAATCCTGAAATCAACAAAATCTCTGACCACAGCACGATGGACAATATGGTCGCGGCAGTTGAAACGCTGGCGCTGGCTTATTACTTCAAAGGCGACGAAGCCTATGCCGCAAAGGCCGCGCAGTTGTTGCGCGCGTGGTTTCTGGATGCGGCGACGCGGATGAATCCGAATCTGGAATTTGCGCAGGGCATCCCCGGCATCAACACCGGGCGCGGCATCGGCCTGATTGAAACGCGCGGCTTGACGCGCGCCGTTGACGCCATCGGTTTGCTGGCGGGCAGCAAAGCCTGGACAGCAGCCGATCAACGCGGAGTGCAGGCTTGGTACAGCGCGTTTCTCAAATGGATGCAGGAGAGCAAAAACGGGCGCGAGGAAGCCGCCGCGAAAAACAATCACGGCACTTACTATGACATTCAAGCAGTCTCGTTCGCCCTGTTCCTCGGCCAGCGCGAGTTGGCGACGAACATTCTGGAAACCGCCAAGCAGAAACGCATCGCTTTGCAAATCGAACCCGATGGACGCCAACCGCTGGAACTCGTGCGCACGAAAGCGTGGGGCTATAGCACTGGCAATCTGAATGGCTTGATGTTGCTGGCGCAGTTGGGTGAACACGTCGGCGTGGATTTGTGGCATTACGAAACGAAAGACGGGCGCGGCATCCGGCGCGCGCTGGATTACCTTGTGCCCTTCGCGCTGGGCGAAAAGAAATGGCCGGAGCAACAGCTTGGCGAATGGCCGCCGCAGATGCTATATCCGTTGTTGCGCAGAGCCGCAGCCAAATACCGGGATGCAAAGTTGTCGGCAGTGTTGCTCAAAATTCCGGCGCCCGACGCGGCGGAACGAAGCCGGTTGGTCATGTCCGGTTGAGTGGTAAGCGCGGCGCGCGCAGCTTTCACCAACTCTCTTCAACCCAGCGCCTGACCACAGGCGTCCGTCAAACAAGGAGACTTTCTATGGCACGACGAAGCTTGTTCGCAACGTGGTTCGCAATGTGGCTGCTCTGCCTATTGGCGAGCAATGGTTGGGCGCAATCCGACTGGGGCAACATCACCGGGGTGGTGACTGATCCGAGCGGCGCGGTGCTGGCCGGTGCGGAAGTCACCATCGTGGCGACCGCCACCAACACGGCCAAGAACACGACCAGCAGTTCCAGCGGCCAATACAACGTGCCGCTTGCGCCGGGCGCGTATCAGGTGCAAGTCAGTCTGGCGGGCTTCAAGAAATTCCTGGCGACCAACGTGATCGTGACCGCGGCCACGGCGGTGCGCCTCGACATCAAACTCGAAGTCGGTGGCTTGACCGAAGTCGTTTCAATCACGCCCGACGCCGCGCAACTGCAAACCGAGAACGCGAAGATTTCGACTTCGGTGCAGAACCGCCTCGTGGATGAATTGCCGCTGGTCGTAGGTGGCGCATTGCGCAGCCCCTTCGATCTGGTTGCGATCACGGCGGAATCGAAAGGACGCGGCAATGCTTTGTCATTGGGCGGCGGACAAGCAGCGGCCTGGGACGCCACGCTGGACGGCGTTTCAGTGACGACGAATCGTTCGGCTGACGCCAACGAGATTGCCTACAACGCGCCTTCGGTCGAGGCCATCACCGAATTCACTGTGGACACCAATGGCTTCAAGGCTGAATACGGGCAAGCGGGCGGCGGCGTGATGACCTTCGTCTCGAAGAGCGGCACGAATCAATTGCACGGCACGCTCTATGACTTTTTGCGCAACGACGCGCTCGATTCGCGCGGCTTCTTCCCGCAAAAGAAATCTGTCTACAAGCAAAATGATTTCGGCGCTTCGTTGGGCGGGCCGATCTGGCTGCCGAAGAAAATCTTCGGGCCGCTTGGTTACGACGGGCGCAATCGCACGTTTTTCTTTTTCGCCTTTGAGGGTTTTCGCAATCGCGTCGGCGGCAACGACACCATCCTGAGCGTGCCGACGCCCGAAATGTACAACGGCGATTTCTCGAAGTGGGTGGATGCGAGCGGCAAGCTGATTCCGCTTTACGATCCGGCCACGACGCGGCAGGTGGGCACAACCTTCGTGCGCGATCCGTTCCCGAACAACCAGATTCCGCTGAATCGCTTCAGCGCCTTCAGCCGCCAGGTGATGAAGTTCGCGCAATCCGTCCTGCCCAATCGCGGCGCGGCCCCGGGCACGTCCGCATACGTCCGCAACAACTACATCGTCAACGCCGGCACGATTCTCAATCCGCAGACGAAGTGGAGCTTGAAGTTCGATCACACGCTTAAGGCCAAGCATCACATCGGCTATTTCATGAACATCACCAATTACGAACAGGCGGTCGGCGCGGCAGGCCCGCCGGGCTTGCCGCAACCGCTGTGGAACGGACAGGTGCAGATTTTCAATACGTCGGCTTACCGGATGAATTACGACTGGACGATCTCGAACCGCGCGATCAACAACTTTTCAATCGGCGGCAACAAGTTTTATAAGTTCAGCCGCTCGCCCAATGTCGGCAAGGATTTCGGTCTCTGTTTCAAGAACGCGGTGGATTGCAAAGCCAATTTTCCCGCCGTTGATTTCAGCGATCTGACCACCTGGGGCGGCACCGCCGACAACGGCACTGAGCAACCGCTTTGGTCGTTCAAGGACGATTTCAGCCTCAGCGCAGGCAAGCACAATTTCAAAGCGGGCATGTCGTTCCAGAGCCAGCGCGCCTTTGGCTTCGGCCAGCAGGACATCGCCGGACGCGCGGGCTTCAGTTATCTGACGACCTCGGTGCCGGGTGCGACCAGCGCGACCAGCGGCAGTGCCTTCGCCTCGTTCCTGCTGGGCGAAGCGATCTCTGGCCGCACGGAGACGGTGCGTTCGGTGCCGCAGATTTATCAGTACTACGGTTTTTACTTTCAGGACGACTGGCGTTTGAGCCGCAAGCTGACGGTCAATCTGGGCCTGCGTTATGAATTCACCAAGCCGCCCTTCACACAGAACGATCAGTATTCCGACTTCACGCCCAACCTGCCCAACCCGAAGGTCAACAATTATCCCGGCGCGTTGCGCTTCGCGGGCTTCGGCCAGGGACGCGAGAACGTGCGCAGCCTGGTGCCGGGCTATTACAAAGGCATCGGCCCGCGTTTGAGCATCGCTTATTCGCCGAATGAGAAGACGGTGGTGCGCGCGGGCGCGGGGCGTTCGTTCTCTAAGGTCACGGTGGTCAGCAGCTCCGGCCACTTCGCCGGGTTCATCGGCCAGTACGTTTTCAGCAGCGGCAACCAGGGCATCACCAAACTTTACAACTGGGACGAAGGCTTGCCGTCTTACCCGCTGCCGCCGCAGATTGATCCGAGCTTTGCGAACAATACCGACGTGCATTTCTGGCAACCGAGCGACGCCGTGCGCGCGCCCGAAAACTGGAATTGGACGCTGTCGGTGCAACGGCAACTGACCAAGGCGATGACTATTGAGGTCGCTTACAACGGCAACGCCGGCGCGCATCTGCAATCGGGCGTCGTCAATTTGAATCAGGTGCCGACCGCCGTCTGGGACGGCCTGGTCAACAAGCTCGGCTTCACGAATGCGCGGGCGCTGTTGGTCGCGGCAGCCAATTCGCAACTCGCGCGCGACAACGGCATCGTCGTGCCTTATCCGCAATTCAACGACGCCAGCATTCAGCAGGTGCGCACCGTGGCGCAGGCGCTGCGCCCCTTTCCGCAATACCTGAACATCGTCACCGGCGCGCAGGGCGGCGACAAGAGCGGCCATTCGTCTTACCACGCCATGGTCGTCAAGGCCGAGCGGCGCTTTGCGGGCGGGCTGCTGTTTCAGTGGAATTACACCTTCTCGAAGATTTTCACCGACTCGGATTCCTACTTCACCGGCACGGGCGCGCAGGATCAGTACAACCGCCGCGCCGAGAAATCCATCGGGCAATTCGACCAGACGCATTCATTGAAGCTGAACACGATTTACGAACTGCCCTTTGGCCCGGGCCGGCGCTGGTTGCACGACGGTGTAGTCGGGCATGTCGTGGGCGGCTGGCGCGTCGGTGTGATTCAGTTGTATTCGAGCGGCTACCCCATCGCTCTGTCGCGCAACAATCCGCTGCCGATCTTCAACAGCCAGACGCGCCCGACCATCACCAGCTATGACAACTGGCGCGCGGCGCTCAAAGGCGACAAGTTCGACCCGGCGGTGGATCGCTTCCTGGACTTGTCTGTCTTCCCAACGCAGCCCAACGCCTTTGGCAACGCCACGCGCTACAACCCGAAGGTGCGCGCCTTCCCCAACCTGAACGAAAACATCAGCGTGGCGAAGAGCTTCAATTTCACCGAACGCTGGCGCATGGATTTCCGCTGGGAGGTTTTCAACATGTTCAACCGGACGGTGTTCGGCACGGGCAGTACGAACTTGAACAGCAACACCTTCGGCGTGGTGACTAATCAGGTCAACGATCCGCGCCAGATGCAGGTCGGCTTGAAAATTTACTGGTAAGGCTTGGCGAATGACCACGCTGGGCAGCAGAACAACAATGAAAAGACCGATAGTTTGCTTGACGATGCTCGCGTTCATGCTCGGCCTGAGTTCGCGGCCCGGCGGCTCGGCGGTCAGCGCCCAGGCGCGCGCCGAATGGTTGAAGAAAGCGCGCTGGGGCGTGATGACGCATTTCCTGCCCGACTGGATTGACCCGCAGCGCAAGTGGACGAGCGAGGATTGGAACAAGCTCGTTGACGGCTTTGACGCGGAAGGCATTGCGCAACAACTGCAAGCGGCGGGTGCGCGTTATTACCTCATCAGCATCGGACAGAATTCCGGGTTTTACCTCGCGCCGAATCCGGCCTACGACAAACTCATGGGCATTCAACCCAGCAAATGTGCGCGGCGCGATCTGGTGGCCGATCTTTATGCGGCGCTCAGCAAACGCGGCATTCGGTTGATGGTGTATTTGCCCTCCGGCGCTCCCAATCACGATCAGGAAGCGATGAAGGCGCTCGGCTGGCAAAACGGCCCGTATCCGAATCGTGAATTCAGCGTGAAATGGGAACAAATCATTCGCGCCTGGTCGTTGCGTTGGGGCAATAAAGTTTCGGGCTGGTGGTTCGATGGTTGTTACTGGCCGAACACGATGTATCGCACGGCGGCGCCGCCCAATTTTGAGAGCTTTGCGGCAGCGGCGCGCGCCGGCAATCCGGCCAGCATACTCGCCTTCAATCCCGGCGTGGTGTATCGCACGCTTTCCATCACGCCGCATGAAGATTACATCGCGGGCGAGATAGATCAGCCCGACCGCTTCGTCATCCGGCGCGCGGTTGACGGCAACGTGGACGGCGCGCAATTGCACATGCTGAGTTATCTGGGGCAAACCTGGGGCAAAGGCGCGCCGCGTTTCACCAGCGAGCAAATCGTCAACTGGACGCGCAACATCGTCCAGCAAGGCGGCGTGGTGACGTGGGATGTGCCGGTGCAATCGAACGGATTGATTGCGCAATCTTTCCTCGAACGATTGAACGCTTTGAACAATTCCTTTTCCAATGAACAAACGAAATGAAATGTTACTGACCAACACGCGCCTCACGCGGCGCGAGGCGTTGCGATTGACGCTCGGTGCGCCGCTGTTGGCGCTGGCTGCCGAAGCTGGTTTTGCGCAGAGGGGCAAAGCGCAACCGCTCACACAACAAACACTACAACAAGCGCCCAGCGCCATCGTGCCGCTTGATGCGCAGGCCGACATCAAACAACTCCACTTGCAGCGGCAATGGAATGGCGCGCTGTGCCATGCGCGGCTGAGCAATCGCGGCAACGTTGCGGTGCGCATTCGGGAAGTCGTTCTCTTCGATCTCGCGCTCAAGCTGCCGCCCGCAACGCGGCTGTATGGCGAAGGCTTTCAGATGCTCAGCCAGACGGCGGGCACGCTGGGCCAGCCGGTGGATGAAGGCAACTACACCGACGCGAAGCATTACAAAATGCCTGTGCCAACGGGCGCGCGCGCGTTTTATGGAATGATGACGCTGACGCCGCCGCAGGGTAGCACGCATTTGCTGGCCTTCACTTCGTGCCGGCGTTTCAATGGGCAGTTTTATCTGCGCGAGGCGTCGTTGCAGGTCGTCATTGACGCCGAAGGGCTGGAACTCAAACCCGGCGAGAGTTGGGAACTCGAAGAATTCACGTTTCGCACCGGCACGGATCGCGCCGTGTTGCTTGATGCGCTCGGCAAACGGTTGGCCGAAAACCATCCGCGCTTGCAGGTGAACGCGCCGCCGACCGGTTGGTGTTCGTGGTATTGCTTCGGGCCGCGCGTGACGGCGCAACAGGTGCTCGACAACCTTGATTTTATTGCCCGAAACGCGCCGGGGCTGAAATACATACAGCTTGACGACGGCTATCAACCGGCGATGGGCGATTGGCTGGAAACGGGCGCGGCCTTTGGCGGCGACGTGCAGGGTGTGCTGAAAAAGATTCGCGCGCGCGGCTTTGAACCAGCCATCTGGGTTGCGCCGTTCGTCGCCGAAGAGAATTCGCATCTGTTCCAGCAACACCCTGATTGGTTTATCAAAGATGCCGATGGCACGCCGCTGCGTTCCGACAAGGTTTCGTTTGGCGGCTGGCGGCGCGGGCCGTGGTACGCGCTGGATGGCACGCACCCGGAAGCGCAGCGGCATCTGGAAACGGTCTTTCGCACGATGCGCAAGGAGTGGGGCTGCACCTATTTCAAGCTCGATGCGAATTTCTGGGGCGCGCTGCACGGCGGGCGCTTGCACGATAAGCAGGCCACGCGCATCGAAGCCTATCGGCGCGGGATGCAGGCGATTTTGCGCGGCGCGGGCGACAGTTTCATCTTAGGTTGCAATCATCCGCTCTGGGCTTCGCTCGGCCTGATTCACGGTTCGCGCAGCTCGAACGACATCACGCGCAAGTGGGAACGCATTGCCACCACAGGGCGGCAGAATCTGTTGCGCAATTGGCAAAACGGGCGGCTATGGTGGAACGACCCCGACGCCATCGTGCTGGCGGGCAATTTGCCGCTCAACGAATTTCTGTTTCACGCGACGGTGATTTATGCCAGTGGCGGCATGCTGCTATCGGGTGACGACCTGACCAACATCCCGCCCGACCGCCTGGCGCTGCTCAAAAAGCTGCTGCCGCCAACAGGGCGCGCGGCGGCCTTTGCCGATGACAAGTTGCAAGTCGGCGTGGTCACCTTGCCGGAAGGGCGCGCCGTGTGTGTGTTCAACTGGGAAGCGCAACCGCTGACGCTGACCGTTCCATTGCCACGGCCCGCGCGCGTGATGGATTTCTGGACGGGGGAAACGCTGGCGCAGCCGCAACGCAGCATCGCGATTAAGGAGTTGCCGCCGCGCTCGGCACGGCTCTTCATTTGCAAGTAAAAACTTGAGAAGGGCGACCCTGGGTGAATCCTGAAAATCCTGCGAATCCTGTCAAAAGCCTTTGTCCCAATGTTGCTTGCTCTGATTTAGAAAAATGCTTCGCTTCTCAAGCTGCCATGACTTGCAAATATGGCTACGCTCAAATGAGGCGCCGGTCGCAATCATTTCGCCTGCCGGGCCAGCGGGCGCGCACGACGCTAAATTGAAAAACCCGCATTGACAGGCTATTCTCCCTGCTTACTGGCCATCGTTAATCAGCAGGCTGTACATCATTCATGTCATCGAACATCCGCAATTTTTCTATCATCGCGCACATTGATCACGGCAAGACCACGCTCTCAGACCGCTTGCTGGAACGCACCGGCGCGCTCGAATCGCGCGAAATGTCCGACCAGGTGCTCGACGCGATGGATCTGGAACGCGAGCGCGGCATCACCATCAAAATGCACGCCGTGCGTTTGAATTACACGGCCAAGGACGGGCAGGACTACATCCTGAATTTGATTGATACGCCCGGCCACGTGGATTTCAGCTACGAGGTATCGCGCAGCCTGTCCGCGTGCGAAGGCGCGCTGCTGATCGTGGATGCCAGCCAGGGCGTAGAGGCGCAGACGCTGGCCAACGCCTATCTCGCCGTCAATCACAACCTGGAAATCATCCCCGTCCTCAACAAAATTGATTTGCCCAGCGCCGACCCTGAGCGCGTGCGCGAACAGATCGAACACGTCATCGGCATTCCCGCCGATCACGCCGTGCTCGCCTCGGCCAAGCAGGGCATCGGCATTGACGAAATCCTCGAACACATCGTGCGCGATGTGCCGGCGCCGAAAGGTTCCGCCGAAGCGCCGTTGATGGCCTTGATCTTCGATTCCTGGTTCGATTCGTATCGCGGCGTGATCGTGATGGTGCGCGTGATTGATGGCGAATTGCGCCGCAAGATGAAAATTCGCCTGATGATCAAAGGCACTGTGCACGAGGTCGAAGACCTGGGCGTGTTGACGCCGAAGCCGCGCCCGATTGACAAGCTGGGCGTGGGCGAAGTCGGCTTCATCGTCGCCAACATCAAGACCGTCTCCGACGTGAGCATCGGCGACACCGTGACCGATGCCGCGCGCCCGACCACCGAACCTTTCCCCGGCTTTCAGGAAATCAAGCCGATGGTCTTCGCCGGGCTTTATCCGGTCGAGTCGCACCAGTACGAAGAGTTGCGCGATGCGCTGGAAAAACTACGGCTCAACGATTCGTCGTTCTTTTTCGAGCCGGAAGTTTCGGCGGCCTTGGGCTTCGGTTTCCGCTGCGGCTTCCTCGGTTTGCTGCACATGGAAATTGTGCAGGAGCGGCTGGAGCGCGAATTCAACGTTGATCTGATCACCACCGCGCCAAGCGTGCGTTACCGCATCACGACCGTCAAAGGCGAAGTGCTGGAAGTGGACAATCCGTCAAAGATGCCGAACTCCGGCGACATCGTTAAATTTGAAGAGCCGATCATCGAAGCGATGATTATGACCAACGACGAATTCCTGGGGAACATCCTCGCGCTGTTGGAAGAAAAGCGCGGCATTCAGAAAGGCTTCGATTACATCACGCCGACGCGCGTGAAGCTGACCTATGAGTTGCCGCTCAACGAGATCGTGCTCGATTTCTTTGACCGGTTGAAATCGGTCTCGCGCGGCTATGCCTCGCTCGATTACCACTTCTCCGGTTTCCGGGAGTCCGACCTGGTCAAGCTGGACGTGCTGGTGGCGGGCGAATTGGTGGACGCGCTCTCGTTGATCGTGCACAAAGACACCGCCCAGATGCGCGGCCGCGTGCTGGTCGAAAAGATGCGCAAGCTGATCCCGCGCCAAATGTTCGAGGTGGCGATTCAAGCCGCCATCGGTTCGCGCGTCATCGCCCGCGAAACGATCAAGGCCGTC
>JAYUCP010000190.1:0-13082 GCA_043740245.1 Acidobacteriota bacterium | reverse complement strand
CCAGCGTCGCGCGTTCGATCACGTTCTCCAATTCGCGCACGTTGCCGGGCCAGTGGTAGCTGTTGAGCATGTCAATCGCGGGCGTCGAGATGCGCTTGATGCTCTTGCCGTTCTGCCGCCCGTACTTTTCCAGGAAGTGATCGGCCAGCAGCAGCACGTCGGTCTTGCGTTCGCGCAACGACGGCAGGTAGATCGAAAAGACATTCAGCCGGTAATACAGATCCGAACGGAACTTGCCGTCCTGCACGGCGGCTTCCAAATCCACATTGGTCGCGGTGATCACGCGCACGTTGACCTTGATCGTCTCCATCCCGCCGACGCGCTCGAATTCGCGCTCCTGCAAGACGCGCAACAGTTTGATCTGCATCGCGGGCGAGAGGTCGCCGATTTCATCCAGAAAGAGCGTGCCGCCTTCGGCCAATTCAAAGCGCCCGCGTTTGCGTTGCACCGCGCCGGTGAAGGCGCCCTTCTCGTGCCCGAACAACTCGGCTTCGATCAGGCTTTCGGGCAGCGCGGCGCAGTTCACTTTGACGAAGGGTTTGGCCGAGCGCGGGCTGTTGTAGTGAATCGCGTGCGCGACCAGTTCCTTGCCGGTGCCCGATTCGCCGCGAATCAGCACGGTCGTGTTGGAATGGGCGACCTGCGCGACCTGTTCGTAAACGTCGCGCATCTCTTTGCTGGTACCGACGATGTTGCGGAAGTCATATTTCTGCTGCAACTCGCGTTTGAGCAGCGTGTTCTCTTCGGCCAATTGGGCCTTCTCCTGCTCGACCATCTGCGCCAGCCGCAAACTTTGCGCGATCATCGAACCGACGATGGTCAGCAGCTTGACCGAATCGTCATAGCCGCGATTCTGTTTGTAGGGGAACAGGATCGAGAGCGCGCCGATGGTCTTGCGGCGGTCTTTGAGCGGGACGCAGATGAACGAATCCTCTGGCCCGCCGGCGCTGCGTTTGGTGCGATTCAGAAAGAGCGGCTCTTTGCTGACTTGCGGCACGATGACGGGTTTGCCGGTGGTCACGACGCGCCCGGTGATGCCTTCGTCCAGGCGGTACTTGCCGCGCTGAATCTCTTTCTCGTTCATGCCGTGAGCGTACCTGATCGCCAGTTCGTGATGTTCGCCCGGCTTCTCGGTCAGCAACGCAATCGCGCCCTGCCGCATGCCCAGTTCGCGGTCCAGAATCTCCAACGCCTTTTCCAGCGCTTCGCGCAGATCAAGCGTTGAACCCAACGCCTGGCTCACGTCGAGCAGGGCCGTCAGCCGCCGAATCTGCATTGCCTGTTCATCCATAAAAAATTCGCTTCCCAGAAATTTTATCTTTGGCTTCGTTGCGTGCGCTAGACAAAATTGTCAGAGCCGCACCCGCAAGATAACATTTTTGTCGTGTTCGCCAAAGACTATAGCGGCCTGTTGTCAGCCCGGCTGGCCTGGCAACACCGCGCGCAAAGCCACTAAATTCCTGCGTAGACAGCCGCGCGCGAAATCCGTAAGATGCAGCCCTCCCACAAAAACACCCCACAAGTTGCAAGAATCAGACCAGCAGTACCGGCGTCCCCGTCGGCGCATCACTATCCCCTTCGAACTGCATCACGACTTTCAGCAACGCGCGGCGGTTGTGCCTCCCCGGCAGCCATGCGTAATGCGCCCAAACGCAAAGGAGAACTCAATGACTCGCGGAATCCAATTCATCGCCCTGTTTTGCCTGTTGTGCGGGGCAACGGTCTTCGCCGACACGATCACGCTCAAGAACGGTGACCGTGTCAGCGGCCAGATCGTCAAATCAGATGGCAAGAAGCTCACCGTCAAAACTGAATTCATGGGCACCGTCGAAATCGCCTGGGACGCGGTAGACGTGATGGCGAGCACCGAGGCCGTCTACCTGACGCTCACCGACAACCAGACTGTCGTCGGCAAGGTCAGCGCCAGCGGCGATCAATACGAAGTCGTGACCAAAGAGACCGGCAAGGTCAAAGTCGCCAAAGGCGCCATCGCCGCGGTACGCAATGCCGCCGAATACAATGCGTGGAAGACCGAAATTGACCGGCTGAAAAACCCGGGGCTGCTCGATCTGTGGGCGGGCGCGCTGGATGTGGGCTTGAGCCTGGCGCGTGGCAATGCGCAGGCGAATACCTTCACGCTGGCGGCCAACGCGGTGCGCGCGACACCACGCGACAAGATCACCGTTTATGCCACCTCGCTGCGGGCCAGTTCGCGCCGCCGCACCGAAAAGGATTTCACGCAGGTCGCCAATGCCATTCGCGGCGGCGGGCGTTACGACGTGAACCTCAGCTCGCGCACCTTCGTCTTCGGCTTCGGCGATTTGGAGTTCGATGAGTTTCAGAACCTGGATTTGCGCATGTCGCTGGGCGGCGGCCTCGGCTACAAGGCGATTAAAAACGACCGCACGACGCTGGATGTGTTTGGCGGCGGCGCCTACACCAAGGAGTATTTCAACGCGGGCACGCCGCGCAGCCGCAGCCGTGGCGAGGTGCTGGCTGGCGAAGAGTTGACGCACAAACTCTCGGCGCGTTGGCTGTTGCGCGAACGGCTCGTCTTCTTTCCCAACATGAGCCAGCGCGGTGAATACCGCATGCAATTCGACACCTCGCTCTCGACCAATCTGAATCGCTGGCTGGCGTGGCAGGTGACGTACAGCAATCGTTATCTGAGCAATCCGCCGGTGGTCGTGCCTGCATTGAAAAAGAGTGATTCGTTGCTGACGACGGGGCTGCGGTTTACTTTTGCCAAATGAGTGGGCAATGGGAGTGATGGGAGTGATGGGAGTGATGGGAAACGAAAGAAAGAATTATCTTTCCATCGCTCCCATCGCTCCCATCGCTCCCATCGCTCCCATCGCTCTCATCACTCCCATCATCACGAAGGTCGTCCCGAATAATACTCGCTCGCCACTTCAACCAACTGCTCCGCCAGCAAAGCCACGACCGGCCCCAGCACAAAACCCAAAAAGCCAAAGACCGCCAAGCCGCCCATCGCGCTGAAAAAGATCAACAGCGTATGCAGCCGCACTTCGCCCCGCGCCAGATAGGGGTAAAGAATGTTGTCAATCAGGCCCACCACCGTCAGGCCAAAAACGGCCAGGATCAAGGCCTTGAGCGCCGCGCCTTTGACCCACAACAACAAGGTCGCCGGCACCCAGACCAACGCAATGCCCACCAACGGAATCAACGACGCCACCGCGCCCACCGCGCCCCACAACGCCGGCGAGGGCACGCCCAGCACCCAAAACGCCAAGCCCGCCAGCAGCCCCTTGAGCAAGCTGATGATCACCACGCCGTTGATCGAAGCGCGCACCACATCGGCAATCATCGCGCCGATTTCATCCGCCGTCTCGGCTTCGATGGGCAGCGCGCGTTTCAAATAACCGACGATCTTCGCCCCGTCGCGGAAGAAGAAGAAGACGGTGAACGCCACCATCACGACGTTGAACAGGAACTCCGAAATGTTGGTCAGCGCGCCGCTGAAGACACTGACCGCTACCGCGCCCACACGCTGCGCGGCGTTGCTGAGCAGTTCATTGGCGTCGCCCTCAAAGCTTTTGAAATGCACCTGCACCCATTGCCAGGTGGGGCCGACATAGCGCGTCTGCGTGAGCGTGGCTTCCCAGTCTTTGATATTCGCCGCGCTGGTTTTGATTTGCCCCACGCCCAGCGCCACTTCACGAGAAATCACCAGCACCAGCACCAGCAGCGGCAACACGGCCACCAGCGTGGTCAACAACGTGCTCGCCAAAGCGCACAGATCGGCGTTCTTGATGAACCGGCCCAGCCGTGCGTGCATGGGCGCAAAGACAATCGCCAGAATCCCGGCCCAGGCGATGGCTTCCAGAAAGGGCGACGCAATTTGGAAACAAAGATAAGCGAGCAACACGCCGACAATCGCTAAAAACGTCGTCGTGGCCGTGTTGCGGCGGAGCTTGAGTTGTCCCGTATTCAGCATCGGTGGGGCCTCCTGTTGAATTGTTGTGGAAGGGGAGGGACTACTTCTCGAACGCGGCGCGATTGTAGGGGCGGTGGGCGGGCTTGGCAATTGTGCGGCTTGTCTTTCGCGCGCCGATTCATACAATGCCGTTTCATTTTTCAGCGCGGTTATTCTCTTTATGCTTCGACAATACATGCATCGCCTCGAGCACAAGCTGCACGCGCGCGATTTCGATCAACGGTTGGTGCGGCCCTTTGAGTGGGGCTTGGAGTTTTTAGAAACTGGTGGCAACGGCCACTCGTCTTCGCAGCCGTTGGAACGCCTGCGGCAACACAACGCGCAGGTCTTGTCAGATAGCGCTTCGTTCTTCTCTCCCCCGCCACTTGCTGCCAACGATTTCGCGTTCGACGGGTTCCGGCTGCGCTTTCCGAGCAGCATCACCACTCCATATGCAACGAACAACACGGTGCACGCGCGCTTCTTTCCGGCGGCGCAGAGCATTGGCAGGCAGGGCCGCGCCGTGATCGTCACGCCGCAATGGAATGCCGACGAACAATCGCACGTGGCCTTGTGCCGGGCGCTGAACCGGCTGGGCATTTCGGCGTTGCGCTTGAGCTTGCCCTTTCACGATTGGCGCAGGCCGCCCGAATTGCAGCGCGCCGATTATCTGATCAGCGCGAACATCGGGCGCACGATTCAAGCGGTGCGGCAGGCCGTGCACGACATACGGCGCGCGGCGGATTGGCTGTTTTTACAGGGCTGCCAGCACGTAGGCGTGTTGGGCACCAGCATCGGTTCGTGCGTCTCGTGGCTGGCCTTCATCCACGACGAACGGCTGGAGGCGGGCGTCTTCAATCTGGTGTCGAGCTATTTCGGCGACGTGGTTTGGCGCGGCGTGACGACCGGCCACATACGGCAAAGCCTGGAGCAGGAACTGTCGCTCGAAACCACGCACGAGGCTTGGTTGAGTTTGAGTCCGAGCTTTTATGCCGACAAACAATTCGCGCAAGTGCGGCGGCGGGCCTTGCTGGTGTCGGCGCGCTACGATCTGACGATGGTGCCGGATTTGACCGACATCTTCATCCGCGATTGCCGGCGCCACGGCATCCCGATTGAAACCGTCTTTCTGCCGTGCGGGCATTACACGATTGGCCGCACGCCGTTTAAGTATCTGGACGCCTTTCACATCATCAATTTCTTCCGCCGTGTGTGGAAGTGACTCGTGTCAGTAGCCCGCGCGTGAGCAAGGGCTCAGCCGTGGTAGGCAAATCCATTTCGCCATCAATGACGAGAGCCCTTGCTCACGCGCGGGCTACTGACACCTCAGTGTTAACCGCTGGTTGACCCGCCTCCACCCCACGCATAGAATCGCCGCCGTATTTCGCACGATCTGCATCACCGCACAAAATTCATTCATCACCAGCGAGGAACTGTCATGAAAAACAAAACAGCACGGCGTCCGGCTGCCCGCCGCGACTTTCTGATCGGCGCGGCGCAAACCGGCGCCGCCCTGGGCTTGAGCCGGCTTTTGCCCAACGCAGCCTTTGCGCAAGGCGCTGCCTTCAAGGGCAAAGACAGCCGCTTGATCGTGCGTTCGACACGCCCCGAAGATTTAGAAACGCCGGTCAGTCTGCTCAATGCTTACCTCACGCCCAACGATCTGTTTTACGTCCGCCACCACGCCTACGCGCCCACCGTCAACGAAAAGGATTGGAAGCTGACGATTGATGGCGAAGTGGACAAGCCTTTCACGCTGACGCTGGAGGAGTTGAAGAAATTCCCGCGCGCCACCGTCACCGTCACGCTGGAATGCGCGGGCAACGGACGCGCCTTTTACGATCCGCCGGTCGCGGGCATTCAATGGGAACGCGGCGCGGTCGGCACCGCGCGCTGGACAGGCGCACGCTTGGCCGATGTGTTGAAACGCGCAGGCGTCAAGGCGACGGGCAAATACGTCGCGCTGGACGGCGCGGACAAGGCCGTCGGCAAGCAGCCCGAATTCATTCGCAACCTGCCGCTGGAAAAAGCCATGCACGTTGATACGGTGTTGGCTTACGAAATGAACGGCCAGCCGCTGCCCGTGCTGCACGGCTTCCCGCTGCGTGCGGTGGCGTCCGGTTGGGAAGGCGCTTACGCCGTTAAATGGCTCACGCACATCTCGGTCATCCCACAAGAGCACGAAGGCTTTTTCGTCAAGACGGCTTATCGTTATCCCAACCGCCGCGTAGCTCCCGGCGAAGCCGTCGCGCCGCAAGACATGGTTCCGGTTTCCGGCCTCGTGGTGAAATCGTTCCTCAACGCGCCGCTCGATGGCACGAAGCAGAAAGCCGGGCCCGTGCGCGTCAGCGGCTTCGCCTGGGCGGGCGAAGCGTTCATCACAAAAGTCGAAGTCTCAATGGACAACGGCTCGACCTGGCAGTTGGCGAAGCTGGGCAAGGAGCGCGAGAAGTACGCTTGGCAATCCTTTGAATACACCTTCAACATCACCAAGCCCGGTTCGTACCTGCTGATGGCGCGCGCCACCGATGACAAAGGCAACATGCAGCCCGTTGCTCCGCAATGGAACCCGTCGGGTTATCTTTGGAACGTGATTGATAAGGTGAGGATCAATGTCGAAGCCTAACTCGTTAAAACTTGCCCTCGTCTTGCTGGCGCTGCTTGCCGCCGGCGGGCTGCGCTCCGTCACCGCTTCACAGCAGGATTTGCCCGACGGCAAAGGCGCAGACATCGCGCGCAATCGCTGCCTGCTTTGCCATGAAGCCGATCTGATCGCCGCGCAAAAGTTGTCGCGCGCCGGTTGGGTGCGCGAGGTGGACAAGATGATGCGCTGGGGCGCGGTGGTCAAAGACGAAGAGAAAGATGTGCTGGTGGATTACTTCGCTGCGCGTTTTGCTCCGCGTTTGGTCGCGGCCCCGGTGGCTTCCAATGAAGCGCGCGGCAAAGAGGTCTACGAATCGCGCTGCCTGCTTTGTCACGAAGCCGATTTGATCGTCGCCCAACGCCTGGCCCGTCCGGGCTGGGTGCGCGAAGTCGAAAAGATGGTGCGTTGGGGCGCGGTGGTCAAAGATGACGAGAAGGATGCACTGGTGGATTACCTCTTCAAAAACTATCCGGCACGGCCTTTGAAGTAGATCACTGGGAGCCCGACCGCAAGATAAAAAAGCGGACACTTTCTCGAAGCTGTTGCCGGCAGAGAAAGACAAATAACAAATCTGGGCCGGCCTCAAACGCATTCTCACCAAAGTGGGCCAGCACCTTTGGCTCTGCCCGCATCATCTGGCTGAGTACAAATCGTGAATGGTTGGGCACGTAGTTTTGCTGTGCTATTGTGAAACAGCGAAGAGTTTATGGAGGAGTTTATGAGCGAAGTATCAGTTGAATCTGCATCTGCGGCGGGCTTAGGCCGCTGGGCTTATCAGAACGGCAGCATCTCTGCAGCGGCAACGGCAGCATATCAAAGCGAGGCGTCAGCCGCCGTCGCACAGTTCTTACAAGAGAACGCCTTTCTCAATGACCTGCTGGTTGAAATCCGCGACTGGGTCAGCAAAGTGTTCGGTGCGGCGACCAGCGTCAGACTCGACCTGTTGGATGATCCCGAGTTTCGGGGCGAGCCGCAACTGTACGTCGTCATTCTGACGCCGTTGGCTGCCGAAGCCGCGCTGGCCTTGCAGGCACGGCTCGACGACGAATGGTGGCTGGATAACCTTGAGAGGGCGCGGGGCAAACTCAATATTTATACGGAGTGTGTGTGAAGCCTTTTGATTGGGAAGATTATTTGGCTTTTGCGGAAGACCTTCAAAATAATCGCGCTGATGATGCGGCTTTAAGGTCAGCCGTTAGCAGAGCCTATTACGCAGCTTATAACTTGGCCGTGCGTTTTCTGGAAAACCGCCACCTCGCTGTGACGAGTTTTGGCAACAAACACGCAGCCGTTTGGAATGAGTTTCAGCGTGGCCCGGGCAAGGACTGGAAAGCTGTTTATAAAATCGGAGACAGCCTCAAGAAAAGGCGAGTGGATGCGGATTACTTCTTAACGCAGAAAAAATGGACGGAAGAAGTAAAAGTCGCCATCGCCGAGGCGAAACACATTCAGCACTGGTTGCGGCAAATCGCCAACCAACAACCTTCGGCGTAAGCGAAAGGAATGGTGACGTCGCCGCAGGAGGATCAAACAAGGATTTGACTGGAATTGCTGGCACAGACACCAGTCAACGGAATCAAGGCCAAGTAAAGATACGGAGGTAAAGCAAATGGAATTTGATGTATTCATCACTCAGGAGGCAGACGCGACTTGGCGGGCCGTCACTGCCGCCTTGCCGAATTGCGCGGTCACCGGCGCAACGCGCGCGGAAGCCATCCAACGCATCACGGCTTGTCTGACCGAAAGTTTCGGCCAGGGCGAAGTGCTGCGACTTTCCATTCCCACAAATGGCGCGGCGTCGAATGGCGCTTCTACGGCCAACGCTGCGGCCCAGCCCGAATGGCCGGGTTACGGCATCTTCAAAGACGACCCGACGCTGGATGAATTGTTTGATGAGATCGAACGGCGGCGCGACGAGCACATGGTGGGAGGGTGAATGTACCTGCTGGATTCCAATGTGCTGCGCGAATATCTGAGAAGCAACGCGACGTTGCAGGCGCATCTGCAACGCATTCCGCATGATGAGTTGGCGTTGCCCTCAGCGGTGGCGGCGGAAGCGTTGCGGGGCCGTTGCGAATATGCGCTCAAAGCCGAACCTGCACAGTCCGTGGCGGCGCACGCGCTGTTGCTTGAAACCTTGCACACCGTCGTGAGTTTTCACCTGGTCACTTTCGATCAGGCCAGCAGCGCCAAGCTGGCGGAACTATTACGCCGCCATCAAAGCCGCAAGCGTTACGCCGATATGATGATTGCCGCGCTGGCGTTGGCGGGCGGGCACGTGCTGGTGACGCGCAATCAGAAACACTTCGCAGATTTGCTGCCCTCGGCCCAATTGCAAAACTGGCCAACTGCAAAACTGGCTGACCCGCCGCGACCATGAACATCCTTTCGCTCGAAAACGTCAGCAAAACCTTCGGCAGCAAGCCGCTCTTTTCCGCCATCACCTTTGGCCTCGACGAAGCCGACAAGATCGGTGTGATCGGCGCGAATGGCAGCGGCAAGAGCACGCTCTTGCGCGTCATCGCGGGCGAAGAGGCCACCGACACGGGCCGCGTCGTGCTCGGCAATGAAAAGGTGATCGTCTACCTCGCGCAAAATCCGCCGTATGATCCGGCGCAAACCGTCAGCGAGGCCGTCTTCAGCGGCAACAACGCCGCGCTGCGTGAGAAGCTGGATTTGTTGCGCGATTACGAAACGACGTGCGGCGCGTTGGCCGAAGCGGGGGGGCCAGAAAAAAGTGATGATGAAAAGCTGCTGGCGCGCGTCTCTGAATTGGCGCACAAGCTCGAAACCAGCGGCGCGTGGCAGTTGGAAAATGAGGCCAAGACGATTCTGGCGCAACTCGGCATCACCGCGCTCAATGCCCGCATGTCCACGCTGTCGGGTGGGCAGCGCAAGCGCGTCGCCATCGCGCACAGTCTGATTATCAAACCCGACCTGCTGATTCTGGATGAACCGACCAATCACCTGGACGCCGAGACGGTCGAATGGCTGGAACGTTACCTGCGCGATTTCAAAGGCGCGCTGCTGCTGGTCACGCACGACCGCTACTTTCTGGATCGCGTGACCAATCGCATTCTCGAAATCGAGCGCGGGCGCGTGCAATCGTTTGCGGGTGGGTACGGCTACTACTTGGAAAAGAAGCAGGAGCAGGAGGGGCGGCAGGTCGTAGAGGCGCAGCGCCTGAAGCAAATGGCGCGGCGCGAATTGGACTGGTTGCGGCGCGGGGCCAAGGCGCGCACGCGCAAATCGCAGGCCCGCATAGACAACGCCAACGAGGTCATCCAACGTTCGCGCGAAGCCGCCGCCGTCATTGCCGAAAAGAAAACGCTCGACCTCGCCTTTGAATCGCAACGGCTGGGCGGCAAGATTCTGACGCTGGAAAACGTCAGCAAAAGTTTTGACGGCAAAGCGGTCGTCAGCGCGTTCAGCTATCAATTCAAACGCGGCGACCGCATCGGCGTGATCGGCGCGAATGGTTCGGGCAAGACGACCTTGCTCGAAATCATCGCGGGCCGTTTGCAACCCGACACGGGCACGGTCGAGAAAGGCGCGACTGTCGCCATCGGCTATTACGATCAAGAGAGCCGCGATTTGCCTGGCGAGCAACGCCTGCTTGATTACGTCAAAGAGATAGCCGAACGCATTCAGACCAGCGACGGCGATTGGATCACGGCCAGCCAAATGCTGGAACGCTTCCTGTTCGCGCCCGCGCTGCAATACCAGCCGCTTGCCACGCTGTCGGGCGGCGAACGGCGGCGCTTGTATCTGCTGCGGCTGTTGATGAGCGCGCCGAACATTCTGCTGCTCGACGAAATCACCAACGATCTCGACATCGCTACGCTCATCGCGTTGGAAGATTATCTGGAAACCTTCCCCGGCTGTCTGGTCGTCGTCAGCCACGACCGGTATTTTCTGGATCGCACGATTGAGTATCTGTTTAGGTTTGAGAATGACGGGCGCATCCGCGAATACCTCGGCGATTATTCGACCTTTATCGAAATCCGCGAACGCGAACGCGCCGAGGCTGTATCACAAGCCGGTGCCGTGAAGGCCGTGCAAGCGCCGCGTGAGAAACCTGCGGCTGACGCCGCCGGCAAACGCAAGCTGTCGTTTAAGGAAAAGCGCGAGTTGGAAGAGTTGGAAGCGCGCATCCCTGCGCAGGAAGAGCGCAAGGCTGAGATTGAACAATTGCTCGACACCAATGCCAGTGATCACGTGCTGGTCGCGCAACTTTACGACGAGTTGCAAACGCTGAACGCCGCGCTGGACGCGGATGTGGAGCGTTGGGCTGAATTGGCGGAGTTGGCCTAATCGTTGCAGATAATTTTTTCTACGGCCTGTCATATACGCGCGCCCGCCAAACGACTAATTGCGCGACGAACACAAAGCGAACCCGGTGGATTGAATGGAGAGCGCCGAACTGCGAGCGAACCTGGAGCGGTATCACAGCGAGAGTTTCGGCTGGGCGCTGAGTTGTTGCGCGCACAACCACGCCGAAGCCGAAGGCGTGTTGCAGGCGGTTTATTTGAAAGTGCTCGAAGGCAAGGCGCGCTATGACGGCAGGGCCGCGTTCAAAACCTGGCTCTTCGCCGTGATTCGCCGGACGGCGGCGGATGAGCGGCGGCGGGGCTGGCTGCGCGGGTTCGGTTTGTTGAAATACGGCGAGCGCGTCAGGCCAGCGGCGGCGGATGGCCCTGACGACGTGTTGTTTCGCGCGGAACAGCAAACGCAGTTGCGCCGTGCGCTGGCGGAATTGCCGCGCCGGCAGCGCGAAGTTTTGCACTTGGTTTTTTACCACGAACTCAGTTTGGCCGAAGCCGCCGAAGTGATGCGCGTCTCGCTGGGCGCGGCGCGCACGCATTACGAGCGCGGCAAAAAGCGGCTGCGCCAACTGTTGCAGGAAGAGCAGGTCAGCGATGGAGCAACCAGACCGGCAGTTCAATGAACTGTTTCAACAACTCAAGCAGGAAGATGCCTGCCGCGCGCCTTCATTTGCGCGCGCCTGGGCAAGCGCAACATCACGCGACGCAGCCCGCGCCAGTCATTGGCCCGTGTGGCCTGTGGCTGTGGCGGCGCTGGCGTTGCTTGTATGCGTGGGCGCGTGGTTCGCGTTTTTCCGGCGCGCGCCGGTTGAACAGATTGCGTTGCCGGTGACGCGACCCGCGCAAGACATTGCACCCGCGCCGTTGCGTGAGCTGCCACCAGTCATTGCCGCGTCAACCGGCAAACCCGTCAAACTGGCAAAACGGCAGCGGCGTAATCCTGCGCCGCAATTGCCGCTGGAAACATTGGTTTCGCAGTGGCGTTCGCCGACGGGTTTCTTACTGAAGACGCCTGGCGAACGTTGGCTGAACGAAGTGCCGCGCTTGGGCGTGCCGCGCCTCGAAATCAAACCGTTCGTGATCGAACAACAACAAAATGAGATGGAGGAGCTATGAGTAACCCTTTGAGAAATTCCGTCAATGCCCTGAAAGGGCCGAATTCAATAGCCGGGGGCAACGCCCCCGGTGGCGGCGCGGTGAGACACGACCCTGAAGGGGTCGCATTCAACGTCAAATGCGACCCCTTCAGGGTCGAAGGTTGCGCCGTCTTACCGGGGGCGTTGCCCCCGGCTACGAAATTGCGCCCCTTCGGGGCAGCCGCGGGATGTATCAAACACCTTACGGGCAAACAGCGGGCGGGCGTGATGGGACTGCTTGTTTGGGCGTTGCTGTTGTCGGCCGTCGCGCCCGCGTGGGCGCAGCAGTTCGATCCGTTTGACGATAGCCTGTTGCTGTTGGCCGCACCGGCGGCGTGGACGCAACCAGCGCAATCAGATCCGCTGGCCGAACACCTGTTCCCGCCCGAATTGATTATGGAACATCAAGCGGCGCTGGGGCTGAGCGACGAGCAGAAGCAATTTTTCAAAACAGAAGCCCGCAAGACGCAAACGCAACTCACCGAGATGCAATGGAAATTGCAGGATGAAATGGAAAAGATCGCCGCGTTGGTCAAACCCGACCAAGTGGATGAAGGGGCGGTGACCGCGCAATTAAACAAAGTGCTCTCGCTCGAACACGAGATCAAGTGCGCGCAACTGCTCTTTCTGGTGCGGCTCAAAAACAAGCTGACACCCGAACAGCAAACACGCTTGCGCGCGCTCAAAGCCAAAGCGCAAGCCAAGTAACCAATCATCATTCGACAAGGAGGAGTTATGCATTGCTCGCAAAGAGTAAGTGGATACGTGTGTCTATTTGCCGTCTTGGCATTGGCCGTCAGCGGCATGCTCGTTGCGCCACGCTCAAAAGCGCTGGCACAACAAAGTGCGCCGCCACGCAGCCAATGGCTGCCTGACCAGCGCCTGACCTTTGATCCGGCGGCCTCGCAACTGAGCTTCAACTTCGCGTGGAGCGTCGCCGCCGATGAAGCCGGGCGCGTGCACGTGGTTTGGTACGATCAGCGCGACGGCAATGCGCAGGTCTATTACAAACGTTCGACCGACGGCGGCGCGACGTGGGG
>JAYUCP010000189.1:0-2181 GCA_043740245.1 Acidobacteriota bacterium | reverse complement strand
ACGCCAATCACGCTTGTGCTGCTTGAGCTACAAGCCGGCACTTTTTGAAAAAAATCCTGGTACTACCGCTTGACTTTTAAGACGGTATCTTCAGGCGGTCAGCGCGCCGCAGGCGCGTCATTCCGGCGCTACGCGCCGCCGACCGCCTGAAGGCGGAACTCTGAACGCTTGCGCGCCACGGCGTACTGCTCAACCATTGTTCCAAGCTCGGTTGTTTTGATTCAGCAAGCGCCGCTGGTAATGAAGGCTTAGTGTTGCTCTGAAGCTTGCTTATCCACGGCTTGATCCGACTTAGGCAGTCTGGCGAGCACTGCTGCCAACTGGGCTTTGAGTTCTGCGAGTTGCTGTTGCTGGCCGTTCTGCTGCGCTTGGAGGGCCGCGTTTTCGGCTTTGAGTTGCGTCATTCCGCTTGGGCCGCTTGGGCCGCGCGCCGCCGTTTTGCGCCGTTGTGTCGCCGTCAAGCTGGGCGCGGCGGGTGCGTGGTAGCCGACTTGCAACCACAGCAAAAGTTTTCCGTCCCGCGCCTTCGCCGAACTTTCCAGCGCAATGCCGATGATCTTGCCCGCGCCGGTCGCCTTCATCGCTTTGCCCGGTTCAGTCGCGCTGCTGGTGAGCGCGTCGCCGACATTGATCGCGCCGTTCTCCAACGTGAACTTGACCGGCACGCGCCCGACGGCGGCGACGACCGTTTTCTCTTTGGTGATGTAGTGGTCGTTCTCGCCGGCCAGCTTGGTGTCGCCTTCATCGAAGACCAGTCCGGGATTGGTTGAGACGACGCCGACCAGATGTTCGTCATAAGCGCGCAGCGAGCGGCGCACGGTCGGGCGGGCGTGGTCTTGCGGAATGAGCGTGACGACATCGCCCGCTTCGGTTTGTTCTTTGGTGCGGAAGGTTTCGGCCAGGTCTTGATTGCACACGCCGTCGCCCGCGAAGAGGGACACGCATCTGCCGTTGAAACCGCCTCTGGTCACCAGGACGCCGTTGCCGCGCAGAGTCATCTGTGAGGTGTTGCCATTGGCACGCGACCAGACGAACTGGTCGTTGGCTCTGAACTCGATGCCGTCAACGTTCGAGTTATAAAAAATCGCATGGTTGGAATCGGCGCCGCCGCGCAAGCGTATCGGGGCATTGTTGAGTGCGAGGCCGCCCTGTAGGTCTATGCCGCCGTTGGCAAAGATGGCCCCCGGCACGCGCACGCTATCGCTACCATCGCCGCGCCCCAGCACAATGGTGTTGTTGGTCGAAACGGTCGCCAGCGAACCGATGGCGGTGGCGAACGACAACCCGTCGCTACTGACATTCGCGCCCGCGCCGATGAGCGTGTTGCTGCTGCCGCCGAGGTTGTTCACGCCCGTGTCGTTGCCGAGGAAGACATTGCCGCTGCCCGTCGTGACGTTCTGCCCGGCCTGCCGCCCGATGAGGACGTTGAAGCCGCCCGTCGTGTTGCTTTCGCCGGCGTACGCCCCGACAAAAGCGTTATTGAAGCCCGTCGTGTTGGAGCGGCCTGCCCCCACCCCGACGAAAGCGTTATTGTCGCCCGTCGTGGTCCGCAAACCGGCCAGCGCGCCAAAGAAAGAATTACCGGCGCCCGTCGTGTTGTCTCTGCCGGAGGCTTGTCCTGAGAAGGCGTTGAAGCTGCCCGTCACGTTGGCTTGGCCCGCCTGAAACCCGACGAAAGCGTTGCTGAAGCCCGTCGAGTTGGCTGCGCCCGCATTCTCGCCCGCGAATAGATTGCCTGGCCCGGCGTTGCTCAGGATGCGCGCGCCGTTGAGGTTGAATTGCGTCGCCGCATTGACCACGTTGCCACTGAGCGTCCCGCCCGCCGTGCCGTTGCCGCTGATGTTGAAGTTGCTCGCGGCTTGCGGCGTCGTCGTGTTCTGGATGTAATTCGCGCTGCCCGCCGTCGGGGTGCGCGCATCGGCGAGCCGCGTGTCAGCCGTCTGCACGTACTGGCTGGCCGCCACGCCGCCGAGTTGCGCCGCATTGTCGGAGGCAGCAGCGGATTGGCTGCGAATCGCGTAAGGCGTCGCGCTGAGCGGCTGGCGCGGATTGAGTAGCGTGTACGCACCTGTGCTCGCGCCTGCGCGCACGCTGATTTGCAGCCAGCGCGCCGCGCCATTGAACGGCGTCGCGCCGAAATCGAGTTGCACGGTGAAGACGCCGTTCGTCACCGGCACGTCA
>JAYUCP010000188.1:0-5360 GCA_043740245.1 Acidobacteriota bacterium | reverse complement strand
TTGGCGGGCAACACGCCGGGCACGCCGCCCATCAACACGCCGCGTCCGCCTTCGGGTTTTTGCAAATAGTGCGCGCCCACCTGCACGGCCATGCGGCCCGCGACTTCCGACATCGGCGTCAGCAGCGGCAAGTGGCCTTCGTTGTTGGTGACGGTTTCGTAGGCGACGCCGGTCACTTTGCGTTCGACCATCACCTGAGTGAGTTCGGGTTCGGGCGCGAGGTGCAGATAGGTGAACAGGATTTGCCCTGCGCGCATGCGGTGGTATTCGGGGCCGACCGGTTCTTTGACTTTGACGATCATGTCGCCGCGTTCCCAGACCGCGTCGGCTGAATTGACGATCTGGCCGTGGGCGCCGCTGTATTCCTCGTTGCTGATGCCGCTGCCTTCGCCGGCGTGGTTCTCGACTAGCACGGTGTGCCCGGCGTCGCTGAGGGTTTTGACACCCGCTGGGGTCAATCCGACGCGCGATTCGTTGTCTTTGATCTCTTTGGGCAAGCCGATAATCATTGCTGCTTCTCCTTCGCTGGCGGCGCCGCTGGGGCCGCAGTTGGTGGTTTGTAGTACTCGTTGCAATAGGTTTGCAAGGTGCGCAACAGGCCCCGGCATTCGTTTTGGCCCAAGTCAATTTTGGCGCAGCGGGCGTTGGCCCAAGTGTTACTGACGATCAGTTCCAGCGGCTTGGGTACGTCCTGGCAAAAGCCCGGCGAGTTGGCAGCGGCCGCCAAACAGGCCAGCAGGAACGAATCGTTTTGCAGTGAAGCTTTGTAATCCCGCGCCTGCTTTTGCCGCCGGAGCGCTACCTGCCAGCACCCTTCATCGTCGGTCTGTTTGCCGAATGCCAGTCCCTCCGTCTGACTTTGTTTCAAGCCCGGGCGATTTTGCGTCAGCCAGTAAATATAACCACCGCCGACGATGGCGGTGAATATGAGCATCACCACGATAATGACGCAGGCGATTTGGGCTTTGGTTGACATGGTTTGTTGGCGCGGTACCGTATCGCGTTAGCTCGCGGGCAGTTTGAACTCATCAATCTGCGCCTTTTGCAGCTTGCCGCTGTAATCCACGTAGATAGACTTCCACTCCGAAAAGATGTCCAGCGACGAAACCATCGCGCCTTCGCGGTGCCCGTTGCCGGTGCCTTTGGTGCCGCCGAAAGGCAAGTGCACTTCGGCTCCAATCGTCGAAGCATTGACGTAAAAGATGCCCGTGTGCATTTGCTCCATCGCCCGGAAAGCCCGGTTCACATCCTGCGTGTAGATCGAAGCCGACAGCCCGTACTTCACGCCGTTGCCGATTTCGATGGCCTCGTCCAGATCGTTGCAGGGGATGACGCTGAGCACCGGGCCGAAGATTTCTTCCTGCGCGATGCGCATTTGCGGCGCGACATCGGTGAAGATCGTCGGCTCGATAAAATAGCCGTACTTGAGTTCGCCCTTGTCCAAGCGGTTGCCGCCCAGGTGCAGCCGCGCGCGGTCTTCGTGCTGGCCGATGCCGATGTAATTCAGAATCTTGTCCACGGCGGCCTGATTGATGACCGGCCCCATCTCGACCTTGGCATTCAGGCCGTTGCCAATCCGCAAGGTCTGCGCGCGTTCGGTCAGCTTCTCGACGAATTTCTTGTAGACCTTCTTGTGCGCGACGATGCGCGAGGCCGCCGTGCAGCGTTGGCCCGACGTGCCGAACGCGCCCCAGACCGCGCCTTCGACGGCCAAGTCAACATCGGCATCGTCCATCACCATAATCACGTTCTTGCCGCCCATCTCCAGCGAGCAGATTTTCTCGTGTTGCGCCGCGCTCGTCGCCACCGTGCGCCCCGTGACGGTCGAACCGGTGAACGACACCAACCGCACACCCGCGTGCGCCGCCAACGCCGCGCCCGCCGTTGCGCCCGCGCCCGCGACGATGTTGACCACGCCCGCAGGGATGCCAGCCTCTTCCATCGCCTTGACCAAATTGTAAGTCGAGAGCGGCGTGTCTTCGGCAGGTTTGATGACCAGCGTGTTGCCGCAGACCAGCGCGGGCAGCATCTTCCACGAGGGAATCGCCATCGGGAAATTCCACGGCGTAATCAAACCGCACACGCCAATCGGTTGCCGCACGCACATCGCCAGCTTGTCCGGCAATTCCGACGGCGTGGTGTAGCCGTGCAAACGGCGCCCTTCGCCGGCGGTGTAGAAGGTCATGTCAATCGCTTCCTGCACATCGCCGCGCGTTTCTTTGAGCACCTTGCCCATCTCGCGCGTCATCTCGCTGGCGAACGACTCTTTGTAATCGAGCAGAATCTGGCCGAGCTTGTATAGAATCTCGGCGCGTTTTGGCGCGGGCGTGGCCTTCCATTTTGGATAAGCTGCGGTTGCCGCGTTGACAGCCGCATTCACGTCGTCAGCATTGGACGCGGGGAACAGGCCGATCAATTCGCGCGTGTCGGCGGGGTTGCGGTTTTCGAGGTACTCGCCGCTTTTGGGCTTGACCCAACGGCCCCCGATGTAATTGCCGTTCGTTTCGGTTTTCGCTTTGGGTGTTGCCATAAGATTTGAACTGCGTGTCAGTAGCCCGACCGTGAGGGAGGGCTTGGATTCGCCAGCAAGTCCTCCCTCACGGCCCTTACGGTCGGATTACTGACACTCAACCGTTGCGATTTCAACTCCGCCGGTTTGTGGCAGAGCGTGCAGGCGACGCGCGCATCGCGCCATTTGCCCGGATGTTTGTGCTCGATTTCGAGGGCGCCCAGCTTCTCCGCCGTGTGGCAGACCAGACAGTCCGTGCGCGTCTTCGCGGCGGTATGCACGTCATTGGCTGGCATCGCCTTGATTTTGGTTTTGGTTGATAAGTAGTAAAGCAGGCCGATGACGGCGAGCACGACGAGTAGAAAGAGTAGATCACGCTTGAGCTTCATAGCGGTTTTGAGCCTGTAAAATCAGGGGGATCATTGATATTTGAAGATTAGCCTAGCGAAGCGGCAATCTAACAGACGGCTTCAGGCGGTGTCCAGTTAGGTCTCTGCCGCAGGCTGGCTGATTGGTAAGATCAAACGGCGGTTAGGCAGTTTGTCGAAGCGGCAAGAGGTGGGGGCGCGCAACCAGGGTGGGCTGCCCCACCTCTCACTCAGCGGATTTTCCCCATTGCTTTGCGAATCAGCGGCGAGACTGCCAGCAAAACGATTGCCGCGATGATCGGTACCCCCGCCAGCTTGCTGAACAAGCCGACCAAGGCTTCCTGCGCGCCAGTGCCGAAATAACCAGCCGCTTTGCCCGCCGCAAAATTGCCGAAGGAGATCGAAAGAAACCAGACGCCCATCATCAGCCCCGTCAGCCGCTGCGGCGCCAGCTTCGTCGTGGTGCTCAGTCCGACCGGATATAGGCAAATCTCGCCGATGGTTTGCAGCACATAAACGCCGACCAGCCACCACGGCCCGGCTTTGCTGCCGCCGCCAATGAAGAGCGAAGCCGTTGCCAGTACTGCCGCACCTAGCCCGACGAATAACAAGCCAACTGAAAATTTCACTGGACTGGACGGTTGGCGCTCGCCGAGTTTTAACCAGAGCTTTGCAAAGAGCGGAGCCAGCAATACGACGGAGATGGCCGGAACCGCCTGATACCAGCCCGCCGGGAATTCGCGGCCAAAGGCAAAGCGATTGGTAAAGTCGCGGGCAAAGAGATTGAAGCTCGATCCTGCTTGTTCATAACAAGCCCAAAAGATGATCGAGAAGAAAAACAGGACAACAATGACCGCCACCGGCTTTTTTTCTTCGGGCTTCAGGAAGGCCAAAAACATCCAGCCGAAAAAGAGCAGCAGCGCGCCCAGCATGATCCACATCTGGTTTTCGACAATGACTGGGGGGCCGAAGAAAAGCACGCCGACGGCCGCGCTGATGGCTGCCATGAACAAGACGCCTTGCAAAAATTTGCTGCGCATCTCCGACGCCGATTGCACCGGCGGGTTGCCGGCGTGCGACAGACGATCGCGGCCCGCCACGTATTGCACCAGTCCGAGCGTCATCCCCACGCCCGCCGCCGCGAAGCCCAGATGCCAATTGATTTTTTCGCCGAGGAAGCTGCACACAATCGGCGCGGTGAACGCGCCGATATTGATGCCGACGTAAAAGATCGAAAAGCCCGCGTCGCGCCGCTGGTCATCCGGGCTGTACAAACCGCCGACCAGTGCGCTCACGTTCGGTTTGAGCAGCCCTGTTCCCAGCACGATCAGCACCAGCCCCATAAAGAAGGTATAGATCGTCGGCACCGCCATCGAAAAATGGCCGAGCGCGATGATGACACCGCCAAAAAAAACGGCCTGCCGCGTGCCCAGCACGTTGTCTGCGAACCAGCCGCCCGGAATGGACATCAAGTAAACCGAGCCGGTGTAAGCGCCATAAATCGAGGCGGCTTTTTTTGTGTCAAAGCCCAGTCCGCCACTCGCTACCGCCGTTGTCATATACAGAATCAGCAACGCGCGCATACCGTAGTAGCTGAAGCGCTCCCACATCTCGGTGAAAAAGAGGGTCGTCAACCCGCGCGGATGGCCGCCCAGGCCTGCTGTGTCTTGGGTAGAAGCCGCGCCTGCGGCAACTGCGCCTGCGGATGTTCCGGTAATTGCGCTCATCAGATGTCCTGCCTTTGTTGTTGGAATGTTGGTACTGGAGTTGCGCGCCAGCCTAGCACAACGGCTGCACCCTCGAAAGGTTTGGAGAAGATTGGCCGGGATCAAAGCGGCGCATTGGCGCGGTCTCTTTCTTTCATCAATTCGCTCTTTCGCGCATTCGCGGTTTGCGGTTAGACTACGCGCATTATGGATGAACGTGATTTCTACACCGAAAAATCAGAACTCAAAACCGCCAACTACAACTGCCCGAAATGCCGCCAGCGTTACGACTTTCAAGTGCGCTGGCTGCGCCGCACGAAGAAGCGCGAATTGCCGCGCGGGGCGAATGAATTCGACCGCGCCAAGTTCGCCAAGTCGCGCGATTACATGGTGCGCGTGGACGACATGCTCTTCTGCCCGAATCCGAGTTGCCGCGCCAAGTTCGAGATTCCGAATATGCAGACCGTCGTCTTTATTGACTGAGGCGTTGCCAGCGATGCGGTACCGTGAGCGGTAGCGACCGGGCGACGCCGTAGGGCACGCCTTCCGGGACCCGGTCGCTACCGTTTACGGTACTGCATTGAATGCTTCTCGCCGTCGTTCAACGCACCCCGTAGGCAGGCACCGGCGTATCGCCGCTTTGCCCGTGTGGTTGCACCATGAACGTGCCATTCAGGCTGCGGATGACATACCAGGTCTGATCCGTCGGACGCCAGACCGCGATGTCCGCCTTGCCGTCGCCGTCGTAGTCGCCCGGCGTGGGAATGTCGTTGTAGG
>JAYUCP010000187.1:0-2188 GCA_043740245.1 Acidobacteriota bacterium | reverse complement strand
TGGGTGTTTTGACATCCGTGTTGCCCATGCAACCGAGCGACTGCGCGCGCAACTGATCGGGCAGGATGAAGAGGATGTTCGGGCGTTTGGTTTGCGCCAACACCATCAGGTTTGCGGCACCGAAGCAAATCAGCAGGCCAAGACATAGCAGGCGTCGTTGAATCATCAGGTCTCTCTTTTCGCAGTCAACGTTAGGGCTTGCGCATTCCCCACAAGGGTAGCGCCAATTGTTGATTCCATTCTCGCCACGCGGCGGCGAGTTCTTTGACCTTGTCGGGATGCTTGTCCGACAGGTCTTGCTGTTCACCAATGTCATCGGCCAGGTTATAAAGCGTCGCGTCCGACAAATCGCTGAGCGCGGCAACGTTCGTGTCGAGACGGCCTTCGCGGGTTTTGACCAGCTTCCACGCCCCGCGCCGAATCGCCATCATATTGCCCATCCGCCAATACAGCGTTTCGTGCGGCGCACCTTTTTGCTTGCCTGACAGGTAAGGCAACAAATTCACGCCATCAAATTTCGCAGGCGGTTGCGCAGTAATCCCAGCCGCAGCCAATGCGGTCGGCAATACATCGAGTTGAATGATGGGTTGCTCAAACGTCTTGCCCGCAGCGACGTGGCCTTTCCAATGAATAACGAAAGGCACACGGATGCCGCCTTCGTAAGTCTGCCGCTTCGAGCCACGCAACGGCGTATTGCTCGAACCGTTCACCGTCGTCGTCGGCATTGTCGGGCCGCCGTTGTCGCTGAAGAAAAAGATCAACGTGTTTTCTTCCAATTTGGCCGCGCGCAAGGCCGCCATCACACGACCTACGGCGTCATCCAGCGCCGCCATCATCGCGGCATACTTGCGCCGTTGCGGATCGGCAATCTGCGGAAAGCGTTGCAGGTATTTTTCAATCGCGTGCATCGGCGTATGCACAGCATTGAAGGGCAGGTAAAGAAAGAACGGCTGTGACTGCTGCTTTTTGATGAACGCCTCGGCACGGTCGGCGATCTCTTCCGTCAGGTACTTCATTTCGCCAACTGGCTTGTGCCCGTCGAGTACCGGGCTGTCGGCTTTCTCGCTCGGCTCCAGATAGGAATGCTCGCCGTCCAGGAAGCCGTAAAATTCTTCGAAGCCGCGGCTCAGCGGATGCTGATTGTCGCGCCAGCCAAGATGCCATTTGCCGTACATCGCTGTGCGATAACCGGCGGCTTTGAAACGATCCGCCATCGTCGTTTCAGTGATGGGCAACCCCGCCGCCACTTCGCGGCCCTCCTGTATTGTCGGATTGAATTCGTGCCCGAAGCGTTGTTGATAACGCCCCGTCAACAATCCGGCGCGCGTAGGGCTGCAATACGGCCCGCTGACGTATCCGTTCGTGAACCGCACGCCGCCGCGCGCCAGCGCATCCAGATTCGGCGTAGGAATATCTTTGCAGCCATGAAAGCCTACGTCGGCATAGCCCATGTCATCGCCGACGATCAGGAGAATGTTGGGCTTGCGTGCAGCACTCACAGATTCCAACGATGGAGCGCAAAACAACATCGCCAACAATCCCAGACACAAGTAAAAAAGTTTTTTGCGAAGAGTTTTCAATATCTCACCACGCTTTCGTTATACGGTTAATTTTTCTTCGTCAGGCCAATCAGTTTTTCTTTTTCTCGCCACCGCTATTAGCGTCCTTCTCACCGTAATAGCCCTGATAAATCTTCAGCAAGAGTGCCATCCCAAAAGAAAGTGACTTCGCATAAGTTTCATAAGCTTCATCCCAGAGATTGATTTTGTAAAACAATGCAAGCTGCTCGCAGAAGGAATCTGACCGGTCACTTTTCCCGAAAGAGCGGGCTTTGCACGACGCCGTGGATCAGGCTGCGGATGCCGTAGCGCGTCGGTTTTGCCTGTTGCAAGATTTGTTCGATGACGGCGCGGTCGCTGAAACGGAGCGGTGCTCCGGTGGCATAAACCGTGAGTTGTTTGGCGAGGTTGCGCGCCAGTATTGGTTCGTCGGCGCTGAGCAAACGCTTGAGTGTGCGCACATCCGCGAAGGCACGGCCGTCGGGCAATACTCCGGCGCAATCAACCGGCAAACCATAGTGAAACTCGAATGCGTGCCCGTTTTTGCCGAGGCCTTTTTCAGCCGGTTTGGCTTCGTCAACACCGCGATAACGATCACGCCAGCCGCCCATCACATCAAAGCTTTCGAG
>JAYUCP010000186.1:0-13167 GCA_043740245.1 Acidobacteriota bacterium | reverse complement strand
TAGCCGCCGCCGCTGCGCAAGGTGCTGCTGCGATGGCCGCTGAGGTTGACGAGCACGGCCAACTCCTGGTCGCCAAAATTCACCATTGCATTGCTGCCAAAACCGTGGTCGGCGTAGTTGTAATGCGTGCTGAACTGGCCGTGCGTTTGATATTTGTCCGCGCTGAACAGCGGCGAACGCGAGATCAATTGCACGCTGCCGCCCAGGCTGTCGCTGCCGAATTGCGCGCTGTTCGGCCCGCGCAGCACTTCAGCCGCGCGCAAGTTCGAGGCGTCGTTCAGATTGAAAAACGAATTGATGCCGCCGCGCATCGCCGCCGTCGAATAGCGAATGCCGTCCACAAATGTAACAACCTTGGCGCCGGTCATGCCGCGCACGAAGACGGCGCTGATGGTGGCGCTGGTGCGTTGCAATTGCAGCCCCGGCTCTTCGCGGAAGGCTTGCGCGAGCACGGATGAAGCGCGCTGTTGCAGCTTGTCTGCGCTGATGACGTTGACCTGCTGCGTGGTCTTGTCGAGTTCCTGCACGAGTCCGACATCGGCGGACACCGTTAATTCGGCAGTCAAGGGGGCAAGACCGAGTTTGATTTCGAGCTTGTCCGCCTCTGCCGAAGGTATCTGAATGGCATGGCTGCGCGGCGCAAACCCGCGCGCGGTGACTAGCACTTCATAGGCGCCAGACGCGATGTTGCTGATCGTGAAACGGCCCTGCGCGTCCGTCGTAGCAGTGGCCACAGCCATTTGCCGCCCAGTCAAGATGTTGACCGAGGCTCCGCTGACAGGCGCGTCGGAAGCGTCTTTAACCGTGCCTGTGAGTGCATGCGTGTCGGCTGACGCCACTAGCGCAAGGCCGAGACACACCAATACGGATTGAAGCAGTGTGATGAAAGTTTGATGTCGTTTCATTGTTCCCATTTACCGACGAAGATTTCTCTTTCAATACTGTCTGGCAATACTGTCTGGCAAAAGTATGAAAGAGACCCTTGCGAGCGTGCCGCGAGCGCGCCCGCGCGCGCTGTGGTTTGCCAGGTACGAAGTTGATTGCTGACGTTGATCGAAGTGTGATCTTAGTGGCTGAGTGCAACTACTACCAGTGATCGTAGTTCGCTGTCGTCAAGCGGGTGGCGCGCTCCGCTTGAGGCTTATTGCAAGCTGTGGACAAAGAACTCCAGTGCGCCGTGGGCTGCCGTCAGGATGGCTGGATTACTGGCGGCAAAGATTGTCAAACAAGCCAACGCTGCCAAGGCACCCCATTGCAAGGTCGCCATGCCGAGTGTGAGCCGCTCAGCGTTCGGTGCGCGCGCCTCGGCAAGCTTTGTCAACCGGGTCACGCGGCGCGCCAAGATCCCGGCTTCGTAGCCGATGAACGAGACACTGACGAGCATGGCCGGGTGGGTCTCCGATTTGGCCAGTCGCGCGATCTTGACCAGGGCAGCGGCCAGGTCGAGTGCAAATGCCTGACTGTTGCGGGCGGCGAATTCATCGGCGGCTTCCTCGGCCGCGTCGTGCCAGGCGCGGTCGAGCGCGCGTCCGCAAGGCACCAATGTCAGCACGTCGCGGCAGGCGCGCAACAAGGCGCGTTTGCCATTGTCGCGCGCCGCCAGATGACCCGCTTCGTGTGCGAGCGCGGCTTGCAATTCTGCCGGTGACAAGGTCTCCAGCAACTGTTCCGCGATAAAGAGGCGCGGTTTCCAAATGCCTACCAATGCCAGCACTGGAAACGGATGCTGCAAACGGTAGGCCTTGACGCCGTGAACGCTGCCAGCCAGCGGTTCAGCCTGTTGCAGCCAGTCGCGCGACAAACGGCGCGTCGCGCTCCAAGCAGCCACACCGCGCCAGCCCGCCAACAGCAATCCGGCGGCAGACAGCAAAGCCAATGCCGCTAGTTTGAAACTCACCGGTTCGACGCTTTGACGCGGTTCGTGCGTAGCGTAAGCAGGCGCCAAGATCAGCGTGACAACCAACAAGGCCAACACGGCGGGCAGCAACCGTAACGTAAACAGCAAGCGCGCGCGCGCCGCCGCCGGCCATTCATCCACGCGCGCAGCCAAAGCGCGCCAGAGCAGCGACGTCGCCAACGACGCCAGCGAATTGCACGTCAGCAAAGCCGCCAACACCAAACATAATCCAAGGAATTCGTACATCGCGTTTCCCCTCAAGTATTCACTATCATCCAGCAGTAGCTCAGCAAGCCGTTATTGCGCGGTGTCCTTAAGCGCGCGGCGTTTCTCGCGGATGAGGCGATCAAGGTCATCCAGCAATTCGCGGTCGTGTTCAGTGACGGCATCCACGATGCAGGCTAACAAGGGCTCGACGCCATTGAGGCTGCGGCCGAGCAAGCCATCGAGGGCGCGGCGTGTGAGTCCGCGCGCCAGTTCTTCGGGAGTGGCCTGCGGCGAATAACAGAAGGCGCGCCCGTCTTTGTGCCGCGCGAGCAGCCCTTTCTTGAAGAGCCGATCCAGCGTCGTCATCAAGGTCGTGTAAGCCAGCCGCGCGCCAATGGCCAGGTGAATGTCGCGCACACTGGCCGTGCCGCGTTGCCAGACCAGTTCCAGCACCTCTTGTTCGAGCGGCCCCAACAGCGGTTCGCTGGTCACAAGATGCGCGCGCCATTGGGTGATTTGAGCGTTGGTGAGCGGTACGTATTTCATATGATTTTCATTTGCAGTTCGAGCGTTAACTGGCTGGACGGGCCAACCAGTTGCTGGTCTTTCACGGTTTCTTTTGCGCATCCAAACAGAAACCAGTCCAGGCAGCGTTGCGCGGCGTTGCCGTACCCGCCCCAAGCCTGCGGTTGCACTCGACCGGCTGGGTGCATGGTGTGTTGTGAAAGGAGCTTTACGGTAAGCGGTGAAACGCGGTCACGTCAAGAACCAGGCGTGCCAGCCGCAGTTTGCAGCGCGCATTAAAAGGCGTGCGCGGCGCAATCGTCTCGCCTATAATCCGCCTGCCAACTCAACAAAAAGACGCTCTTTCTTCGCTACCCCAAGTCATTCACTGAACTGTTTATCGGCACTTGCCGGAAAGGAGTCCAGCCATGAAGCTGAGTCAACAAATCTGTTTAGGCATGTTATCCCAATGCCTGTGCTGCGCCGCGTTGTGCGCGCAAGAACAGGCCCGCCAAAATGTTGCCCCCGAAGCCCCACGGAAAAGCGGCGCGGTTGTTGAAACGGCCACGCAATTTCCGTTTCGCCCGATGCTCGCGTGGCAAGGGCAGCGGTTCATCTTTCTGTCGAGCCCGAAGCCGTTGGAGAATGCCAGTTACGATGATTTCACGGGCGCGCGCAAACGGAAGGATTACATGGGCCGCATCGCCAAGGTCGTTTCGGTCAGCGATTTCAGCGGGCGCGTGCATCTGGAATTGGAGTTGGAAGACACGGGCGAACATTTGCGCGCCCGGACGGCGCCCAACAAAGAGAGCGTGGCCGGGTTGATGTTGGTTGACGATCTGGAAAAGGCGCGCCAGCAATGGACGGGGCAGACGCTGTGGTGCCGCCAGATGCGGCTTGCGACTTACGACGAGGCGTCCGATCAATTGGGCAGTCTGGCGCTGAAGAAATACGCGCCGCTCAAAGTCGTTGAGGTCAAGCCCGGCTGGGACGAAGAAAAGCCGTTGCGCTTTGTGCTGCAAACCGGCGATGGCAAACAAGGCTTTCTTGACGTGAATCTCAGCGGTACCAACGTTCAGCGCGAAGTTCGTCATTTGAATCACTTTGAAGAACACTTTCTGAATGAAGACCCCAGGGCGAAATACAAATGGCCCGCCAGGATTTGGGCCGCCATTGAAAGCAACCGTGTCATCTCGGGCATGACGATGGAACAGGTGCGCTTCAGTTGGGGCGAGCCGGAAAAGACCGCGCGCACTGCGACGGGCGAGCAATGGACGTTTGCGGCGGGCGTGCTGACCTTCAGAAACGGCGTCCTGACCGGCATTCAATGAATTTGCCCGCGCGAGACCAGGCGCGGTTGACACCTCAAAGCCGCTCTCATACTGTACGCCGCGATGGCCGCTAAATTCTGCTCGCATTGCCAACAAAGCTTTCCGACGGCGCACACGGTGTGTCCGCACGACCAGACTGTGTTGTCGCTGCCCGATCCCTATCAAATGATCGGGCGCACGCTGTTGGAGCGCTACCGCGTGGAAGCGTTGGTTGGCTTGGGCGGAATGGGGGCCGTTTATTGCGCCTATCATACCGGCTTGGATCGCCGCGTCGCCTTCAAGATATTGCAACCCAACATTGCCGTCGCTGACGAACATCTGGTCGGACTCTTCGAGCGCGAGGCCAAGGTCGCCGGGCGTTTGTCGCACGAGAACATCGTTGATGTGAAAGACGCGGGCCGCACGCCTGACGGCACGGCTTACATCGTGATGGAGTGGCTGGAAGGGCGAACGCTCGATGACGAGTTGCGCGCGCACGGGGCGTTGACCTTCGCGCGCGCGGGCGAGATTCTGCGGCAGATCGCGGCGGCCCTCACCGAAGCCCATTCCAAACACGTGGTGCACCGCGACCTGAAACCCGCCAACGTGATGTTGGTAGAGAAAAAAGATGGCCGCGAGATCGTCAAGGTGTTGGATTTCGGCATCGGCAAAATCCTGACGGAAACGGGCGCTTCGGTTTCGGCGGTGATGGGCACGCCGAGTTATGCCAGCCCGGAGCAGTTGCAACTTGGCGGCAAGATTGACGGGCGTTCTGACATCTATTCGCTGGGCGTGATTCTCTATCGCATGCTGAGCGGGCGCTTGCCGTTTCAAAGCGGCTCGCTGTCAGAGTTGGTGCAAATGCAACTGGCCGTGATGCCTGCGCCGGTGCGTGCACTGCGGCCTGAAACGCCAGCGGCGCTGGATGAGTTGGTGATGCAAATGTTGGCGAAAGCCCAGGAGCAGCGCCCGGCGGATGCCCGCGAAGTTGCCGAGCGTTACGACCAGGCCTTGAACGAAATCGGCGAGGCCCATACTTTGAATTGGGCTGCGCAAGCGCCGGCGCTCTTGCAGGATGCGGGGCAGGGGACAATTCAGAAGCCGTCATTCTTCCAACGCACCGAGGCAATGCCCAACGCGCCAACACCGCGCAGGTTCGAAGTCAATGCCGCGCAAACCGCCAGCGCACAACTCGCCGAGGTTCCTGTGCTTGGCGCGCAGCCGCAACGGCGTTCGCTGCTGGTGCCAGGCGTATTGCTGGGGGCGGTTTTGGCGGGTGGCAGCTTTGCGCTTTATCGCTACGGGTTTGATGAAGGGGCGAACAGCAGCCGCGATTTGGCAATCACGCTAACCTCGCCCTCGCCCACGCCCACGCCCACGCCCACACCCGCGTCCTCACCCGCGTCCACACCTGTGCCTACGCCAACACCGGTACCCAAATCAGTACGGACGGACACTGCGGTGAAGCCGCGCACGCCTGTTAAACCGGCCTCGCCGACGCCCGCGCCACCGCCGGTCGGCGGGACTGGTGCGCCAGCGGAGGGGCGCTTTGTGCCGCCGCCCGGGGCCACAGTTGGACGTCGGCCGTTCTTTGGCGGGCAGCTTCCGCCAAATGCCGGGCGGCCGTCTGAACAGTTGAACCCGGCGGGGCGCGGGCAGCAGGGGAGTTTCAACAAGCAACTCTCACAACAACAATTGACCGTGGCGCGGCAGCTTTACGACCGTGGTTTTTACAAACGGGCGTTGCACAGTTGTGAGATGGCACTGCGGCACGATCCAACCAATGTTGAAGCCGCCGCGTTGCGGGGAAAGATTCGAGCGGCAATGAAGATTCTCAACGAGAAGAGTAATCAATAGCCGGTTGAGTAATTGGCGATGAGACGAATGCAAAGATACTTGGCAAGTTTTGGCCTGTTGCTAACACTGCTGTGGTTATCAGTGACGGCCAGCGCGGCGTCAGCCGCTCAAACGGAACCGCCACTCAAGCTGAATCAAATTGAGCGCCTGCTCGACATCAAGTTCGAAGATGAACTGCTGGCCCGCGAAATCACCCGGCGTGGCTTGGCCTTTCGTCTGGATGAGCACAGCTTGGAGAAGTTACAGAAACGCGGCCTGGGCGAACAAGCCCGCCGGGCGCTCAATCAACAGGAAGAAATACAGGCTTACAACGCCTTCACCAATGCGGCTGACGATCCGGCCAAACGGCTGGCGCTCGGCAAAGCCTTTTTACAGCAGCATCCGCAAAGCGCCCGTGCCTCAGATGTCGAAGCAGCAGTGGGAAAGTTGGAGCTGGATGCTTTCAAAAATAATTTCCAACTCTTCAATCAAAACCCCGATGCCGCCCGGCTGCAACAACTCTTGCAGGCCGGACCAGCTTTGTTAAAACAGCAACCCGCTGTCGCCGCATCTTTGACCGTCACGACGCTGCTCGCCTTGGCGACGGCCAAGGGTACCTTGGATGGCTTTTATCAGGAGCTTGAACAGAGCCAGGCGCTAGTGGGGCAGGCGATTCGCTTGTTGGGTGATGAGGTAGCGGCAGGTGCCACGCGTGAGCTACAACAGGAATTAAGCGTGCGCGCCTTGGGTGAATTGCAGCGCGCACAGGCGTTGTATCTGTTGCGGCAAGCCAATCCCGATCCGGAGCAAGCGTTAGTGGTTTTGAGCAAGGCCAGCCAGGCCGCGCCGCTCACGGTGGGCAAAGAAGCGCGCACGTTCTGGCTGCAAGCCCTGGCGCGTGAATTCAGCTATCAACGGCAACTCAAAGAACTCACCGCACTGAGCGCCAATGCCGCGGATAGGCAAATCGTTTGCGCGCGACTCGATGGGCTGCGGATCAAGCTGGTTGAGGATTACACCCGCGTTATCGCGCTCAGTGCAGAGCCCAGGGAACGGGCCTTAAACGAAGAGGCCGGGGCCGCCTTGAAAAAGCTGGTGAACTCCGCGCCGCCCTGCGCCCAGGCAACGCCGGAAGCGCGCATTTCACCAATGCCAGCAGCCCAACGCGCGCGCAAAGTCACTGACACAGGCCCAAAGCTCAAGACGATTTTCATTCGTTCAAAAACGGTTTACCTGAAACCAAATCAGTTGGAAGCCGCGCTGCTCAAGCGCCCGGACTTTCAAGCCGGCGAATGGCGGATTATCCGCAATGAGAAAGAAGCCGATTTGGTGCTGGAAATTTCCTTGCCCTTTCTCTCGTGGAATTGGACGTTCGAGATCACCCAACGAACGACTGCTGCGCTGCTGGCCGCAGGCAAGGTGCGTGAGGCCACGGCGGGTGTCGCTGTCCCGCGCTTGGTTGATGAAGTGTTGCCTGGGCTCGCCCAAATTCGCCTGCAAGAACAGGCGGAACGGCAGAAGTAATCAGGCGTTGTGACGTTCACCGGCAAAGGCGTACGATATTCTTCGTTGACACAGATTAAGCAGGCGTGTTAGAAAGCGCCCGGTTGTTGAGGCTGGAACCATAGCTTCAGACAATCAAGGTCATACAAACACTTTTCATAATAATAGGTTCCACCAGAACAAACTTTCCGATCCCCGAGCTTCTCTATCCCCGATAAATACCAGCGAGTGGCCGTGTGTTGCGGCAATTAATGTTCGGGCGAGTAGCCGGACATTTCGCGTTCGCAAGTTCCCAGTGGCGGCTTGGTAGGTGAGCTAATTCAAGCTGCCAATTCGCGCACACGTTGGCCTTTCAATATTAGAAGTTCGAACTGGCTCCAATCCACACCCAGCAGGATTGGTAGTCTTCCTCCACTATCGTGATGCGGTTCTTGATTGGCTGCTGGGTTCACAAAACTGTTGATTCAACGAAGGTCAACTGAGGCGCGTGGTGAACGGTGCAGGTGATACGCGGCAGGCGCCGCGTGGCAGATGAACTCATCAAGATTCCGATGTTTTCCTTTCCGATGCTTGATGCTCGAAACCTATGCCGGTTGCCACAAGTTGCCCTGTGGTTTGGCATTCGAGACATTTGCTCGGCACCACCCACCCGCGCCCAGCATAAAGACACACCGGCATACAACTCGGTGATATGTTTCCTACTCTGAGGGCTTGCTTGTACTTTAATCTCTTCAACGCTAGTGTTGGCTGGCGTTAGTCCAAGCGCCCCAAAAGGAATGACACTCACTCGATAACCACAGCACACGACGTTAGCTTGGTTCAAATCCAAAAGGTGGCGCCGGAATTGAACCGCTCCGTTCAGAAACAAGGCCGAACAGTAGAGTCAGATAGGAGGACTTAGCCGTGATTCGCTTAACATCTGAGAGTCAAGTTATGAGAAAGTTCGAAATCATCAAATCTATCAGTGCGGGAGCGCGGCAGATCGCTATGCTGGCTTTGTTGTCGGCCTTAAGCGCCGTTCCCGTTTGCGCGCAGAATCGGCAGAACCCGGCCTCGCAACCCGCCCCAGCGCCCGCCTCAGGGCCCACGGCGGCAGGGGCGGCTGGGAATATCCTGGTTGATCCGAATGAGGATTACCGGTTGGCGCCGGGTGATACGATTGAGGTCTATGTTGAGGACGCGACGGAATTGACGCAAACCTACCGGATTGTCGCGGCCGGGACCTTCGAAATGCCTTTTCTGGGGGCCATCAAAGCCCAAGGGAAAACTGCCCAGGAATTGACGCGGTTCATTGCCGATACTTTGCGCGAGCAAGACTATCTGAAAAAGCCAGTCGTGCGCGTTACCGTCAAACAGTACAGCGGCCAAATCTTTTTCATCCAAGGCGCCGTGCGTTCGCCTGGCTTGTATCAATTGGAAGGCCGGCCTTCGTTACTGAAATTGATCAGCCTGGCGGGCGGTGTGCTGGAAAATTATGGCCCCCACGCGCTGATTTTACGGCCGGTGAAAAAAGCCGGCACGGCTGCCGATGCGGTGACTGCCAATGCCGGGGCTGTGCAGACCGAGACGACGGACAATGATGAATACGAACTGATTCGGGTCGCACTGACCCCGATCATTCAGGAAGGGAATTTTGATAAAAACGTCAGGTTAGAACCGGGCGACATTGTCAATATCCCGCCGACCAAGGTTTATTATGTTGCTGGCGAAGTTGTGGCGCCCGGATCGTTTCAACTAAAAGAAGGCACGACCTTGCGCCAGGCAATTTCGCTGGCGCAGGGGACAACATTCAAAGCCGCCCTCAGTCGTGGCGTGATTTTCCGCGCTGAGCCGGGTACCGGCAAACAGAAAGAGATCCCCGTAGATGTTGCAGCCGTCATGAACGGCAAGAAAGACGACATCACGATTTTTGCGAATGATGTGATTATCGTCCCCAACAGCCGCATGAAATCGGTCAGCAGTACGCTGCTCAATGCTTTCGGTGTCAGCGCCGCAAGGCTTCCGATTCGATAATTACCCAATGGCAAAGCCGCGCAACATGCGCGCAGCCAACAAGAGGAAACAAAAGGTGTCCTATGGAAATCGTTCCACTGCCGTCTGACGGCAATCAACGGCCGGAGTTCAAACCAGTTTTGAATGGTCAGAACGGGCAGCCGGCGTTAAATCAAAGCGGCTTCATCGTGCCGCCAGTTTATGGCGAAATCGGTAATGGGACTGGTTCCTACTACCCCTCATATGACAAACCTGAAAAGGAAGAAACGTTCGACCTGCGAGAATTTGTGCGGAAGGTCGCACGGCGCAAATGGCTCATCCTGGCCATTATTGCGATTGCCACATCAGTGACGGCCTTGAAGATTTCGCAAGCCCGCAACATTTACCAGTCCACGGCCACCATCGAAGTCGGCCGCCGGGTTCCCAAGCTCGGCAAAGACAGCATGAATCTTTTTTACGACTTCGATAACTCTGAGATCAAGACCGCGATGTTCTTGCTGCGCAGCACGCCGTTGTTGGAGGACGTCGTCGTCAATTTTAAGCTGGATCAGAATGAGCAATTTCTGGGTGGAGGTCAGCCACGCACGCTCACCAATCTCTTTAAGCGGAAGGAGCCTGCGGTTGAAAGCAAGAAAGCCGCGCGTCCGAGCGAGCCGCTCAGTGAATTGGAAAATGCGAAACTCAACCTAAGTTTAGACCTGCGCACGCCGGAAGAGCGCGAAAGTCTGGCGCCCTACGTCAATATGTTAATGGGTGGCTTGACGGTCACCGATTTACGCGGCACACGCTTGGTCCAAATCGCCTTTAGTCATACCGATCCGGAATTGGCTGCGTTTGCGACCAATGCTGTCGCCAAAACTTTTATTGAGCGCGTTTTTCAGAAACAGAACGAGAAAATTTCAAAGACTTCCGGTTGGCTGCAGGATTCAACGCGCCAATTGCAGGCGCAACAGCAGAAAGCCGAGCAGGCCTTGGCCGATTACACGCGCAACAACAATATCTTTGTCACCGATGGTAAAGACGATTTAACGACGACTAAGCTGGGCGGATTACACAGCCAGGCGATGAAGGCTGAGACTGAACGTTTGCTCAAACAGTCGCTCTTCGAAGAAGTCAAACGCGGCAATGTTTCAAAGTTGCCTGAGGCCTTCTCCGATCAGACGATCAATGAATTGCAGAAAAAAGTGGGTGAACTGACCGTGAGTTCGGCGCAACTCAGCGTGAAGTACGGCGCGCGCAATCCCAAGGTGATCGAAGTCCAGCAGCAACTGGATGCCCTGCGTAAAGAGATTGACGAAAAGGTGGTGAAGCTGGAAGAACGGCTGCAGGCGGAATATGAGCGCGCGGTGCGTGATGAGACTTCCTTGAACGCTGCGCTGAACCGCGCCAAAGGGGAAGCCGTCCAGCAAAATCAGACCTCAATTCAACTCACCATTCTCAAGCAAAATGTTGAGACCGCCAAAGCGCTCTACACCGACTTTTTGCAAAAGACCAAACAAGCCGAGATTGAGCAGCAAGAACAGACTCCGCACATCTCCGTTGCGCAACCCGCCACGCGCGGAGGCTTGGTTGGCCCACGGCGTATGCAGACGATCTTTATTGCATTCTTGCTAAGCTTGGCGGCGGGCATTGGGTTGGCCTTCTTGCTCGATCATCTCGATAACCGCATCAAGACGGTAGATGACGTCAATCGCTACGTGCGGCTGCCGGCGCTGGGTGTGATTCCTGAAATCAATTCCAATGCGCCGCGCAAGTTGTTAGGTTCGCGGCATGGCAGCGGGTTAAAAGAACAATCCGGTTTTGCGATTGCCGATGGCGGTTCAAATGTCACGTCGTTAGCCGATCGCCGCGCCGCCCATTCAGTGGCGGAAGCCTACCGCTCGCTGCGCACATCGGTGCTTTTGGCCGCTGCCGGGCGTCCGCCCAAAACGATTTTAGTGACCAGCAGCCAACCCGGCGAAGGCAAGACGACGACCATCGTCAACACGGCAATTTGCCTCTCGCAACTGGGCGCCAAGGTTTTGCTGATTGATGCCGATATGCGGCGGCCCCGCGTACACAAAGCCTTTGGCATCAAAAATCGCCGTGGTCTCTCGACTTATCTTTCCAGCGAAGTGCGCTTGCGCGATTTGATTCAGCCGACCAGCATTCCGAACCTTTCGGTCTTGCCTTCCGGGTTGGTGCCGCCCAATTCGGCGGATTTGCTCAGTTCGGAAAAGATGCGCTACTTGCTCCATAAGCTTTCTGCTTACTACGATCACATCCTGATTGATACGCCGCCGGTGCATAGCGTGACTGATCCGATCATCTTGTCGCGGCAGGTGGACGGTGTGATGCTGGTCGTACATGGCGGTAAGAGCACGCGCGAAATGGTGCGCCATGCCCGGCAGGAATTGACCAATGTCGGCGCCAAAATCTTTGGCGTGGTGTTGAACAACGTGAACGTCCAGCAGGATGGTTACGAGTACTACTACCATCGCTATTACTACGGCCAGCAAGAAGAAAAGGCTCAGGTCAGAGGCGCTTAGCCCAAAATCCCCGTGCCTGCCAGAACGGCGGTAGCAATAGGGCTCACTTGAGTTGGCCCGCGTTGCTGCCGCTTTTCATTTGGCGTGCCAAGTGCTGAAAGGCAATTTGACAACATTCACATGCTGGTTACTGGCCGCATCATTGAATCCGGCATGCTGGCGAACTCGCGCGCGCGGTGAGCCACGTCGCCTATCGCATCCGCAACAACACGCCGGAGACGCCTCCGACCGCTCCCACCCAACCACCGACGCCCAATTCATAACCGGGCGTCGAACCAAACCAACAGGATGGCGGAGTGAGATGAAACATGGGCTGTCTCGCTCCGCCGATTCCGTCGGGCATTCATTGTTGGATCGAAACAACGCTGGAAAAGTTAAGCAAAGAAAAGCAAGCAAGCGGGGGAGTGGGATTAGACAGGCAGAAGATTCACTTTTACAGCTTGGGCATTCTTGGCGGCTTGATTCACCATACCAGCATCAAAGGTCAAAAGTTCAACGCTTCCATTTTGGGAAAGCTCTTCAGCCAGGGCGATGTAAATCGCATCACTTGTACGGCTACAGCCGTAGCCTTTACGAATCTCTGAAGCCCGTTTTATCAAGGGGACATCACCAGCAGGCGGTGTGAGAATGACCGCCATATAGTCATTGAAGTCTTCGACGGCTTTTTCATATTGAGCGGCTGTCAGCTTTCCTTCGTCAACTTTTTTGCAGGCGATATGAAGAAACTCCGGGATGATCACGCTCGGAGCATAGAACTTCCATTTTCTGGTGATGTAATCGGCTAAGGCGGCTCGTGCGGTCGGCTCTTTGGTCTCTTTGGTACAGATGCCGATCAAGACGTTGGCATCTATCACGACGGCGTCTACAACAACGACAGATGGGCTATTTGGCTCATCTCATATCCCCACATCTCTCCCTCACGTGCCCGGCGGATCATTTCAAGCGTGTCTTTGGTTTCTCCGCTCACGGGCATATCTTTCAAGCGCTCGGCGGATCGCGCCAGGACAGCAAGCATTGCTTGCCCTTGCGGGTCTAGCTCCTCAGTTGCCGTTGTCGTGCCGTTTGATTGGGGAACCGAGACAAGCTCAGCAGCCTTTGCAAGATACTCATCCAGCGAAAGCTTGAGCGTCCGGGCAATGGTTTGTAGTCTGATCGCTGTTTCTTCTCTGACTTCGATTTGTACAGTCATAAAACTACCTCACTGTTAAGCGTATCCTGTTTTTGAGGCGGTCGGCAATGAAAAGAAACAGAGCAGGCGATGGAAGCACCGAACTTCTGCGGCTTTCTTCGATTCGTAAATTTCGCTCGACAAAATCACCTGGCCATTCGTGGCCTTCAGGTTGAAAACAAACTTGCCGCCTTTGGCGGCCTTCAACTCGAACTTCGCTGC
>JAYUCP010000185.1:0-13188 GCA_043740245.1 Acidobacteriota bacterium | reverse complement strand
TCGCTGGTGCGATTGGTGTAAAGACTCAATCTGCTTCGCAATCTATCCAGCCAGCGGCTCCACAATGAAGTCATATCACGCAGGGCCATGCACGAATGACGCACGGCAATCACATGCTCGCTGCGCCCATCCAGCACAATGCCGAGCGGCACTGTATTGGGGTTGTATTCCACCTCGCTTTCCGGCGTCGCTCCGACCGTGCCGAAGCGTTCGATGAGCCTGCCATCCAAATAAATCTCCGACGCACCGAAATGCACCATTACCAGCGCCAGCGGCTGATTGGCGAGCGCCGGATCAACCTGCAAGCGCAGCCGAAACCAGCCGCTGCCGCGCCAGCCGCTCTTCGGAATACTGTCGAGCGTGATCGCCGTGCCATTCAACGTTTCCCACGCGCGATCATCGAACTGCGGATCGGCAAAGCGCGGCTCATCGCCGGGCGTATACTTCCAACCCAACTTGTCGAGTTCGACGGCCTTGCCGTTTTGCAGTTGGTCAGCGGTTAAGGTGAAAGCCGTCTGTGCCTGTGCAACTGCCGCCGCCAGCAGCAGAAATGCCGCCAGCCAGCAGAGCGTTCGAGATGTGAAGCGTCTTCCTTCTTTCATTTTCGGTGACGAATCATGTTATTCGATGATGATGGTCAGAAATTCACTGCCGCTCCAGGCTTGCTCGAAAACCAGCAAGTTTGAAACGAACTGGCCGAGCAAAGGGTCTTGCAAGGCAATGCCGCGACTCGAAACCGCGACGACGACTTGCGCGTGCTGTCCGATCAATCCGTAAGCTTGCAGATCAATGCCGACGATAGGGAACAGTCCGTTTCTTGCGGCATCGCGCAGATCGTGCAGCCGCAAGCCGTAATCTTCGCGCGAGTGAAGAAAACCCAACGCCCGCGCCGCCGCTACCACATTGGTGGAAGTCGTCGAACGCTGCGGACTCCAATCGCAAAGTTCGCGCAAGGTCGCTTCGGATAGTTCCAGCCCGCGCGCAGCCAACACCATACGCAAGCAAGCGGGCAAGCACGAACTAGCGGTTTCCTGCTTGTAAAAAGGCGGCTTGAATCTCGGCATCGTGGCGTTTTTTCAAGGTCTCGGCCTCTGCGTAAATTTGTTCGGTAGCCGTGTGGCTGGTGATTTCGTTGGTGCGCCACGAAACACAGGCTTCGCCCACTTGGCCTGCTACGAAGCCAGGCGTCACCAGCAAAATCGGAATCTTCCAGTCGTTAGTCACGCGCTCAATCTCTGCTTCGCCAGCGGCGAATTGGCTGCCGACTTCGGACAATAAAAAACGATTCACCCGGGCGCGCGCTTGCACTTTGGCGATGTCTATTTGACTGGTTGTGACAGCGGTTGTTTGTGGTCTCATAATGTTTCCGATCATAGCAATGACGATATGCGGCAGCAATGAAAGTTTACCAGTCTAAAAGTGTCACCACTGGCGACACTTTTGAGTGAGCTTCTTTCACCGCAAAAATTTGTCTCACCGCTGGTGAGACAAATTCATCACCCGCGTAAGTTTCGTAAAACTTCCGGCTTGCGCATTGCAAACTGGTTAAGCGCAGAAAGCGTTCACAAGCTTTTGCCCAGGATGTTATCATCCAGCCGTCACCAAAAAGCTCTGGCAGCGAACGATAGAGGAGGAATCACGATGATCGCGCAAGCAGTTCCCATGATTTCCGCGCTTGAAGCCCAGGCTGCGGCCAATCTGTTTCTCTCCGACCATCTGCCGGATCGCTATTGCGCTGGCGATCCCCGTTACGACCAAGTGGTGCAAGCGTGGCGTGTACCCGTGCAGATGGCCTACCGCCACGTTGGCGCGCTGGGCGAAGTCGGCGAGATTCTCGTCAACGCCTTTGCCAAGGAAGTCATCACCCACACCCCGTGCGACGAAATGAGAGAGTCGGGTCACCACCTTTACGAACAAAACCGTGAAGCCATCCAAGCCGCCTTTTTACAGGCAAGAAACTGACGATTCCTGCGCGCCCGCCTGTTTGCGCATGGTGCTTTCCGGTCTTGGACTGGAAGTTCCAGAAGCGCGCCTGCGCGAGCTTTGCGACTGCACGTTTGAAGGAACCCCGGCGCTCAAACTTCAAGATGCCGCGCGGGCCTTGGGCTTTGCCAACACCACCAAACACACCCTCAATCTTGTGGAATTGCGGAAACTGCTCGCCGCTGGCGTCTTTCCCATCGTCTACGTTGATCTGCGCCCGCTCGAAGGCCGCGGCGGAACGCACGCGCTGGTGGTGCTTGACCTCAGCGCAGACGCTGTCACGGTTTATGATCCTGAAGTAGGGGAGTGCAGGTTGGCGCGGCAAGCTTTTACAGCCGCCTGGGACATACAACACAACCTCGCAATCATCGTTGCTCCGTAATTAATTACATGAAGAAGAGTGTGCGTAATTCGACAAGCGAATAGATACGCGGATGACGCGGATGACGCGGATGCAGCGGATTTCCGCAGATTCTTTTTCGGGTTGAGCCGCGCTGATCCGCTGCACCCGCGTCATCCGCGTATCTATTTCCTCTGCTTTGCTGGCATTTCTTTTACGCACAGGCTTCAATTACATCCTCCGGGTGCAACGACCCCGACCTCGCGCTTGCCTTCCGCTGCGCCAAGGCGAACAACGCCGGCAAGATCAACAACACCGCCACCGTCGAAGCCGCCAAACCGCCAATCACCGCGCGTCCCAGCGGCGCCGTCTGTTCGCCGCCTTCGCCCAGCGCCAACGCCAGCGGCAACATGCCCGCAATCATCGCCAGCGAAGTCATCAGGATCGGACGCAACCGGCTGCGCGCGCCCGCCGTGGCTGCGTCCGTTGCATTCAACCCGCCACGCCGCTGCTGTTCGGCAAAGGTCACCAGCAGGATCGCATTCGCCACCGACACGCCAATCGCCATGATCGCGCCCATGTACGATTGCACGTTGAGCGTCGTGCCGGTCAGCCACAACGCCAGCACTACGCCCGCCACCACCGCCGGGATCATCGCAATGATCGCCAGCGCCAGCCGCAGCGATTGGAAATTGGCCGTCAGCAGCAAAAAGATCACGGCAATCGCCAGCAATAACCCGAAGCGCAAACCCGCGAGCGTCTGTTCCATCGGCGGCACTTGCCCGCGCACGGCGACGGTGACGCCGCGTGGCGGTTCGCCTGCGCGTTTGATCGCGTCGTTGACTTCGCGCGCGACGCCCGCTAGGTCTTTGCCGAAAATGTTGCCGATGATCGTGACCATGCGTTGCTGGTTGTAGCGGTCATACTCGCCGACCATCGTGCCGTAGCTGATTTCGGCCACATCACCCGCCAGCGCCCGCGCGCCATTCGCGCCCGCAGTGACGGGGATGCTCTGGATGTCTTCGATGGAATTCATGCGCGCCTGCGGGACTTCGACTTGCACTTGATAGGCCGTGCCGCTGGCCGGGTCGCGCCAATAAACCGGTTGCGTAAAGCGGCTGGAGGAAGTCGCGGCGACAAGAGAGCGCCCGACCTGTTCGACGGTCACGCCCAATTGGCCGGCGCGTTTGCGGTCTACGTTGATGTTGACCGTGGGGTAATCGAGCGGCTGGTCGAATTGCAGATCACGCAGGGCCGCGATCTTTTTCATCTCAACCATGACCTTGTCGGCGAAGGCGCGATTGTTGGCGAGGTTGGGGCCGCTCGCGACGACTTCGATGGGCGTGGGCGCGCCGAAATTCATGATCTTGGTGATGACATCGCCGGCCTCGAACGAGAGCGCGACGTTGGGAATGACTTCGGGCAGCCGTTTGCGCAGGCGTTCTTTCAGCGCGTCAACACGCACGCCGGAGCCTTTTTTCAACGCGACGGTCAGCACGGCCTCGTGCGGCCCGCTCGTCCAGAGGTGAATCACGTTGACCGGAAAGCTGGGCGGTTGAATGCCGACGAAGCCGAGCGAGATGTCTACGTTGCCACCCGCCTCGGCGTTGATGGTTTCGAGTGTCTTTTGCAAGACGAGTTCGGTGCGTTCGACGCGCGTGCCCGTCGCCGCGCGCATGCGCAGTTGGAACATGCCTGTGTCCACGTTCGGGAAAATGTCGGTGCCCAGCCGCGTGCCGACGAGCGCGATTACACCGAGCGCGACGAGCAGGTAAACGGCAAAGACCAGCCAACGCGCTTTCATCAGGCTAGCGCTGAAATTGCCGTAACGTTCCTGCAAACGAGCAAAGAATGATCGCTCGTCTTCGACTTTGTGCGGGCGCAACAGCCACGCCGCCAGTACCGGCACCAGCGTGCTCGACAGCAGGTACGACGCCAACATTGAGAATCCGACGGCCAGCGACAACGGCACAAACAACGCCCGCGCGACGCCGGTCATAAACAGCGACGGCACGAAGACCGCCAGCACCGCCAACATCGCCAGAAAACGCGGCAGCACCGTCTCGCCTGCCGCCGCGTAGGCCGCCTGGCGTGGCGGCGCGCCGCGCGCCAGATGCGTGTGCGTGTTTTCAATCGTCACCGTCGCCTCATCAACCAGAATGCCGATGGCGAGCGCCAAGCCGCCCAGCGTCATCACGTTGATCGTTTGGCCGGTCAGCCACAAGCCCACGACGCCCGCCAGCAACGCGAACGGAATCGTCAGCACGACGATCACGGCGCTACGCAGATCGCGCAAAAACAGCAGCACCATCAGACCCGTCAGCAACGCGCCCAACGCGCCCTCGAAGACAAGGGCGCGCAGCGAGTTTTTGACGATGCCCGATTGGTCAAGTTCAAAGCTGATCTTGATGTCTTCGGGCACCAGCTTTTGAAAGTTGGGCAGTTCGGCTTTGACGCGGTTGATCACATCCAGCGTCGAAGCCTCCGCCCGTTTGGTCACCGGGATGTACACGGCGCGCTTGCCGTTGACATAGCCGTAGCCGGTCAAAATGTCGCTGCCGTTTTCGACGCGGCCCACGTCGCGCACGTAAACATTCGTCCCCGCGCCCGCGCGAATCGGCAGATCGGCCAATTCCTGGATGTCGCGCACGACGCCATTGACTGCCGCAATGCGCGCCAGATCGCCCGTGCGCAGCGTGCCCGAAGGCAAGATCGCATTGCCGGAAGCCACGGCTTTGACAACCTCTTCGGGCGACATGTTGAACGCGCGCAGCTTTTCTGGATCAACGCGCACCAGCACCGTGCGCTGGTTGCCGCCAAACGGCGGCGGCGCCGAAACGCCAGGCAAAGTCGAAAACAACGGGCGCACGCGGAACAACGCCAAGTCGGAAATCTCGCCCAACGTGCGCGCTTCGCTTGAAAACACGAGTTGCCCAACGGGCACGCTGCCCGAATCAAACCGCATTACAAACGGATTCACCGTGCCCGGCGGCATGAAGGCTTTCGAGCGTTCGACGTAGGCGATCACTTGCGCCAGCGCCTGGCTCATATCGGTGCCGGGGTGGAAGAAGAGTTTCAACAGCCCGGTGTTCTGGATGGATTTCGATTCGACGTGCTCGATGCCCGCGACGTAGAGGAAGTGGTATTCGTAATACGACACCAGAAAGCTTTCCATCTGCGCCGGGTCCATCCCGCCGTAAGGTTGCGCGACGTAAATCACGGGCAGATTGAGCGTGGGAAAGATGTCCACCGGCATGCGCGTGACGGCCAGGCCCGCGCCGAGCGCGATGCCGATGACTAAAACAAGGATGGTGAAGGGGCGACGGAGCGCGGTGTTAATGAGCCACATGGATTATGAAGGAGCGGGAAATACAGGGAAGGGATAAGCGTCTTCGAGGTTGAGCGCCAATACGACTTTTTGCCCGATGACTTTCATGATTTCGTCGTCGAGCGTGCCGAAATGCTTTTCCAACCACGTCTTGGGAATGGTTTGCAGGTTGTCGAGTTGTACAAACGAGTGCTGAGGTAAGTTGGCGCGATAGCCAATCTCCACTTCTGTTCGGTAGCCTTTTCCTTGCGAAGTGATTTCGGCTACGGTCACTTTGTTGACGTAAGGGATTACATCGTCGCGGGTCAGGATTACGACCGGACGTATTCCGGCGGAGGTCTTAAAATGAGCTTTCCAGACTTCGCCCCGTCTCATAGGTTGGCCCACACTTGCGTTTCTCGCTGCTCGTCCTCCTCAGTGGTGACGTCAGGTCGGCGCTTGAGCGAGGCTATCCACTCTTCCTCGAATTTTTTCCCTTCAGCGATCAAGGGGTTCACCGTAGGTTGAACCGGCAAACCGTCATTCGCCAATTTGTCACGCAAACCAGGCTGTGCGAGCAGCAACCCGATCAATTGTTTTTGCGAAGCCAACGGCAATGCGAGCACCGCCTCGGCAATTTGTTCATACGTTATTGAGACCATCGTCTTGGCTACCATTGTCTTGTACCTCCAGCGTTACTCTAGCACCACACTGGCGAAAACACAGCGGCAGATAGCGCCATCCGGTCACAGTTTGTGACTACCTCGTTGTTTACTTCCGTTCAGCCGAAACGCTGGTCATCTGATCCAGAAACGGTTTCAACTCACCCTGCAACTTCGCCGCCACCAGATATGCGCGCCACACGCCCAGCCGCGCGACCGCTTCATCAATTTCGGCCTGCGCCAACAGGCGTTGCGCGTCGGCGACTTCGGTGATGTTGGTCAAGCCGTATTCATAACGCACCTTCGAGCGCGTCAGTGTTTCCGAAGCGGCGTTGACTTGCGCGGGCGTGTTCTCGGCCAGCTTGCGCGCCGATTCGATCAGGGCGCGGGCGCGGGCTTCCTGGGTTTTGAGCGTGTGATTAACTTGCGCCAGCCGCGCCTCTTCGGCTTGCAGATTGAAGTGTTCGACGCGGCGTTTGGCTTTCAGCCCGAACCAATCGGAGACGGTAAACGTCAGCGTGAAGCCAGTCGCGTAGTTAAACGTGTCGGGATAAAAGCCGCGCGACTCGCGGAACGTGCCGTCCAGCCGCGCGCCCGTGCCGCGTCCGAAGACAGCGGTCTGCCAGTTGAAACGCGGGAAGAAGGATTTGTCGAGCGTGAATTGGCGCGCCTTGACCACGTCAATCACGGCGGTTTGCGCCAGCATCAACGGATGTGTGACGAACGTGTTGACGGCTGCCAGCGCGGGCGTATTCGGCGTGAATTCGAGCAGCGGGCCAGGATCGAGTTTTGTGACCGCGCCGGGTTGGCCGATGGCTTCGCTCAGGGCGATGCGCGCGAGTTCGGCGCTTTGCTGCAACTGGATCAACTGACCTTTCGCCGCGACCAATTCGACTTCGGCGCGTGAGGCTTCGACGCCGGGGCGCAGTTGGTTGTTGACCAGCGCGTAGACCGCCTTGCCAAAGGTTTCCAACCGATCCACGTTCGCTTGGGCGGCGCGCACGGCTTGTTCATGGGCGAGCGCGGCCAGGAAGGCTTCGGCGGCGGCGAAGGTAACGTCGAGTTTGGTGACGTTCTCGCTGGCTTCGGCTTGTTTGGTTTGGGCGCGCGCCAAATCAATCTGCGCTTTGCGCAAGCCGAAATCGAACGGCTCCCACGCGACCAGCAAGCCGGCGGCGCTGCCCCACGCGCTGTCCAAGGTGCGCGTGCCCAGGTCGGGACCGGAGATCGCGGGCAGCGTGCTTTGCGGCAAGAGCAAGCCGAAAACGTTGTTGCGCGTGGCGCGGTTTTCCTGCGCCAGCAAATCGGCGCGCGGCAAGAGGCTGGTGCGCGCGAGTTCGATGTTGGCTTCGGCGGCGAGTTTTTGGGCGCGGGCGACGCGCAAAGCCGGATAGTTGGCGAGCGCCAGTTCGATGGCTTGTTCGAGTTTTAGCGGCGGCTGTGCCTGCTCTTGTGCAACGCACAGGGACACAAGCAACAAGCAAAGTGCGAGGACAGTCCAGAATGATTGCGGCGTCTTCATTGGAGATTGGTATCCGGCAGCGCTTACGTGATGTGAACAGCAAAGGCGGCGCGCTGATGGTCGCGCAGTTTTGCCAAAAAGTTCAAAGTGCGTTTTAGCCAGCCGTACTTCAGATTCAATAAATCGTCGGCCCGCTTGGCTTCGGCACCTTCCAAGCGCCGCGCCTTTGCTTCGACCCATTCGCCTTTGACGTTGCCGCGCATGTCGCACGGCACGATCAGCACACGCGGGTTGTTGGTCAGGCGTTTGACTTTGAAGGAGTGCGCGACGGTGTAGAAATAGAAAATGCCATCGCCTTCGGCAAACCAGAGCGGCGTGCGCACACCTTGCCCGTCTTTGCGGAAGCTTTCAAGGTTGAAATAGGTTTGGTTGGCGAACTGCGCGAGTTTGTCCATCACGAATTGCTCCGAAGGAGAAGATTGTTTTCAACCGGTTTCGACCGCCCGGCGTAACGCTGCAATCGCACGGCGCAGGCTGTCGCTGCGGTGTTGCGCTTTCAGCGGACGCCAGCGGGATTCGATAAATTCCGTCACGCGCGAGGTGTAGCCGCGGCCCACCACGGCCTTGCTGCCACGCGCGGGCACCAGGTCTTCGCGCAATTCGGTGCGGGTAGAGCGCCGAGCCAGATTGACCAACGTTTGTTTCGGATCAGCTTCCGCGTCCGGGTTTGGGGGAAAGACGTCCAGCGAGAGTTTTAGATACTGGGCCATGGCTTCGGCATCCGCCAACAACCAGCTTTCCAGTTCACGTTTGGGAATGCGCAGGATGAAGTTCGGATGTTTGCCGCGTTTGAGATGCTTGGCGATTAAACCGCTTGGACACGGGTGGTGATCGAGATCGGTCAAACCGAAGACAAGCGAATGTTGGGCCGCCTGATTGTATTTGGGCGCGTCGCGCCAGAAATTCGAGCAGCCCATTTTGTCTATCGGAAAAAGGTCGTCGGTTGGGAGATTGAGCGCACGCAGCAGCTTGAGCGAGGCTACTACCTCCAACGCGCCCTCGACCACAATTATTTCAATCGCCCTTTTCATGAGGTTTCACGCAGTAAGTTTGTCCAACAAGCTCATTTGCTTGAGTGCAGTACGTGGCAACACCGCCTCGCTGGCGGGTATGCCCGCTTGCATCATTTTGACGATGTCGCGGACTTTGGCACCAACCTGAATTTGAGAGCCTTCGCCTTTTGGCGCTGGTGTGACAAGCAAGACTTCTTCGGGCGCAATGCCAATATCCTGTAACAGCACTTCACTGTGGGTGGAGAGAATCACTTGCCGTCCGTTGCCCGCTTTTTGGGCGCGATGAATAAACGGGGCCAGTCGCTTTACAATCGCGGAATGCAATGAAAGCTCTGGCTCTTCAAGTAAGAGTGGCCCCGCTTTTTCCTGCAAGGCCCACAACAGACCGATCAGGCGCAGTGTGCCGTCCGAAAATTGAGTCTCGTTTTGAAACGCGCCCTGAGGCCGCCAATGTTTGAACTTACCCTGTAGATGGGGGCGGCCATGATCGTCTATCTGAAGGCGCAATTCTGTTAACTCTGGCACAACGTTTTTTAAAACTTCTTCGATCCGACGTAGCCGCGCCTTCTGCCGACTGGGAGGAGTTTGGCGAATACGTTCGAGTAAATCACGTCCGAATGGGTCTGCCCCAATACCGCTGAATCGGGGGGCCTGCTCTTCGCGTAAAAGCTGGGGGACAAGATGCAGATAGGAAATCTCGCGAAAAAAATCGGCCAAATCCCGGAATTGTTGGTTGGCGGTCACTTGCTGGATGGCAGTTTGCGTAAGCAGTTCTTTATCCAGTTTGTCCTTCTCGTCGGGACGATCAAGCACTTGTATTTCTTTTTCGCCATCCAACCGATAGACACACTCTTTGAGAACCACAGGGCGCTGTTCTTTAAGTGAATAATGGGTAAAGGCCAACTCATAGCGCCAGCCAGTTCCTTCATTGTCCTGCACGGTGGCCGCCACTGTCACAGCGGGTTGTTTCCGCGCAAAGAGCGAGCGAACCTTGGTGAGGCCGCCACGTTGCTCGCTGTTGATGGCTTTACTCAAACCGCCACCTTCGAGCACCAGATCGCGCAGAAATTTGAAGGCGTCGAGGAAATTCGATTTGCCGACTGCGTTTGGGCCGACTAGGAAAACTCTGTTGGACAGTTCGACCTTGACGTCAGTAAAGTTCTTCCAGTTCTTGAGTTCTAAAGTAGTGAAATGCAGTGCACTCATTCAGTCTCCTCTGCGTCCGTTGCCAGTTTATTCAACCCGCGCACCTTTTTTAACACCAGGTCGTAGCTGAAGCCACGCCGCAACAAATAATCAAACAGCTTTTTCGCCTCTTCGCGCGTGGCCGGCGCGCCTTTCAAGCGCAGCCGTTTTTCGATGGCGCGGTCAATCAGCGCCTCTTCGCTGTGTTCGGTGTAAGCGTCGTCGAGCGCCTGTTCAACCACGGGCGCGGCGAGTTTCTTCCGTTGCAAATCCTGGCGCAGCCGCACGCGGCCCAGCGGTTTATAACTCAGCCGCGAATTGGCGAAGCTGCGCGCGAACTCCTCGTCGTTGAGGTAACCGAGTTCGACCAGCCGCGCCAGCACCTGTTCGACGGCTTCCGCTTCGGCCTTTTCCAGCAGCCGTTCGCGCAATTCGGCGACGCCGCGCGCCTTGGCCGCGAGCAGGCGGAAGGCGCGCGCCAGCGTCTTTTCATACGGCGTTTGTACAGGCGCGGGCGGGCGTTCAGCCGCTGTTTGAGACGTCTGATTTGTTTGGAATTTGGCGCGTTTGCGCAGCATAGAGGCATCCTGCCGCAAGGATTTACGATTGCGCAAGGGGCGTGCTATATTCCGCCTCTACTAGCCCATCAAAAAATTCCTGCACTTCATTCAGTTCAACCCAGGAAGCGAGAGGTAAGCACCTATGTCAGGGCATAGCAAATGGCATACGATCAAACATAAAAAAGGCGCGCTTGATGCCAAGCGCGGCAAGCTTTTTACCAAACTCATCAAAGAAATCACCATCGCCGCGCGCTCCGGCGGCACCGGCGACATCAACCAGAACGCGCGCTTGCGCAAGGCCGTCACCGACGCCAAGGCCGGCAACATGCCCGCCGATACGATTGACCGCGCCATCAAACGCGGCACCGGCGAATTGGAAGGCGTGCATTACGACGAAATCACTTATGAAGGTTATGGCCCCGGCGGCGTGGCCGTGATGGTCGAAGTCACTACCGACAACCGCAATCGCACGGTCGCGGAAGTCCGCCATGCTTTCTCGAAATACGGCGGCAACATGGGCGAGACGGGTTCGGTCGGCTGGATGTTCAACCGCAAGGGCCAGATCATCATTGACAGCACAGCCAAGGGCGAGGACGAGATGATGGAACTGGTGTTGGACGCGGGCGCGGACGATTTCCAGGCTGACGGCGGCAGCTATCAAATCTTGACCATGCCCGAAGACTTCCACACCGTGCTCGACAAACTCAAAGCCGCCGGCCTCGAACCGCTTTCCGCTGAGGTGGCGATGATCCCGCAAAACACGATCAGTCTGGAAGGCGGCGCGGCTGCGCAGATGATGAAGCTTTACGAAGCGCTCGACGATCACGAAGACGTGCAAAACGTTTACACCAACTTCGAGCCGGATGATGCGGCGATGGAGGGTTGAGAGCTGCTAGAGGTCTAAATGAAGATCAAACGGCGCGGCGCTGAAACCGGCAGCGGGTTTCAGGAAGCGATCAATCGGGTCAATGAAGCATACGAACGTTTGGGCCGCGCCTGCATTACACGCAAAGCCATTCCGGGTAAATACCTGATCGAACGCGGCGAGACGCGGCGCGGCTTGGCGTTGCCGAGTGTCGAATTCAAATCGTCGCTCAATAGCTCTGGCGCGCAACCGCGTTTGGCGGCCGCTGAACTCAGCCGCTTGGCAAAAGCGAGCAAGGCAGAAGATTGGCGGCGCTTCGTGCCCGAATCGAAGGCCGAGCCGGATTACGGCGGCGTGCTGGCGCCCACTGGGCGCGCGATTTTTTACGACGCCAAGACGACCAAACGCGACGTGCTGGATTTCGACAACCTGCACGCGCACCAGGTTTATTTTCTCGAACGCATGGCCAAGCTCGGCGCGGTCGCCGGGTTTCTGGTCGAGTTCAGCAGCTACGACGAGATTTACTTTTTGCCCGCGCAAGTGCTGGCGCGCTGGCGCGACGAGGCCGAACGCAAAAGTTTGCCCCATCTGTTTTTCAGCGAAGCCCTGACGCCTGCCCCGCCGGGCAAAGGGCTGTTGCTCTTCGATTATCTCGGCGCCATTGCTGAGCAAGAGCAGCGGTACGGCTCTGATTTCGCGCGGTTGCAACTCGTGCATACGAGTTTGCGGCCGAAGCGCAAAGCCGCTGTCAGTGAATAGGTAGGACGGACTTTAGTCTGTCCGATCTAGCAGGACAGACTAAAGTCCGTCCTACCCTCAACGCCGTTCGCGCGAACGGCCATCATCAACCTCGGAAGTGTTCCCAGCCTGGAAACACTCGGCAACCATCGGGAGGTGCTCGCCATGACCTCGCAATTCACGCGGCGTTTGCTGCTGGCCGGTTTGCTGCTGGCTATGCCTGCCTTCGCCCAAACCAAACGTAAACTTTTCATCCCCGGACAACACGCCATCGTGTTTGACGACCGTCTGTCGGCCTTGCGCGAACAGCCCGATGTCAAAGCGCCGTTGAAACAACGGCTCAGTCGTGGCCGCGTCGTCGGCATCGTCGGCACGGCGAAAGGCAAAAGCGGCGCGCGGTTTGTGCGCGTGGCGATTTCACGCAATGTGCGTGGCTGGTTGTTGACCGCCGCAATTGCGCGCTTGGGCAGCGCAGCGGATGGCGAAAAGGTGTTGGCGGCCATCGCTGAGAGCAAGGACGATCTGGCCAAAGCGCGGCTGGCGCGGCTGTGCGCCGATGAATTGCGTTCGCCCGCGATTGCGTTGAAGGCCTTGCTGGCGCTGGGCCAGGCCGCCGAGCACGCGGCGGAGAAATTGAGCCGCGACGCCGACCGCCGCCTGGGCGACGATGCGCCGGGCGGCCTCAGCAAGCGCGATTTTGTGCTCAGCTTCAACGGACTGGATCGGTTCAACCGCGCGGGCGTGACCTTTGATTATGACGAAGCGCGCGACCGCATCGTGTATGACGGCGCGGCTTATCGCGAATTGCTACGCCGTTATCCGCGCAGCGCCGAAGCCGCCACCGCGCGCGCGCGGCTGGCCCAATTGGAGCAACCGGCAAAGCCCTGAGCGTTGACGCTCACTGTCGCGCGCGCCTACACTCCGCAACCATGCGGATCGTCAATCACGCCAAGCTGTCCGGTGAAGCGCTCGCCGCGCTTAGCAGCGCTGTGCCCGCGCACGGCACGTTGATG
>JAYUCP010000184.1:0-33663 GCA_043740245.1 Acidobacteriota bacterium | reverse complement strand
GACGTTTGCAGGCCTCGCCTCGTTGGCCGTCCGGAACGCGGCGAGCTTCGAGCAGAGCGTCCGCCAGGCGCGCGTTCAGCGAGGGTTCTACGGGATCGACTCACGGTCGGGCTACTGACACGCGACCAACCATTCCTTCGCCGCGTGATCTGATTTAGAATCCCGCCGCTCGTAGTCAAATCCATCTGCTCACTGGCAACTCCATGAATCGAATTGTTGAATGCGTGCCCAATTTCAGCGAAGGCCGTGATGCGGCGAAGGTCGAACAACTGGCCGCCGCCATCGCCGCCGTGCCTGACGTAGTCCTGCTCGACCGCGAGCTGGACGCCAATCATCATCGTTCGGTCATCACCTTCGCCGGTGAGCCTGAAGCAGTGGTTGAGGCGGCGGTGCGCGCGGCGGCGCTGGCCGTCGAATTGATTGATCTGAATCACCACCAAGGCGAACACCCGCGCATCGGGGCGCTGGATGTGGTGCCATTCGTGCCGCTGCAAAACGTGACGATGGAAGATTGCATCGAGCTGGCGCATCAGGCGGGCGAACGGCTGGCGCGCGAACTTCACATCCCCGTTTATCTGTACGAACGCGCGGCCACACGGCCCAGCCGCGTCAATCTGGCGGATGTGCGGCGCGGCGAATTCGAGGGGCTGCGCGAAGAGATCGAGACCGACGCCAACCGGCAACCCGATTACGGCGAACCGCTGCTGCATCCGACGGCGGGCGCGACGGCGGTGGGCGCGCGTGCGCCGTTGATTGCCTACAACATCAATCTCGGCACGGCGGATGTGAACATTGCGCGCAAGATTGCGCAGGCCGTGCGTGGCAGCAGCGGCGGCTTGCAATTCGTCAAGGCGCTGCCGATTGAGTTGAAAGATCGCGGCCAGGTACAGGTGTCGCTCAACCTCATCAATTACGAAGCCACACCGCTCTTTCGCGCTTTTGAAATGGTGCGGCGCGAGGCCGAACGCTACGGCGTGCCGGTCGTCGGCAGCGAGATCGTAGGGCTGGTGCCGCAGGCCGCGCTCGATGCTTGCGCCGATTTTTATCTGCGTATCGAAAACTTCCGCGCAGGGCTGATTCTGGAAAATCGGCTGCAAGAGGCGCTGGCCGAACACGCGCGCCAGACGCCCGCGCGCCCCGCTGCGTTGCACATGTTGCCCACGCCAAGCGAGGAACAACACCTACCGCTGACGAGCGTGGCGGATGAGTTTTTTGATGAAAGCACCGATGCCGAGTGGCTCGGAACGTTTTTGGATGATGTTGCGGCGGGCACGTTTGCGCCGGGCGGCGGCAGCGTCAATGCTTATGCCGGCGCGTTGGCGGCGGCGCTCGGTTCGATGGTTTGCAACCTGACGCTGGGCAAAAAGAAGTATGAAGACGTCGAACAAGAGACGCGCGAAATTCTGGCTCAACTGGAACAACTCGACGCCGACTTGCGCGCCGCCGTGGCCGAAGACGCCGACAGCCAGGAACGCATGGTCGAAGTCATGCAATTGCCCCGCATCACCGAAGCCGAACGCCTGGCCCGCACGAGCGCGCTTGAACAGGCCACGCGCGGCTTGATCGGCTTGCGCATGCGCGTGGCCGGAAGCGCGTTCGACACGTTGGAACTGCTGGACGAATTGGCCGAGGTGGGCAATCCGATTGCCTTCGCCGATCTGACCACCGGCGCGCAACTGGCGTTGACGGCGCTGCGCAGCACGTCTTATCAAGTGCTCAGCAACCTGGGCGCGCTCAGCGACGAAGAGTTCACACGGCTAAGGCGCGCTGAACTGGACGATTTGATTGCGCGGGGCCAGGAGACGGCCGACGGGATTGAGGCGCGGTTTTTCCAGATGTATCCGCGTTAGAAGAAACTGTACGGCAAACTGTTAGTTTGCCGTAGACTCGGCGGCAGGGCGACTGGCTGGAAGAAAAGCCGTGGGCTGCTGGTCACTCAGGTTGCCGCCCAGTGGTTTGCAGCGCACGGCCACGGCAAACTAACAGTTTGCCGTACAGTTTTGGAGTAGTTGCCATGAGCCAATTCGATTACCAGCAGTTTCATCAGAACCATTTGCCGCACATCCAACCGCCGGAGGCGACCCTGTTTGTGACCTTTCGGCTGGCAGGTTCGGTTCCGAAACCTGTCTTGGGGCAGTGGCTGGCGGAAAAGAAGTGGTTGGAGGAAGAGACCAAACGTGTCCGGAAACTGAATCAGCAGGATGACGCGCCGGAGACGAAATCACACGAAGAGCGATTGCTTGCGTTTCGTCGGCGTTGGTTTCAGAAGTTTGAAGACCTCTTGCATCAACAAGCGCACGGCCCGCAGTGGCTCAGCGACGCGCGGGTTGCGGAGATCGTTACGGAGGCGCTGCATTTTCGTGACGGCAAGGTTTACCGGTTGGAGGCATACTGCGTGATGTCGAACCACGTACACGCGGTGTTTGCGCCTTTATTGACCGAAGCAATGGCCAAAGCATTGGCCGAACAACGCGTGGAGTCTGACGAGTTTGAAAAATATGTGTTGTCGGTGATTATGCACTCGCTCAAAGGCTTCACCGCGCGCCAGGCAAACTTGGCGCTGGGCCGCGCGGGACAGTTCTGGGAACACGAAAGTTACGATCACGTCATTCGGGTCGGCGGCTTTGACCGGGTCGTAAACTATGTCTTGCAGAACCCGGTCAAAGCTGGCTTGGTGCAAACGTGGCAAGAGTGGCAATGGAGTTGGCGGCGCAGCCCGGCGGAAGCGGAAAGCGCTCTGGCAAGCTGTACGGCAAACTGTTAGTTTGCCGTAGGCTTCCGGTTCGAACCGCGTGGCCGTCCGTGAACGCGCCCCAGCGTTGACTGTTCGCTTGCTCGCTCTGCTGCCGAGACCAGGCAAACTAACAGTTTGCCTTACATGTGAGGTACGGCAAACTGTTAGTTTGCCGTGGCCGTCCGTTGCAAACCACTGGGCGGCAACCTGAGTGACCAGCAGTCCACGGCTCTGCTTCCAGCCAGTCGCTCTGATACCGAGGCCACGGCAAACTAACAGTTTGCCGTACCATTTTGGAGTTGCAACGAATGAGATACCGAAAGTTGTTATCGCTTGTTTTAAGTTTGGCGCTGCTGCTCTCTTGCACCGCCGCGCCATCGTCTGTCGCGCCCGCGCCAGCCAGCAATGCCGCTGCTTCGCGTCCGCCCGTGCGCGGCAAAAACGGGATGGTCGCTTCGGTCAGCGAAATTGCCTCGAAAGTCGGCGTGGATGTTTTGAAGCGCGGCGGCAATGCGATTGATGCGGCGGTGGCGGTCGGGCTGGCGCTGGCCGTGATTTGGCCTTCGGCGGGCAACCTCGGCGGTGGCGGATTCATGGTTATCAGGCTGGCCGATGGCAAGACGACTGCGCTTGATTACCGCGAGATGGGGCCGGCGCTGGCGCATCGCAACGTTTACCTCGACGCCAAGGGCGAATACATCAGAGGCTCTTCGACCTACGGCCACAAGGCGGCGGGCGTGCCGGGCGCGGTGGCGGGGATGGCCTATGCGCTGCAAAAATACGGCAGGTTGAAATGGGCGGATGTGGCGCAACCCGCGTTCGCGCTGGCGCAAAACGGCTTTCCGGTCTGGTACCAACTCGAACGCAGTTTGAAAGGCAATGAGAAAGAACTGTCGCTTTATCCCGAAACAAAACGCATCTTTTTGCGCAACGGCGATCCTTATGAGACGGGCCAGATTTTCCGGCAGCCTGATTTGGCCGCGACGCTGGGTCGTCTGATCAAGTTCGGGCCGCAGGAGTTTTATACCGGCCAGACCGCGCGCTTGATCGAAGCCACGATGCGCAAGGCGGCACAGGAGCACGGTTATGCGAAGCCCCCTGGTAAGATTTGGATGACCGTGCAGGATTTGAAAAACTACAAGGCCATCGAACGCGAGCCGCTCAAGACCAAATATCGCGGCCACGAAATCTTCACGATGCCGCCGCCTTCATCGGGCGGTGTGGCGCTGATCGAGATGTTGAACATCCTGGAACGTTATGACCTGAAACAAATGGGCGCGGGTTCGTCGCAAAGCCTGCACCTGATGACCGAGGCGATGCGGCGCGCCTTTGCCGACCGCGCCGAATTTCTGGGCGATCCTGATTTCGTTAAAGTGCCGGTGGCAGGGCTGACTTCGCGCGCATACGCAGACAAACTGGCGGACACGATTCGCATGGAACAGGCTTCGACTTCCGAAGAGATCAAGCACGGTGAACCTGCGCCCTATGAATCCGAAGAAACCACGCATTACACCGTGGTGGATAAGGACGGCAATGTGGTCGCGTGTACGACGACGTTGAATGACAGCTTTGGCAACAAGATCACGGTCGAGGGCGCGGGCTTTCTGCTCAACAACGAGATGGACGATTTCGCGCCGAAGCCGGGCGCGCCCAACGCCTACAATTTGATTCAGGGCGAGAACAACGCCGTCGCCGCGCGCAAACGTCCGCTTTCTTCGATGACGCCGAGCATCGTGTTGAAGGACGGCCAATTCTGGTTCGCCGTCGGCAGCCCCGGCGGCCCCACGATCATCAACACCGTGCTGCAAGTCATCCTCAACGTGATTGACCACGGCATGAACATTCAACAGGCCATCGAATGGCCGCGCATACATCACCAATGGATGCCCGACGCGATCACATATGAACCCTATGGCCTCGCACCCGATGTGCTCAAAGCGCTCGAAGCCAAGGGGCACAAGCTGGTGGACAAGCCGCGTTATATGGGCGATGCCGAGGGTGTGATGATCGAAGATAAAACCGGCGTGCGCCTGGGCGGCAGCGATCCGCGCCTGGATGGGCATTCGGTTGGATATTGAGGCTTGGCCGCGGATGAATGCAGAGAAACGCGGTTTGATCTGTGTTGATTTGATGTTTTGCAAACTGGACAGAGACGGAACAGTTTCAAACTGCTTTGCACTGAAAAGCTGCATTTAATGCAAACAAGACCAACCTGGCCTTTTCATCTGCTGGTTAAGTCTAAGTCAAATGCAGTCAGCCAAATCCCGTTATCCGGTTTTGGCCAATCAAGTTACACTCCGCTACCACGCGCCGCTGGCATACCCATTGCTCTTGCCGAAGCGGCTTATCCCCAAGCCGGCATCGGAAAAAAGGGTTGACCTTGATTTTTCAACCGTGTACGTCCCTGTGCACATTTCCGTGGGCCCTGCCCATTCAATGGAAAAGATGCGATGTTGAACTTGCCGAAACAGGTTCTGCCAAAAAAGATTTTGGTGGTTGAAGACGACGAAACCATGCGTCTGACTCTGGCCGAATTGTTGCGCCGCGAAGGCTTTGACGTGAGCACCGCGCGTGATGGCGAAGAGGGCTACGCGGCGGCCTTGGCGATTTGCCCCGATCTGATCATCACCGATTTGCAAATGCCGGTGCTGGACGGCGTCGAACTGGCGCGCTTGATTCGCTGTCAACGCGGGCAATTGAGCCGCGCGCCCATCCTGGCGCTGAGCGCGAATTTGCAGGATTACCATCTGCCCGAACGCATGGGTTCGGGCATCAACCGTTTTTTTGATAAAGCCCAACACGACCGCCAAACGCTGCTCACGGCGGTTTATGCGTTGCTCGAAGCCGTGCCGTCCGAAGTTGCATCAGCCGCTTGAAGCCAGTTCACCGTTCATAAAATTCCGGATTGACGAAGCGCAGCAAGGCGAAGGTGACGCCCTGCTGATACAACTGCACGCGATCCAATTTGCCATTTGAAAGCAGGCCGATCGCGCCTTCTTTTTGTTTCGAGTTCTCGCGCCCGAAAAAGCGGTCATCCGCCTCGCCCAATTCCAATCCCGCGCGCACAAGCTGCGCGACGCCCGCCGGCAAAGGGAACCGGCCCGTCTGCCCCGTGCCAATGCGCCCGCCGCGATCCACAATCACAACCCAGGCGTAAGCCCACATCACTGCCGCTGTGTCGAGCACGCCGCCTTCGATGCCGACGCCGAAATCGGCTGCGGGCATTTGCTGCAAGGCTTGCTGCGCACGGTTGCGCGCGCCGGTGAACATCTCGTCATCGGACATAGGTTGATGACTGACGCCCGAATCGGTCGCCACGCCGCGCGCTTCAGCCTCGGGCCAGAACTGCGTGATGGCTGTGGCGACGCATTGGATTTTTACCGGATTGGTCGAGCCAACCGCGAAAATGAAAGGCATAGCGAAATGATCCTGGTATTACGGCAGTGGCATCTCGCTCGCGCCTGGGCACAAGCGCATGGAGTTCAGCCTTCAGGCTGCCCGGCGCGCTACAGCGCGCCAAACAAGCTAAAGCTTGAACTCCATGCTTTTGTGCTCAGGCGCGAGTGAGATGCCGTTGGGCTTCACTTGGCATTTGCCGCCACTACCACGCGGAAGCCCACCAGCAGGCTGCGAATATCCGGCGGCAAGAAGTAACGAAACCCCGAACGGCAATTCCGCCCGTAGTAATTCCACGAACCGCCACGCAACGAACGGAACTTCGCTTCGCCCTCGGCGATCCACGCGCTGCCGTCCGTGGGCGCGCCGCTGTAGTTGGCGTGTTTGAAATCCTGGCACCACTCCCACAGATTGCCGTGCATATCGTAAAGCCCGAACGGATTGGCTACGCCCAGACTGCCGGGCGCGGTGGTCTTCTCGCGAAACAAGCCTTTGGCCGCTACGCCGTATGGATAACGCCCGTCGTAATTGACGATCTCGGGCGTGATCGTTTCGCCAAAGGCAAACGGCGAAGTCGTGCCGCCACGCGCGGCGTATTCCCATTCGGCTTCGCTGGGCAGCCGGTAAGTGCGTCCGGTCTTTTTCGTCAGGCGGTCGCAAAATTCGAGGGCCTCTTCCCAAATCACGTTTTCGACGGGCAGGTCAGCGCCTTTGAAATTGGCGGGGTCGGCTTTCAATTCGATTTTGACCTGCGGCCATTGGGCGACGGCGCGCCATTGGGCTTGGGTGACTTCGAACTTGCCCATGAAAAAGGCGGGCAGTGTGACTTTATGCTGGGGCGTCTCGCCGTTGAACCATTCGAGCTTGGCGTTGGGGCTGAAGGTTTTTGATTCGTTGAAGGCGGCCTGGATTTCGGCATCGCTCGAACCCATCTGAAATTCACCCGTCGGGATTTCGATCATATCCAGCGACACGCCCTCGCCCAGTTCTTCGGCAAAGCCGGCGGCCTTTTGGCCAGGCACTTTGGTGACAGCGCCGCTGGCGTCAACTTTGGCGGTGGTGAATTCAAACTGTTTCAGCTTCACCGGCGTGCCCGCGACATTGGCCGTGGCAACTTTGGGCGTAGCATACGCGTTGGGGGGGCGCATTTGGTTGGCGGGTTGTGGTTTGGTTTGCGGCCTTGTGGTGCGCGCGGTGGAAGTTGTTGACAACAGCAACAGCGCAAACGTTAAGGGCACCAGTAAGGCGCGAGTAATGGTCATCGTGAGCGGCATAACTCGACTCCTTAACAAAAATCTGTGGTAATGCTTGAGCAAGGCGCGTGGCTAACTTGGGTGGCGATAATCTAGCATTGCGCGGCGCGCGAGGCTACTGTTGCAGGAAGAATTAAAGCCTGTGCGTATCCAGGCTGCCCGCTTGCAATCAACTGCGCCTTCGGCCAAGATGCCGCCGTCGCCCCCCAAGTTACAATTGCTCCATCCAATCCCCGTTGATTGACAGTGCTCACTGAGGCCAACCCTGAGTTGTTCACCTACACATGCAATCTGTTGAACGCCCGTTAACGGACGCGCCTTCCAACAGAACTCTTTGCCAGTAATCACATATCGCAATCAGATTTCGGAGGTAAATTCATGCAGCATCGGCATCGTAACATTCTGTTTAGCTTCCTGGTTTTCGCCGGTTTGCTGGCCGCGCTTCCTTTCGCGCCGCAGCACGCCCAATCAAACAAACAAGCCCTGCGCACGGCCTTGCAACGCCAGGCGCCCGCGCCCACGCTGGAAAGCGGCGACAGCCCGACGGGCAATTTTGTCATCGTGGCCACGCCGGACGGCAAGGAATGCCGCCCGATGACCGCACGCGAAGAACTTGAAATGGGCTTCGCTGAACCGCGCGGCGAATTGCGCGCGCTCGGCGACAATAGCCCGCGCCGCACGCAGCAGACCGGTTTGAAGATCACCCTGCGCGGCACCACGCAACTCGACAGCTTTCCGCAAGCCAAAGCGGCCTTTCAACGCGCGGCGGCCAAGTGGGAAGCGATTGTGCGCACGCCGATGACGATTGTGTTGGATGTGGATTTCGGCCCGACACGTTTCGGCACGCCCTATCCGTCCGGGGTGCTCGGCTCGACCGATACGCAAACACTGTCGGCATCCGGTGCGACGGTTTACGGAGACTTCCGCGCCTCGCTGCTGGACGTGGCTACGAGTCCACAACAAACGGCGGTTTACAATGCGTTGCCAGCCAATACGCTGCCAACCGAACTCGGTCTGGCGACCAATGCCAGCGGCGCTTCGGCCAATCTGCGAGCCGTGGGCATCATTGCCCCGGTTGCCAATCCGACGACTGAACAAGCCAGTCTTGGCGCGCCGCCTTCGATGGGGTTCAATTCCAACTTCGCCTTCGATTTCGATCCGAGCGATGGCATTGATTTCGATAAATTCGATTTCGATTCGACCGTCGTGCACGAGATCGGCCACGCGCTCGGTTTCATTACCGACATGGGGAATAAAGAATTGAGCGTGGGCCGGCCGCTCTTTCCGACGCCATGGGATTATTTCCGCTTTCGGCCCGGCGGCCTGGTGCTGAATTCGCTGGGCGCGCGGCAACGCGTGATGGTGGCGGGCGGCGAGCAGACGTCGTTTTTCGGCGGCGAAGAGTATGGCCTTGCGACTGGCACGAATGCCGGTACCAACGGCGACACCAATCAGGGCAGCCATTGGAAGGATTTCGAGCAGACCGGCATTTACGTCGGTGTGATGGACCCGACCGGCGCGCGCGGCGAACGGCTTGATCTAACGGCGGCGGATTTGATCGCCATCAATTTTTTCGGTTATCAACTCAACAGCGATCTGCGCGTGTTTGAACAACTCGTGGTCTCTGATTTCTCGCGCGAAGAGGCGCAAGACCGCAGCAATGCGCTGGTCGTCAACCGCTTCACGCCCGCGCGTTATCCGGCCAAACTGGAATCGGTGCGCGTGCCGATTCCGCCCGCGACCAGCGGCATTCAGACGGGCGAGCCGTTGCGTATCATCGTGTTCGCCGATCCCAACCGCACGGGCCAGCCGCCCGCCAGTCCGTCGTTGCTGCTCGACCGCACGATCAATCTGCCGACGCTGCCGAACAACCGCATCTATGATCTGGTGCTGCCCAATGGCCCGACGATTAATGGCGGCGACCTTTATGTCGGCGTGCAAACCAGCAGCGCCATCATCCCGATTGCCGCCGATCTGAACGGCCGTCAACAAGGCCGTTCGTTCATTTCGATCAACAACGGCACGAGCTTTCAGCCGTTGATGACGCAAAATGCGCCGACGCCCGCGTCCGTCAACTTCCAGTTGCGGGCTTATGTGAGCGAGCCGTTCAACACGCCCGCGCCTTTTGCCCAGGCAATCAGTCCCGCCGCCGTCGCGCCGGGCAGCGCCGTCTTTACGCTCACTGCCTTGGGCAACAACTTCCAGCCCAATTCGATTGTGCGCGTCGGCGGCAGTGATCGCACGACCGCTTACCTGAGCGGTTCGCAATTGCAAGCGCAAATTCCCGCAACCGATGTGGCGAACGCGGGCACGTTGAAAGTCACCGTCTTCACGCCCGGCCCCGCTGGCGGCGAAACGGCGGCGCTGGATTTGGCCGTCAGCGCCAATCAACCCGTGCCCGCCATCGCGCGGCTCGATCCGGTTGGCGCGCCCGTCGGCGCTAATAACGTGACGCTCAACGTCGTCGGCACAAATTTCAACGCGCAATCGCGCATCCGTGTCGGCGCGAGCGAACGCGCGACCACGCTGGTCAACAGCACGCAGCTTTCGACCGTGCTGACCCAAGCCGATCTCGCCAGTGCGGCCTCGCTGGCGATCACGGTGGCGAATCCCGCGCCCGGCGGCGGCACGTCGAACGCGCAAAACTTCTTTGCGACGACTTGCGGGTTCACGACCAACGTGACGGGCAATGTACAAATCGTTCTGTCGCGCAGCACCGTGAATGCCAACGGCATCAACACCAGCGGCGGCTTCATCCTCAATGCCAGCGCGCAAACGAACGCCAATCCTAGCGTCTGCACCTGGGCGGCCACGTCCAGCGAAGCCTGGGTCGTGCTGACCGGCGCGACCAGCGGCAGCGGGCGTTCGGTGATCACCTATAACATTTTGCCGCAACCCGACACGGGCGCCGCGCCGCGCGAAGCCCGCGTGACCGTGGGTGGCCAGACCGTGACGATTCGCCAACTGGGCCGTGCCGCCGCAATTTCAGCGGCCAGCTTCACCGCGCAGTTTGCGCCCAACGGCATCACGTCGTTATTTGGCGCGGGCCTGGCACGCGACACGGTGGCCGCGCAAAACACGCTGCCAACGCTGCTTTCCACCACGCGCGTCACGGTGCAGGATGCCAACGGCACGCCACGGCTCGCGCCGCTGTTCTTTGTCTCGCCGGGACAAATCAACTTCCTGATTCCGGCGGGCACGGTCGCGAGCACAGGCTTGGCTATCGTCACGGTCGAAGTGGATGGTGTGTCTTACGCCGATAGCCGCTTCACTGTCACCACGACCGCGCCGGGCCTCTTCACCGCGAACGCCAATGGCGCGGGCGTTCCGGCGGCGGTGTTGTTGCGCACGCGCGCCGATAATTCGCAAGTCTTCGAGACGGTGTCCGTGCTCGATGCGGCGACCAATCGTTTTGTGCCACGCCTCATTGATTTCGTGAACGACACCGACCGGCTCACGCTGGTGTTGTTTGGCACGGGCATTCGCGGGCGGGCGAGTTTGGGTGCGGTCTTGTTCAATTTCGCCGACGTAGCCGTGCCCACGCAGTTCGCAGGCGCGCAAGGCGACCTGGTTGGCCTGGATCAAATCAACATTGACCTGCCGCGTTCCTTGCGCGGACGCGGCACGATCAACATCACGGGCACGGTGGATGGACGAACTGTCAACACGGTGACGGTAGCGTTCAAATAGGCAAACTGGAGTAGGGGCACACCAGCCTGTCTGCCCCGGTGGGAGCAGACGGAATCGGATGTGTCTGACGCGACCGGGGGCAGACACGCAGGTCTGCCCCTACGGTGCCGCGCAAAAATCAGATGACCGCAACGCCATTCGTGCGTTACTGTAGCGCCTCAATCCACACCCAATTTCAATTCAACTTTGCAAGGGGAGAGAACTCGCTGATGTCTGAACCGAACACACTCGCGCAACTTTCGATCAACACCATCCGCACGCTGGCGATGGATGGCGTGCAAAAAGCTGGCTCCGGCCACCCCGGCATGCCGATGGGCATGGCTCCGGCGGCGTATGTAGTGTGGACGCGGCTGCTGCACCACAACCCGAAAAATCCGCGCTGGGCCAACCGCGATAGGTTTGTGCTGTCTGCCGGGCACGGCTCGATGCTGTTGTATAGCTTGCTCTATCTGACGGGCTACGACGACTACCCGCTTGAGCAATTGAAACAGTTCCGCCAATGGGGCAGCCTCACGCCCGGCCATCCCGAAGTCGAATTGTCAGACGCAATCGAAACGACGACCGGCCCGTTGGGACAGGGCTTTGCCAACGGCGTCGGCCTTGCCATCGGCGCTGATTATCTGGCCGCCTATTTCAACCGCGACGGGCACGAACTGTTTGACTATCACATCTACGCGATTGTTTCGGACGGCGACCTGATGGAAGGCGTCGCGTCGGAAGCCGCGTCATTGGCGGGCCATTTGAAACTGGGCCGCCTGATCTATCTTTACGACGACAACCAGATTTCGATTGACGGCAGCACGAATCTGGCCTTCACCGAAGACCGCGCGAAACGCTTCGAGGCTTATGGCTGGCACGTGCAAACGGTGACGGACGCCAACGATCTGGCCGCGCTGGAAGTCGCGATCACCAATGCCCAAGCTGATCCTCGCCCTTCGATCATCTGCGTCAAGTCGGTGATCGGGTTCGGCTCGCCCAACAAAGCGGGCACTTCAAAAGCGCACGGCGAACCGCTCGGCGCGGACGAGATCAAGCTAACCAAGGCGAATCTCGGCTGGCCGTCTGATGAGCCGTTCTTTGTGCCGGAAGAAGCGCTGAACAACTTCCGCCAATGCGTTACGCGCGGCGCACAGTTGGAAAGCGACTGGCAAGCCAAGTTCGATGCCTACGCGCAAGCGCATCCTGAATTGGCTGCCGAATTGAAAGCGTGGCTGAGCGGCGAATTGCCCGCCGGATGGCAAGACGCGATGCCTGTCTTCCCGTCAGACAAACCGATGGCTACGCGCGAAGCGTCAGGCAAAGCGCTGAACGCTTTCGCCGCTAAACTGCCGATGTTGATTGGCGGTTCAGCGGATTTGCGACCGTCGAATAACACCTGGCTGGATGGCAACGATTCGTTCCAGGCCACGAGCCGCAACGGCCGCAACTTCCATTTCGGCGTGCGCGAACACGCGATGGGTTCGGTGCTGAACGGCCTCGCGCTGACCAAACCGCTGATCCCGTTCGGCGGCACGTTCATGATCTTTTACGATTACATGCGCCCGCCCGTGCGGCTGGCCGCGATGATGGGCGTGGGCACGATTTATGTTTACACACACGACAGCATCGGCCTCGGCGAAGACGGCCCCACGCATCAACCCATCGAACAACTGGCCGGCATGCGCGCCGTGCCGGGGCTGACGCTGATCCGCCCCGCCGACGCCAACGAAACCGCCGTGGCCTGGCGCGTCGCCATCGCCCAACGTCACGGCCCGACGGCGCTGGCCCTGACGCGGCAAAAGTTGCCGACCTTTGACCGCACGAAATACGCCTCGGCGGAAGGGCTGACCAAAGGGGCGTATGTGCTGAGCGACTCGCCCACCGGCAACCTTGATGTGATCCTGATCGCCACCGGTTCCGAAGTTGCCGTCGCCATCGAAGCCCAAGACGCCCTGACGAAAGAGGGCATCGGCGCGCGCGTCGTCAGCATGCCCAGTTGGGAACTGTTTGAAGCGCAATCGCCAGCCTATCGCGACGAAGTGCTGCCGCCCGCCGTGACCGCGCGCGTGGCGATTGAGGCTGGCGTGTCGTTCGGCTGGGAACGTTATGTCGGCTCTGGCGGCGTGGTGATCGGCTTGGATCGTTTTGGCGCGAGCGCACCGGTTCAGGTGTTGATGGAGCAGTTTGGCTTTACGGCGGGGAATGTGGTGGCGCGGGTAAAGCAGGTGCTTGGGAGGTAGTTACTCGTTCTTGCTGCGCCGTTGTCGCTGGCGCACAAGCGGCAGCAGCGAAGCCTGCCAGGAAACGTGCAGCAAATAAAGGAGCGGCCAAATGAATCAAGAGCAGATCGAAAACAACATCGCCTTCATCGTTGAACAGCAAGCCAAATTCTTTGCTGACATTGAAGAACTGAAGGCGCTGGGCCAACGCACGGATGCGCGCTTGAGCCGTGCGATTCGACTGGGAATTGCTGAAGCCCGGCAAGAGCGCGAGAAGCGCCGCGAAGTTGATGAAAAACTCACCGCCAAATTAGACATCCTGATTGATGCACAGATCAGATACGAAGAGCATTCGCAAACCAGACACGCCCAGGCTGAAGCCGAAACCGCACTACTCAAACAGGCCCTGGCTGAAATGGCGCGTGCGATCAGCGCGACGAACCAGCGGGTTGACGCGCTCGCCAATGGCAGGTAATGACCGTTAGGTACCTGAGCGAGGTGGAACTTTATTTTGAGCCGGGGAAAAGATTGGTTAAGACAAGGCAGGGAAGCACTCAGCATCTGGCATCATCTGTGTCCGTATTCGTAAAGCAAAACGGCCATCATTGTGATGGCCGCTTGCCTTTTCTATCGGGGCGAGAGGATTTGAACCTCCGACCTCTCGGTCCCAAACCGAGCGCTCTACCAGGCTAAGCTACGCCCCGTAACGCGAGGGCATTATACATACGCCTCCGGCAAGTTCAAATTGGCCGCTTATGGTCATTGACTCGTTGCCGCAGATCAGAGACGATTGGCCACCCTAAAACTCCACTTCACCTATTTGCACGGAGGAAGCATTGAAGAAGAAGTTCATCGCGGCATCCGCCAGGTTTGGCCGCGCCGGATTGGCATGTCTGTTGGTGTGCCTGTGCGCCAGCCCGTCCGCGATCGCGCAAACCAAGCGCAAGAGCACGCGCGCCAAACCGCGCACGGCGAGCAAGCCCGCGCCTGAGCCTGCGCCGCCGCCAGTCAATCTGAGCGCCGAGGCGGCCTACGTGGCCGAGCAACTGAAAATCGTCACGCGCTTTGTTTACGTTTACGGCAAGATCGCCAACGGCCTGGAATTGGCTGAAGAGCAGATAAAGCGCGGCGAATTGTCAGCGGCGGCGGTGGCCAATAACCGCAAGACCAAAGAGGCCGTCATCAGCAATATCAACGGCGTGCGCACCGGACTGGAAACCTTGGCCGGGCGCTTTCAGGCCAATACGCGCTTGCAAGTGCAGTATTTGAAATTGTCGTATGCAGCGGAATCGGCGGCGAATGCTGAACGACTGGTGGCCAATGGCCGCTTTGACGAAGCGGGCAAAAGTTTGGTGCAAGCCGTTGAGCGATTGGCCGATGTAATGCTGGCGTTGCGTTGACTGCAACCTGCGATAACTTTGAGGCAGGATGAACAGGATGAACAGGATTGACAGGATAGGCAACGACACAGCCCCCAATCACTTTTGGTCAAGCCCATGAATCCTGCAAAGAAGCCTGTCAATCCTGTCGAAAAGCTGTTCGATTTGCCTAAGCTCGACTTTGTCCATTCAAGCTGCGTAGCACACAGCGTCAGTCAATCGCTCGAATAATGAGCGCGGGATTTTTATCACGTCAGAGTTCAATTGCGACGTTTGAAAATGGCAGTTGCTCCACAAACAACGCCTTACCAACGCCAGCGCATCGCTGAAGGTCGGCCGCTCTTTCGCATACCAGACGGCGGTGCGAACCAGCTTGATTTCGTCTTTGATCAAGGCGTTGGCCAACAACGTCACCAGCGCAAACAACCCGAAAAGAACCGGTGTCGTGCGCGCAATCGCCAGTTCGCTCCATTGCCGCTGCGTCTCAATCCCCAGGTCAGCGCGCGACTCTTCAAAGGTCACTTCCATCCGCCAACGTCTCACAAACCAGGTCAGCATCTGCTGGGGCGTGTGCTCGACCTCGGTCGAAAGGAAAGCGCGGGGCTCAAACTCTCCGAACGGGTCACGCACCAGGACCCCGCGAATGGCTACCGGACGCTGCCCGGACTTGTACCAGCGACAGGTTTCGCTGTAGACCTCGAGCGGGCGCTTCTCGCCGCCGAACCAGTCCTCGATCTCCAGCGTCTCCCAGTGCGTCGTGGGAACTGCCAGCCGCTGCTTGGGCGCAGGGCGACGCGCGCCTTTGCGGCGCGGGCGGCCCGGCTGGCCGGGCTGGCGCTCTGGCGCGCAGTCATAAAGCTGCGCGTCCCTGCGCAGTCGCGTGATGAGACTGACGTGCTTGAGCCGACTGACCCGGTCGAGCAGGTCGAGCACGGCAAAACTGCTGTCGGTGACTTCGGGAAGGTGGATAGCGATTCCACCATCATGTATAGCGTTCTTCTCCACGCGTTGGTTTTCTTCGATGAACAAGACCGGCTGGTAGAGTCGCGCGTTTATCGAGCTTTCAAGTATTAAACGGATGACTAAACAAAATCGAAATACTGCAACGTATGACGTCTGTGTCGTCGGCTCCGGCGCGGCTGGCGGCGTCGTGGCGATGCAACTGGCGCAAAAAGGCGCGTCGGTCGTCGTGCTCGAAGCGGGCAAATGGGTTGATCCGGCAAAAGATTTTTTCAGCCACACGATGCCCTATGAATTGCCGAAGAACGGCAAGGGCTGGGATCCGCGCGCGCACCTGACGGTTGATCGCACGAAAGAGCCGTTCACCAAAGCGGGCGAATATCAGCGCTTCGATCACTTTCTGGCCAAGGCCGTCGGCGGCAAGACGCTGTTGTGGGCGGGGCTGAGCTGGCGCAACAGCACTTATGATTTCGCCACCTGGCCGGTGAAGTATGAAGAGTTGTCGCCTTACTACGACCGCATGGAACGGCTGATGGGCGTGACGGGCAATTACGATCATCACCCGAATGTGCCCGACGGCGTCTTTCTGAAACCGCTGAAGTGGAATTGCGCGGCTTACGAAATTCAAAAGGGCTGCAACAAGCTCGACGCCAAGCGCTTCAAGATGATTACGGCGCGCAAGGCCATCTTGACCGAACGCAACGGCTCGAACCGGCCTGCCTGTCACTATTGCGGCCACTGCATGCGTGGTTGCGACGTGGACGCGAAATACACTTCGGCCAACACGGCGATGCCTGCCGCGCTGAAGACCGGCAAGTGCAAACTGATCCTCTATGCCAACGCCGCCGAAGTCGTGATGAGCAAGGATGGGCGGCGCGCGGAAGGCGTGCGCTATTTTGACGCGCGCACGCGGCAGAGCGCCGAAGTCCGCGCGCGTTACGTCGTGCTGGCCTGCGGGCCGATTGAATCGGCGCGCTTGTTGTTATTGTCGAAATCGAATCACGCGCCGAACGGCCTGGCGAATTCGAGCGGCCTCGTCGGCAAGAATCTGATCACGCACACTTCGTCGGGCGCGCAGGGCTACCTGAAATCCATGCATGGGCGCGATATTGCCAGCCTTGGCAACGATGACGGAACGGAGAGCAGCCATGCCTACATCGCCTCGTTTTACTACGACAACCCGCACCCCGATTTTCCGAAGGGCTATCACATCATTGTGGATTCAGGCTCGCGCGCTGGGATAGGCAATCCCGGCTTTGTGCAGAATATCGGCGGCTTTGGCGCGGGGCTGAAACGCGAGGCGCGCGCACGCTATCCGGCGCTGCTGAGCATGTATTCGCAGAACGGCATGATCCCGTCGCCGGAACGTTATGTTGAACTCGACCCGGCGGTGAAAGACATTTACGGCTTGGCCGTGCCCAAAGTGCATTTCAGCCTGACCAGCGAAGACCGCGCGATTCACAAAGACGCGCTCGAAAAGATCACTTCGATTATCGAGGCTTCGGGCGGTGTGGTCACGGGCGTTAATCCCAACCCCGGCGTAGACAGCGTGCATTGGGTCGGCACTTGCAAGATGGGCAATGACGCAAAGACTTCGGTGCTGACGCCGTATTTGCAGGCGCACGATGTGGCGAATCTTTACGTCGCCGATGGCAGCGGGTTTATTGATTATTCGGAAAAGAACCCGACGCTGACCGTGATGGCGCTGGCCGCGCGTTGCGCCGATCACCTGCACGAACAACTCAGACGCAGTTGAACCAGTCGTTGCGCCCCCAGTTCAAAGCGCGCTGACTCGCTGTACAACGGACTGTTAGTCCGTTGTGGGCACGTAATTCAGAGCCAATCGGGAGTCTTGCAATTTCTGCCTGTGTGCGGCGCGCCGAGGCCGCAGCGGACTAACAGTCCGCTGTACAAATTAGCCGCGCACGGTTTGCAAAAAGCCGCGACAGGCCGGGCCTAACAGCGCATCCATCACCACCAGCACAAAGCGTGCGCCGCGCGCCTGCCACTGCAGTGCGGCTTCGGCATTGGGCACTAGTATGCCTAACGCTTTGTCCGAAGCGGTGACGATGGTGGTGATGCGCTCGAACATTTCCTGCACCGCCGGATGCTGCAATTCGCCCGGCACGCCCAGCGATTGCGACAAATCGGTCGGCCCGATGAAGATCACGTCAATGTCGGGCACTTGCACGATGTCCGGCAACGCGTCCACGGCGGCGGCGGTTTCGACCTGCGCGATCAGCAGCGTTTCGTTGTTTGCTTCGGCGGTATAAGTTTTGAAATTGAAGCCCGGCACTTGCCCATACGCGGCGGCGCGCACGCCCGCCAGGCCGCGTTGGCCGCGTGGGGCGTATTTGAGCGCGCACACGGCGGCTTCGGCATCGGCGACGCTGTTGATCATCGGCACCATCGCGCCCAGCACGCCCGTATCCATAAAGCGCAAGATCACCGGCGGCTGATTGGTCGTGACGCGCACCAGCGGCGTGACGTTTTGCAATTCGGCCGCGCGCACCAACTGCTCGCAATCGCGCGGCGTGATGGTGCTGTGCTCGCCGTCGAACATAATGAAATCCCAGCCGTAATAACCGAGCATTTCGATCAGCGAAGGTTCGGGGTAACGCACGAAACAGCCGTGGACTGTTTGGCCCGCTTTGAGTTTGGCTTTTGTCTGATTGGTTCGCATGTGGATTACACCTTGTTGTTTTGGAGTAGTGGGGTAAGGAGAGGAAGTTCAAACGCCAAGACGCCAAGAGCGCCAAGCGGGGTACATATACAAGCCGATTTTAAGGTGCCTCCCTTGGCGCTCTCGGCGTCTTGGCGTTAAAAGCACTCTGCTATCCCTCACTTCTTTGGGCCACTACCGTTTTTGGATTGCTGCGCCTTTATCACCGCGCGCGCGTTTCTTTGCAAGCCCGCCAGCTTCGCGCGCTTGACCGGATTCCGGCGAAAGCGCGTTGAGAATTCTTCCTGCGTCAGTTCGGCCAATTCAGCCAGCTTCGGCGTGCTCATGCCTTCACGCGGTTCAAAACGCGCTTCAGCCGTGGGTTTTGAGAAACGCGACCAAGGGCAAACGTCCTGGCAGATGTCGCAACCGAAGACCCAGTTGTGCAGATTGCTGTTGATCGGCTCCGGCAATTCGTCTGTGCGCAGTTCAATCGTGCCGTAGGAAATGCAGCGCGTCCCGTCAATTTGGTAGGGCGCGATCAGCGCGCCGGTCGGACAGGCGTCCAGGCAGGCCGTGCATGTGCCGCAATGATCGGGTTCGATCTCGCTGTCGTAATCCAATTCCACCGACAACAGCAATTCGCCCAGAAAGACCCACGAGCCGAATTCTTTGGTGATGACGTTGGTGTGTTTGCCCAGCCAGCCCAGGCCCGCACGCACGGCCCACGCCTTGTCCATCAGCGGCGACGAATCCACACAGATTTTGCCTTCGACGTTTGGTTCGCGTGCTTGAATCCAGGCCAGCAATAATTTCAGCTTGTCGCGCACCACATCGTGATAATCGTCGCCCCAGGCGTAACGCGAAATCTTGGCCGTATCTGAATCATCAACGTGCGCTTCGGGCCTGAAATAGTTGAGCGCGACACAGACGACCGATTTGGCCGAGGGCAAGAGCAGACGCGGGTCAGCACGTTGCTCAGGATCACGCGCCATATAACTCATCTGGCCGTGAAAGCCGCGCGCCAGCCATTCATTGAGTTGCGCGCCCTCATCGGTCAACGCGGTGGCGGCGACGATGCCGATTTTGTCGAAGCCGAGCGCGCGGGCCTGTTGCTTGATCTCTGCGGCGGTTATGGTCATTGCCGTGGCAGGCTAACAAGTCCGGCGGCGGCTGGGCAAATCGCGCCGGTTTCTGTGTGACTGGCTTGCCGCGCCCTTCGTCCTTACCAACGCACAGATAAATCCAGCAATCCGATAGTTCACAAGCAGAGAAGGAGAGCCAATGTTCCGAATTCAGAGAGTGGCGGTGTTTGCAGTTGTCGCGTTGTGGCTGCTATCCGGCCAGCCCGCGCCCCAATTGGCGCAACAAGCCAATCCAACGATCCCGCCAGCCACAACACAAAACCCCGCGCAAAATCCGGCCGCACAAAATCCGGCCGCACAAAATCCGGCCGCGCAACAGAATCAAGAAGTCGTGCGCATCAACACGCAACTCGTTCAAGTGGACGTTGTCGTCACCGACAAAAAAAGCCGCCACGTCGAAGACTTGACCCAGGCCGATTTCAAATTGCTGGTGGATGGCAAAGAGCAGCCGCTCACACACTTCTCGCATTTCAATCTGAAAGGCGCGGTCGCCCGCGAACTGCCGCCGAAAAAGAAAACCGACAAAACCGCCGCCGCGCCCGAAGCCATGCCGACGCGGCAGTTAGAACCGAAAGATGTGCAGCGCACCATTGCCTTCATCGTGGACGATCTAGGCCTGTCGTTTAGCAGCGCCGAACGCACGCGCGAGACCTTGCACAAGTTCGTCGCCGAGCAAATGCAGGAAGGCGATTTCGTCGCCATCATCCGCACGGGCAACGGGCTGGGCATGCTTGAACAATTCACCAGCGACAAACGCGTGTTGTATGCGGCCATCGAGAAGCTGGTCTGGAATCCGCTCTCGCGCGATATGAATCCGAGCTTTGCCGACAGCAGCGCCGAGACCAGCGATGATCAGGCCGGCCGCCAAGCGGCGGCGGATGTGTTTGATGAATTCCGCCAGACCAATTTCACCACCGGCACCGTCGGCGCGATCAATTTTGTCGTGCAGGGCCTGCGCAATCTGCCGGGCCGCAAGAGTGTGATCCTGCTGTCGGATGGGTTCACGGTTTACAGCAAGAACGATGATCCCAATGTGACTGAGCAGATCATCCAGTCCATGAAAAACCTGGTTGAACAGGCTGGCCGCGCCAGTGTGGTGATTTACGCGATTGACGCCAAGGGGCTGCAACCCTTCATGCCCGGCGGCGAAACCGGCGGCAAGCCGGGCGCGAGCGCTTACAGCGACGCACAACAAACGGCGCTCGAAGCGTTGGACGGCCCGGTCTTTTTGGCGAAAGAGACAGGCGGCTTTGTCGTCACCAACAGCAACGACCTGAACATCGGCGTGCAAGAGGCGATTTACGATCAGCAGAGTTATTACCTGATCGGCTTCGATCCCGATGACGCGCAGTTCGACACCAAGTTCCACAAGATTTCGGTCAAGGTGAATCGGCCCGGCGTGACCGTGCGCACGCGCTCCGGCTTTTACGGCGTGAAAGAAGACGAACAACTCGCCGCCCCCAAAACGCGCGGCGAACAATTGCTGGCGGGGTTGTTGTCGCCGCTAGGCGTGCGCGATCTGCCGCTGAAGATGACGCCTTACTTTTTCAGCCCCGCGACGGGCCGCCCGCTGGTGCGCACGCTCTTTCATCTGGACGCCTCCAAGCTGAATTTCAAAGACGGCCCCAACGGCGAGAAATTGCTCAAGCTGGAACTGGCGACATTCGCCTTTGACGAAACCGGCGCGGCGGCAGACCTGAGCGTCAATCGCCTCAATCTTTCATACAACGAAAAGCAATACCGCCAAGTGCTGGCCGAAGGGCTGGCCTATCGCCGCGACTTCCAATTGAAAAAGCCGGGTGCCTATCAATTTCGCGCCGTGCTGCGCGATGACGAATCGGGCCGCACCGGCTCCGCCAGCCAATTCATCCAAGTGCCCGACCTGAGCAAGCTACGGCTGGCGATGTCCGGCCTGGTGCTGACCGCGCCGAAACAAGTGGCTGCGCCTAGCGCGCCGTCGAATGACGCTGCGGCTGCGAGTGAAGCCGTCGTGACGCAGACGCAGGCCAATAAAGCCGCCGCCGAAAGCACGCCCACCAGCGGCTTGTCGGCGTCACCGTTCGTGCGCAAGTTTCCGCGCAGCGGCTGGATTCAGTATGGCGCGGCGATTTACAACGCGACTACCGACAAGAAAACCAATCAGACGCAGATCACCGTGCAGACCGAGATTTACCGCGACGGCAAAGTGGTCTATCAATTCCCCGCGCGCGCAGTCGAATTCACGGCGGGGATGAATCCCAAACGCTTCGATTATGTGGGCCGTTTGCGGTTGAACAACATGGCGGTGGGCAGCTATCTGTTGCGCATGGTGGTGACGGATGGGTTGGCGAAAAAGAATGCCAGGCGGGTGGAGCAGTGGATGGATTTCACTGTGGAATAAGCTTTTTCAACAGTGCCAGCAGATTGAGTAATGGTTGATTGCGGCTCTGCCGCCCGATGTGCGGAAGGGCTGTGCCCTTCCGGTGGGTTGACTATTTGAATTTGGGGCTATGCCCCAGCAGGGCGCAGCCCCGGAACTTTATTACGAAACTAGCGGAAGGTCAGAGACCTTCTGCACATCGGGCGGCAGAGCCGCTGCGGATTACAGAAGCCATATTAGACCAGCCATCATTGCGGGTAACGGATATTTTGCAAAAACAATCCCGAAGGCGGCGCCGTCACCCGCGCGGGATCAAGCTTGGTTTTGCTGGCGGGCGCTTTCAACAACGTCTCGAACTCTTCGATGCGCGCCTTCCCGCGCCCGACTTCGACGATGGAGCCAACCAGTCGCCGCACCATCTTCCACAAAAAATGCGAGGCCGTGATGTGGAAGAGGATCAGATGATCGTCCGTACCGATTTCCGCTTCATCCACGATGACCAGCGTCGAATAGTCATCCCCCGTTTGGACGCGCTTCACATCACGTTCACTAAACGCCGCGAAATCGTGCCGTCCGGCCAGCAACGCGGCACAGCGCGCCATCGCGGCGACATCAAGCCGGTCTTTTGTCCACCAAACATACTTTTTCTGAAACGCTGTCCGCCGCGTAGAGATTTGGTAAAGGTAGCTGCGCGCAATGGCGTCGTGCCGCGCGTGGAAGCGGTCGCTGGCTTCCGCGACTTGCAGAATGTTGATGTCCGCAGGCAGCCGGTCGTTGAGGCCGAATTGAATTTCGTGTGGACGCGGCAAGTTCTTCGGCCGGCCGCCACGCGGTGACAGCCGCAGGTGTGCGACTTGCGCCATCGCGTGTACGCCCGCATCGGTGCGGCCCGCGCCGCCGAGTTCGACCGCGCGGCCAAATAAATCTTCGGCCGCCTTGCGTAATTCGCCCGCGATGGTTTTGGCGTTGGCCTGTTCCTGCCAGCCGCTGTAGCGGGTGCCGTCGTATTCGAGCGTGAGTTTCCAGGTGTGCATTAGGGAGCAGAGAAAGGTTGGGGATAAATGATGATGAGTTCGCCGGGCTGAATGCGATTCAACGCCGACAAGGCTTGCGGCAAAAGCGGTGCCAAGTCTTGATAACGATTGCTGACGGCGCGAAACAACAGGACGGCGATGCCAAAGTTGGCGAATTGCTGCTGGCGTGGCAGGCTTTTATCTACCGTGAGAAGCACGGCAAAATTGCCTGACATGGCGCGGAGCAGCCTGCCATTCTTGAGCCCCTTGAAACCTGCGTCTTCCACGGTGAGTACCTCGTGGCCGGGAAAGTCGCTCTTCAAGACGCCGGGCATGCATTCATCAAGCAGCAATTTCATAAAGTTGATAAGGCCCAAGCACCTGGTCTTGCATCAACTCCAGCAAGGCCATCACCTGCGCGTGCTCCACGGTGGGAAAGTGCGCGAGAAAAACCTCCAGGCTATCGCCGCCTTTCAGATAGTCGAAATAGTTTTGAATCGGCACGCGCGTGCCGCGAAAGACCGGCGTGCCGCCCATCTTTTCAGGATCAACTTCGATCACATCTGCAAATCGCATCGTAACGCTCCTTTCTTACCGCAACCTGTATTCGTCAAGCCGCTACTTCATATTCGCTCAACACTTGTGTCCGCATCTGTCCGCACAACGCCGCCAGTTGCGCGCGGCTGACGGTCGGAAAATCATCCAGAAAGACCTCAAAGCTTTCGCCGTCTTCGAGGTAATCGAAAAAGGTTTGAACCGGCACGCGCGTCCCACAAAACACAGGGGTGCCGCCCAGCTTCTCAGGATCAACTTCAACCACGTTTTGATACTTCATTGTTGTTTCCTCCGCGCAGCATCATACACCTGCTCACAGCCGCAGCCGCGCCAGCGCCTGTTCAATCTCCGTCAGCAAACTTTCGAGCGTGGGTGTTTGCGCCGCGCGCGCCAGCATCTGCGCGTACTGCTCATTGGCCGTGGCAACGTCTGTCTTGAGATTATCGAAATGCTGTTGCAACTCGCTGGGGCGGCATTTGATGACGATGCCGCGTTCGTCCACGCGCGCCGGCGGCGGACGGTCGGCGGCTTGCAGCCTGCGCTCCTGCCGCACGTGCTCGAAGACGTGAATCCACTCTTCGGCGGGCGGCGCTGACAGCGTGAAGTAAAACGACGCGATCAGTTTGTAATCGGTGGTCAGCATCGGGCCGGTCTTGCCGCGATTGCAGCCGGTGATCGTGATGGGTTGAATGTTTTTCGCGCTCATAACGACTCCTTTCAGATGTCTATGCCGCCATACTTCTCGCCTTTCAACGTAGGCTTCACCAGCACCGCATTTTCGCGTTCACGCTCTTTCACTTTCTTGTCGCTGAAATAGCTTTGCCACTCGCCGGGCGCGTCAATCGTTTCGCCGCCGTGTTTGGTGACGCGCGTGCGCACCTGGCAGAGCACCGGCGTATTGATCGCCACGCCCGACACGATGACTTGGCCTTTGGTGAGCGCGGGCAATTCATCCAGCAAGCGGCGGCCCGCGCCTTCGACCGAAGAGGCGATGGTTTGCTGATCTATCGGGTTGACGATGCGCATGATGAATTGCGTCATGCATTGCGAGAGCACGTCCTGATCCAGCTTGCCGGGCCGTTGCGTGATGAGGCCGATGCCGACGCCGAACTTGCGGCCTTCGCTCAGGATTTGTTTGAGGATGTTGGTTGAAACCACTTGCGTCCCGGCGGGCGCGTAACGATGCGCTTCTTCCAGTAAGACGAAGACCGGATACGGCAACAGTTCATCGCTGCCCACCAGCGTCCCGCGCACCGTGCCCATGCGGGCTTTGTTGGTGCGGCGCAAGAGCGTGCCGACGATGACCTGTTGTTCCTGTTCTTCGATGTCCGACAGTTGCAGCACCGTGCATTGGCCGGGTTTGAAGAGATCATCCAGCGGAATGTGTTCGCTGTCTGAAAAGATGCGGCTGTGATTGAAGCGCCGGTTCAAGCGCCATTCCAAACCGTCAATCGTGCTGACGTTGCCGCTGCCACTCTTCTCATCGCCGTATTTCAGTTGCAGCACTTCTTCCATCAAATCCTGAAAGCCCCACATCCCCTCGCGCCGGGTGTTGATGACGGCTTTGTAGGCTTGGCTCAAAAAGGTCTTCATCTTCTCGGTCGTTTCGGGCAGCAGGTAATTGATGTCGGCCTCGGTCAGCGTCGAGATGCGCACCTTGATCTTGTCGGGCGTGAAGATTCTGATTTCGGGATGATATGCGCCCGCTGCGAAAGATGGATGCTTATGCAACTCCTGCAAGGTGTGGTACTCGCCGTGCGGGTCAACGATCAGCACGGCGGCGCGGTTGTAGGGTTTGAGCAACTCTTCGATCAGCACGCCCGCCGTGTAGCTTTTGCCTGCGCCGGTCGAAGCGAGCACGGCCAGATGCGTCGAGACCAAATCCTTGACCGACAGCACCACCGGCACCGCATCGCGTGGCCGCGTCAGCAACGAACCCAGATGCGCGCCGCCCGTCTGGCCTTGCTGTTTGGGCGAAAGCATTCGGGTCAGCATCTCGTTCGATGCCAAAAAGACGGGCTGTCCCGGCGCGGGCGGAATGCGCGGATTCAGAAAGTCGCCGAAGGCTTCGCTGAAATAGCCGATGGTCTCGACGACGATTTCATAAAGCTCCGCGCCTTCATCGGCCAAGCCAATCAGGCTCGACACCAGCGCGGGCGGCGTCGCCGGGTCGGCCAGGAAGCTGTCCGGCAGATTGCGCACCAGGCGGCGCTCGGTGATCGTGCCGACGATGTTGAAGCTATGCTCGCCATCGCCAGCTTCGTAATAAACGAATTCGCCGATGCGCGTCTGGGCGTTGTCGGTGGTGATGAAGGTGAACTCGTGCGGGTTTTCGCCGGGGCCTTTGACGGTGCCAGTCAGGATGTTTTGCATATGCTTTACTTGCCGATGGATTCAAAGAAACGAACGACGGCATTTGGCGGGAAAATTATTCGAGTCCTTATGCTGTGGCGTAAGGGCGAATGCGTTTCAAAGTTTCGGCCTCAGCCTTTCGGACGTGATACAAATCCCAGCGTAATTGCAGATTCATCCAGAAATCAGCCGACAAGCCAAAATACTTCGCCAGACGTACGGCTATGACCGGTGTAACGCTGCGGTGTCCGTTAATCAACTCGTTGATGTTGCGGTAGGGAATGCGAATCGCCTCAGCCAGTTCACGCTGCGTTAGTCCTAAAGGTGACAGGAATTCGGCCTGCAGCATTTCGCCGGGATGTGTGGGCGGACGATGTGTCGGAATGCGGATCATATTCTTTACCTCGCAGGTTCAATGGTAATCAACAATTTCAACCTGGCCAGGGCCGGACTCAGTCCAGACAAAACAGAGGCGGTATTGATCATTGAGTCGAATGCTGTGTTGCCCTTTACGGTCACCAGCCAGTGCTTCCAGGTGATTGCCGGGCGGTATGCGCAACTCGTCAAGTTGCGTGACTGAATCGAGTTGGTCGAGCTTACGTCCCGCAATCTTCCACAATGTTTGCGCGCAAATTTTCCGCGCGGCTCTGGTGTTTTTGCCGTTGAAAATATCTTCCGTGCCTTCGGTTTTGAAGGAGACGATCATACCAAGTCTGAGTTTATACCACGCGCCAGACACTTTTAAGCAGCCGCGTTTTCAATCCGACATAGCCCTGCTCGCCCGCCACCAAATCCTTCAACACGTCGCGCACGCCACGATGGTGTTTGGCGAATTGCACCATGCGTTCGATCAGCGGTTGCCCGGCGAAGCGGCCGTGATAGAAGTGTTCTTCCAACTCCGCCGCGCGCCGCAATTCCCCGCCGAACGTGTCACGCCAGCGCGTTTCGTAATCTGCCACGTTCGTCATCAACGATTGCGCCAGCAACTCCGCCGACTTGAGCGCGTAGTAGATGCCCTCGCCGGTGATGGGGTCTACGAAACCTGCGGCATCGCCGACCAGCGCCCAAGCGTCTTTCGGGTTGCTGACTTTCAGCGAGTTCCAGCGCGGCAAACTCAGCGCCGGAATCATTGCGCCGTAAAACTGCGCACGCGGCGTCGAGGGCGTAGCCGACGCGGCGATTTCGGCGGCGACATCGGGCTGCTGCGTTTTGATGTAGTCGAGCAGCCGCGCTTTCAACACGGCGGGCGGCGCGGCGCGGTAGCCCGTCGCAATGCCATACGAGATGTGATCGGTGCGCGGGAAAAGCCAGATGTAACCCGCGAGATCGCCGAGGTATTGAATGTCTACGTGCGTGATGCGCCGGTCAGCAGGCATCTGCACGCGCCAGCCCAGCGCGTAGGCGAAATCGTCGTCGGTGAAACGCACGCCAACGCGGCGGCGGATGACGCTGCTGGCGCCGTCCGCGCCGATCAGGAAATCGGCAGTGAACTTTTGCTTCGGTGTCGCGAGCTGCCACTGCCCGCCGCTAAATTCGGTTTTCTCGATGCGTTCGCAATGCAGTTGCGCCCCGGCATCAAGCGCGCGCTGGCGCATCAGGCGGGCCATTTCGGCGCGCGAGAAAATGGCGAACTCTTTGCTCGGCGTGACGGTCAGTTCGCGCTGCTGGGCCGTGATCAAGCGCAAGGCCGAGACCATTTGTTTCGGCGCATCGGGCGCCTGCAGGAACGGGAATTCATGCAGGGCTTTGGACGTGACGCCGCCGCCGCAAGGCTTTTCCCACGGTTCGTGGGCGTCGAAGAGCAGCACTTGGCCGCCCGCTTGACTGAGTTGATGTGCCAGATGTGAGCCAGCCGGGCCGGCTCCGACAATTGCGATGCGCATTCAGTTCTCTTGATGAAGTGGTTTGATCGAGCGCGGATTATAGCATTGACAGCGTAAGGCGGGCTGCGTACCTTCGTCGCTTCAATTTATTCGGGACTTACGCACAAGCGCATGGAGTTCAGGCTTTAGCCTGTCTTCGCGCTCTCCAAGACAGGCTGAAGCCTGAACTCCATGCTTTTGTGCGCGATTTGTGTACGTCCCGTCATTATCAAAAGGGAGTTCGTATGCTTGATCTGGCTTATGTCCGCGAAAATTTCGACACCGTGCGCGAACGCTTGAGCACGCGCAATTTCGATCCGGCACTGCTGGAAGATTTCACCAAACTGGATGCCGAGCGCCGCGCCCTGATCCGCGGGCGTGATGAATTAAACGCCGCCTCGAACCGTATCAGCAAAGAAGTCGGCGCGTTGATGCGCGCAGGCAAGAAAGACGAAGCCGAAAGCAAGAAGGCCGAATCGCGCGCGCTCGGCGACAAGATCAAAGCGGCTGATGCGCAAGTCAGCGAAATGGAAAACGGCTTCCGCGACATTCTGACGCGCGTGCCTAACCTGCCGCACGCCTCCGTGCCAGCGGGCAAAGACGAAGCCGCCAATGCCGAAGTCCGCCGCTGGGGCACGCCGCGCGATTTTACGGCGGAGGGTTTCGCGCCAAAAGACCACGTAGACATCGCCACGAACCTGGGCATTCTCGATCTGGAACGCGCGGCCAAAGTGACGGGCGCGCGGTTCTCAGTGCTGAAAGGCTTGGGCGCAAAACTGGAACGCGCGCTGATCTCATTCATGCTCGACTTGCACACGACGGAGCACGGTTACACAGAGATGCTGCCGCCGTTTATGGTCAACGCCGATTCGCTATTTGGCACCGGGCAATTGCCGAAGTTCGAGGCTGATCTGTTCAAGGTGCGGTTCGAGCGCGATTACTACCTGGTGCCGACCGCCGAAGTGCCGCTGACCAATTTGCACCGCGATGAGATTCTGGAAGAGCGGGATTTGCCGCTCTATTACACGGCCTACACGCCCTGCTTCCGGTCAGAGGCGGGCAGTTACGGGCGCGATGTGCGCGGCCTGATTCGCCAGCATCAATTCGACAAGGTCGAACTGGTCAAGCTGACCAAGCCGGAAGATTCGTATGAAGAGCTGGAGAAGATGACGGCCAACGCCGAGCGCGTGCTGCAATTGCTTGGGCTGCCCTATCGCACGGTGACGCTCTCGACGGGCGACATGGGCTTCTCAGCGTCGAAGACCTATGACATCGAGGTGTGGCTGCCGAGCCAGAACACCTACCGCGAGATTTCGTCCTGCTCGAATTGCGAGGCCTTTCAGGCGCGGCGCGCGCAGATTCGCTTCAAACGCGATGGCAAATCAAAGTCGGAGTTCGTGCATACGCTGAATGGGTCAGGCCTGGCGGTGGGCCGCACGTGGCTGGCGCTGCTGGAAAATTATCAGCAGGCGGATGGGTCGGTGCGCGTGCCGGAGGCGTTGGCGCCGTATTTGGGTGTGGACGTGATTCAATCGGCTGCTTGAGAACGGAGCTTTGCATACGTCTGGGCAACGCTGGCTGCTCAGCAGGCTGCTGTTGGTGTAGACCGCGTCGCATAAAGGGCGGATCAATTTTGCTGCCAGTAACGATACCAGTATTTCCCATAGATTAGCGCGCGCGCGACTGTCCCCCAATAACGCGAATCCGAAGAGTTCCGCCGGTTGTCTCCCAAGACAAAATAATGCTCAGCCGCAATCTGCACCGGATTGAGCGTGTCCTGGCTGAAGTAATCGGCTTGCATGTAAGGCTCCTCAAGCAATTGCCCGTTGATGTAGACCCGGCCAGCACGCAGCTCAAGCGTTTCGCCCGGCAACCCAACAATGCGTTTGATGTAGCTCTTCGAAGTATCTTCGGGATAGAGATGGCCGACGATATCGCCGCGCTTGATCTCTTTGAAGCGCTTCAGCAAAAAAATTTTGTCACCGTCATTGAGCGCCGGGGACATACCTTTGCCTTGCACCCGCACGGGTTGAACAACAAAGATGACGGTGAGCAAAACAATCGCTTGATAAGCCAGGTATAGTCCGATCGCCCCGCCGACGAACCAGAAAACATGCTTTTTGCCAAACCGCGTTTGGCCGGAGGTTGAGCCAGCGGGCGCGCCCGCTGTTGAAGATGTTGAATAAGATTGCATAGATCAACTCCCTGGGTTGAATGTTGTTCAACTGGGTACCGCTACATTCAATTCGTGGTCTATTGAGTCTGGTTTAACGCTACTGCGGGTTGTTTGTGGCGCCACCCGCAGCTCAATACAACGCGCTATCAACGGGTTTGCGTTGTGTCAGGATGAGCGCGACCCCGGCGATGATGGCGGCGCTGCCCGCCAACACGCGCCACGACAACTCTTCGTGCAAGGTGGCCCAGCCCAACAGCAGCGCCAGCACGGGCGTGACCAGCGAGATCAGCATCACCTTCGTGATGTCCATCTGTTGCACCAGCCAATAAAACAACAGGAAGGCGAAGGCTGAACCGATCAGCGATAGATACAGCAGTGAACCGAGGGCCGCGCGTGTCCATTGAATGTTCAATGGACTGCCTTCGATCAACCAGCCCGCGAGCAGCAACAAGATGCCGCAACTGGTTTGCGAGGCGGCCAGCACTTCGGGCGCCAAGTGTTGGAAATGTTTTTTGACGAGCACGCCTGAGAAAGACGCCGTGAGTGTGCTGCAAAACAACGCCGCACTACCGGCCAGCGCCGCGCCACCCGCAAAGCTGAGTTGGTTGGAAAAGATCAGCGCCGTGCCCGCCAGGCCCAGCGCCACACCGCCCAGTTTGCGCGGCGTAATCGGTTCGCCCGGCAATAACCAGTGCGCAAAGAACATCGCAAAGGCCGGGATCATGGCTTGCAACACTGCCGCCAGCCCCGACGAGATGCGCGCCTCACCCCAAAAGATCAAACCGTAATTCACGGCAAAGCTGAGCAGCCCGGTGCAGATCAACAGCGGCCAGTCGCTGCGTTTGGGCAGCGCGCGCCGTTTGAACAAGGCGAAACCCCACAGCAACGAGCCGGCGATCAGAAAGCGCAAGCCGGCATAGGTGAACGGCGGCAGGTCGTGCAGGCCGATTTTGATGAACAGCCAAGTGGAGCCCCAAATCACGCTCAGCAAAAGCCAAACAAGGAAAGCTTGATTCATAGCCGAAGTACCAGCACTTATTTTTGCGACAGCAGATACAGCCCCAGCAAACAGCAAATGACGCCAACAGCATTGCGCCAGGTGAGTTCCTCTTTGAAAAACAACAACCCGATGGGCAACAGCAGCAACGCGACCGAGATATTCGTCAATACTGATGCCGTGCCGATGTTCCAGCCCGCGCGATAGGCCAGCAGAAAACCGATTTCGATCACGACCGCGCCGAGGCCGATCAAGGCGACCGCCCAATTCGCCGTGCGCCACGATTCCAGCAACGGGCGTTCAGACGGCACGGCCACCAGCGCGATCACACAACACAGACAGCCAAGCGCATAGGCCAGCAGAATCGCCGCAAAGGGATTGACCGCGCGCGGCACGGCTTTTTGTCCGATGTGATAAAGCACGCCGCCGGTAATCGCCAGCAAGAGCGGGAAGAAGCTTTTCATCTGATGTTACGCAGTGAGAGATTCATGAGTAAACTTGACAAATGGACAAAACACTCTTGGATCTCTACACCGATTACCTGATAAGTTCGTTTGGGCCAGTCACCGCGACGGGATTGTCGCGATTGCTGGAAGGTCAAGTTAGTCACGATCAAGTGACCCGCTATTTGGCCTCAGAGCCAAAGACTTCCGTCGACTTGTGGGGCAAAGTCAAACCGCTGGTGCGCCAGGTCGAGAGTGAAGATGGGGTCGTGATCATTGACGACAGCCTCGAAGAAAAACCATATACCGATGAAAACGAATTGATTTGCTGGCATTGGGATCACGCCAATAATCGCGCGGTCAAGGGAATCAACTTCTTGACGGCCTTTTATGAAGTTGGGAACGTCGGTTTGCCAGTCGCTTTCGACTTGGTCACCAAGACCGAGCATTACCTGGATCCCAAGACCAACAAAGAGAAGCGCAAAAGTACGATCACCAAGAATGCGCGCTTTCGGATGTTGCTGCGCATCTGCATTCATAATCAGATCAAGTTTAAGTACCTGTTGACCGATAGTTGGTATGCTTCGGCAGAAAATATGAGGTTCATTTACCTCGATCTGAAGAAGCATTTCGTGGTGCCGCTGGCGGACAATCGCAAAGTGGCACTGAGTGAAGATGATCAAAAAGCCGATCGTTATGTCAGAGTTGACAGCCTCGATTTGCCAGCAGACACAACCCGTCGGATTTGGTTGGAAGACGTTCCCTTTCCATTGCTTCTAACCAAAGAGGTCTTTAAAAACAAAGACGGTTCGACGGGTATTCGTTATCTGGTGACGAGCGATTTAACACTGGACTTCGACCGCATCACAAAGCTCTATCAAAGAAGATGGAGTGTTGAGGTTTATCATAAGTCACTCAAACAGAACGCTGCGCTGGAGAAGTCTCCGACCCGGACGGAAACCACGCAGCGGAATCACTTCTTCGCCAGCCTTTGTGCTTACATCAAGCTCGAAAGCTTGAAGATCAAAACTGGCGTCAACCATTTTTCTCTCAAGTCAAAGATCTATCTGTCGGCGCTCAAGACTGCTTATCAGGAACTTGCGAAACTCGAACCGATGAGTCTCGGCACATAAGATCAGCGACAAGATCTAGCAATCCGAAAGAGCGTCGAAAATGAGCCGGTGCTCTGGCAGGTATTTCTGTGCCTTGTCAATGAAAATTCAAACTCGCTCACTGCGTAACATCAGGTAATAATACAGCCGCAAAAACTGCTGCTCGCGCGGCTTCAACTGGCGGGCGAGTTCCTGCAAGGCGCGGCTGGTTTCGGCATCCAGCAGCGCCTGTTCCAACGAACCATCGCCCGCGATGTCGTACTCGTAATCTTCCAGCGAATCGGCCTGGTATTTTTGCCGCACCAATTCGCGGATCACATTCAGCGTGATGCCCACGATAAAGGAAGGCAGCGCATCAGCCGAGCGCAGCTTGTCCGCGCGCAACGCCTGGATCACGCGCAAAAAGGTCTCGGCCCGCGCGTCTTCGGCGTCTTCTTTAGAGTGGGTTTCGCTGAGCGCTGTGAAATAAACGCGCGTCGAGAATTTGGCATAGAGCGCGGCCTCCGCCTCGGCTTCGCCTTGCCGGATGCGGGTGACGATCTCTTGATTGGTGAGGAGTTCCACGTTGGTGTGCATACGGGCGGGGATTCTACCGGCAACCGCGAAAAACGGGAAATTCCAAAAATCAAAAAAACTTTGATACACCCGGCGGCCGCACCGCACTACTTACCGAACAAGCAAGCCGGAGCAAGTGAGGCCGGTAGTAGTTGAGGAATTGAAACAGCAGTAATGAAGCAAAGGAGCTATGCTATGAAAAAGACGACGTTCGCCCTCGCAATGTTGAGTTTGGTGCTAACCTGTTCCACCATTGGTATGGGTCAAAGCAAATCCAAGGCGCGAGTCAAACCGTCAACCCCAGGCGGACAGATTTGCACCGGTTGTTGTGATCCCTGCTATTCAGATGACTGGTGGAAAATCCGGCAGCCGCAATCCAGCACGACGAACGCGAAGGCCGCCAAGTCCACCAACAAAGGCTCCCTCCCGTCCAACGCCAGAAAAGGCAAACGCTAATGCTGGCGCGGGCGCATCACGCAACTGTTTAACCGGACGGCTTACGAGCCGTTAAAGAACAAACGCAAACAACGACCGGGGCAGGCCCGGTCACAAGGAGATTACAGCTATGAAAACACTATCCGCCATTCTTTTCACGCTCACGCTTTCGTTGGGCTTGCTCGCCAGCGCCGTCGCGCAAAACCCGACGCCCACGCCTGGCAAACGGACGCCGCTGGCGACTCAACGGCAAGAGCGCCAGCAAAAACGCATTGGCCGCGGCGTCGCGTCGGGCGAATTGAAGGCCGGCGAAGCGCGTAAGCTCGAAAAAGAGCAGAAGGAAATTCAGCAAGAGAAAAAAGAGGCGCGCGCCGATGGCACCGTGAC
>JAYUCP010000183.1:0-5395 GCA_043740245.1 Acidobacteriota bacterium | reverse complement strand
AAAAAATTCACCAAATCCACTTTGTCCTGTTCGGTCAATTTCATATCGAAACGCCGGTCGTAAAAGTCTACCAACTCGCGCAGGTTTTTTGCCGAGCCGTTCGAGAAATAAGGCGCGCGCGCGGCGAGTCCGCGAAACTGCCCCATCACGATGGAGCCAATGTCGGTACACTTGCCCGTGATCAGCGCGCGTCCGGGGTCGTTGGTATAAATCACGCGACCCAGATAAGGATGCGGCAGTGCGTCTTTGTTGCAGGTGCATTTGAAAACGGGCAACTCGGCTTTGTCGCTGAACACGGGCGGTTCAGTCCATGTCGGATAATTCGTTGTGCCTACGTCAACCCAGCCGGGCGCGAGGTCTTGTCCGGTCATTTGTACGTTGTGGCAGGTTGAACACGAACGCTTGATGGGATTGCCGAGGCCGATGGAATTGATGTGCGTCGCGTCACGAATCCAAAACAGGCGGAACATAAACACATCGTTGCCGCGCGCCACCGAAGCGCGAAATTCGCGTTGCGCATCGGTCAATTCTTTCGGCAACGCAGCCGGATTCTTCCACGCATCGAACAAACGAAAGACCGGATCGCGGTCGTTATTCGCCAGCACGTGAATCTTGCCGTCCGCCATCGCACGCGGCCCCAAACCAAGCGGGCCGCCAGGTTCAACCAGACTGCCGCCCCACTTATCGAAGCTTTGCCCGATAAAAACTTGTTGTTCAAAGGCGACGATCTTTTCCAACTCCTCGCGCGGCAGTTGTCCTTGACGGCCTTCCTGATGATCGCGGTAAGCGCCATTGGCTTGCTGTTTGAGCGTCAAGTGACGTGAATCAGCCATCAGGTTCATGCCGACGGGCTTGCCGGTTTCAGGGTCGGTCGCCATCAACATCCCCGTCTTGATGTTGAAGACATCGTCGGGCGACATCACGTATTTCATGTTCGCCACCGGACGCGGACGGCGAAAGACTGACACCGTAGGGTTCACGCCTTTCAACCCATAAGTCTCGTCAAGATTCACGCCAGTCGGGTCGCGCACGACTTCAATCGTGAACTCCGGCTTGCCTTTGCTCTCAACCGGAGGCCACGGCAAACCTACGCGAAACAGTCCGCGATTGAGCAGCAGCGAATGCGAACTCTCCAAGGTTTGCGGCAACTTGGGATTGTTCGAACCATCCACTGGCGCAAACACCGGGTCTTCGCCTTTGGTTACGCGCCAGCGTTCACGCAGCGCTTCAACCGATACGCTCATCGCGTTGGCCGGTTGATGACAGGTCACGCAACCGCGCGGATTAAGGCCCAGCGGCTCAAAGAACGGATGCCCCTTCATCTCAATCGGCCCCGCCGTGTTCAATACGCCGAGCTTGCCGTGCGCATTGCTGAACTGCATTTCAGCAGGCAGCACGCCGCCTGTGCCCGCTTCAATCCAATGTGGGTTGGCAGGCGCAGATTGAAAACCGGCTGCGCCTTCGTGAAGCCAAGCGAAGCAAAGCGCGCTGCTGAATGCCGCGATCATGGTCAGTCGCAGCAGGTTTCGTTTATGTCTTAGTTCTTTCATTGGTCTGCTCTGGCAAGTCAGGCATAACCGCCTGGAAAAAAAAGCCTGCTACGCAAACAGCAACGCAGCAGGCTTTAATCTCTATAGCTCGTCGAGTCTAACGTAGAGCCGTTGCTGGTAATTGTTTAACGTGTTTATCGAACCACGTCACCATCTCGTAAAGCGTGTGCATCAACGATTCTTTGGCGGTGTAACCGTGCGGTTCGAGCGGCAGCGTGACGTAGCGCACGTTGCCGCCGTTGCCTTTGAGCGCCTGATACAAACGCTCGCTTTGAATCGGGAAGGTGCCGCTGTTGTCGTCCGCTTCGCCGTGGATGAGCAGGATCGGCTCTTTCAGTTTGTGGGCGAACCAGAAGGGCGACATCTTTTCGTAAGTGTCCGCCGCTTCCCAAAACGTGCGGCGTTCGTTCTGGAAACCAAAGGGCGTCAGCGTGCGGTTATAAGCGCCGCTGCGCGCAATGCCTGCTCTGAACAGATCGCTGTGCGCCAGCAGATTCGCCGTCATAAACGCGCCGTAGCTGTGCCCACCGACGCCGACGCGATTGCGGTCGGTCACGCCCATTTCGACGGCTTTATCAATGGCGGCTTTGGCGGCGGCGACGATCTGTTCGACAAAGGTGTCGTTGACGGTGCGCGCCGTGCCGACAATGGGCATCGTCGCGTTTTCGAGCACGGCATAACCTTGCAGCACGAAAAACAATTCAGACATACCGCTGATCGTGGTGAAGCGATTGGGCGAGCCGCTGACTTCGCCCGCCGCCGCCGCGTCTTCAAATTCGCGCGGATAGGCCCAGACCACCGTCGGCAGCCGCGTGCCCGCCTTGTAATCGGGCGGCAGGTAGAGGGTGCAGGAAAGGTCTACGCCATCGGCGCGTTTGTATTTGACCAGTTGTTTGCTGATCGCGCGCAGTTGCGGCGTGGGGTCGGCGAATTTGGTGAGCGCCTGTTTGTCAGTCGAACCAACCATAGCGCCAACTGTGCGCACGTAATAGTTCGGCGGTGCGGTCGGCGTTTCGTAACGCGTGATGAAGCGCGTGGCGTTTTCATCGAGCAGCGTGACGAAGGATTCATAGCTCTTGTCATCGCAGCGGAAGATTCGTTCAGCTTTCAACGTCGTCAGGTCGAACTTGTCCAGGAAAGGCCGGTCGCCTTCGGGCGAAGCGCCGTTGCCGCTGAGCAAAATCGTATTGCCCTGCTGCCAGAACACGCGCCCGCCGTTCGGCAAATGCCGCAGCACCGGCGTGCCCGGATCGCTGTAACGCACCGTCTGGCCCGAACGATCCCAGATCACGCGCGGCTTTTGCGCGGGGTCGTCGAAATTGACCAGCAGCGTTTTGCCGCGTCCGCCTTGCCCGCCGCCCCGGCCCTGTTCGTCATCATCACCCGGCGTAGTTTGCGCGGCCTGTCCGCCACGGCCCGGCGGCGGTTCGTTCTCGCGCAAGAAGGCCCAACCCTTTTCGCCCCAGGTCACGCCGCCGAAACGCTTCTCGGTTTTGTATAGCTCGGTGGCCTGGCCTTGGAAGGGCGCTTTCAACGCGAGCAGGCGGTCACGCACTTGCGCGTCGCGGGCGCTCTCTGTGCCGCCATTGCCCGCACGCACACCAACGACCCAGAGCAGCGTGGCCGGTTCAGCCCCGGTGTTTGGACGCCATTGATAAAAACGCGGACGGCTCAGCGTCGCGTCATCCACGGCCTGATCGCCGCCCGGCCCGAAGCCGCGTCCGCCATTTTCGGTCAGCGGGATGCTCGCCAATTTGTGTTCGAGCTTGCCGTGCCGATCCCAGACTTCGATTTCTTTGGGAAAGGTCGAAGCGGGCGCGATATAGGTGTAGGGCTTGTGATTGGTGACGACCAGAAAATGCTGGCCGTCGGGCGCGGCCTCGCTCGAAACAAAAATCGCCGGTTTGCCGATGGGCGTGATCTGGCCGGTGGCGACGTTGACCAGCGCCAATTGCGAGGTGGCGTAATAATCGAACAGGTCTTCGTCGTGCGCGTTTTGCAGCAGGTCTTCATAAGTGGGTACCTGCGCGGCCTTGCCGAAACTTTCCTGAATCGTCGGCCCAATGGGCACTTTGTTTTCGGCGGGCGGTCTGCCGCGTCCAGCCGGCACGAGTTGCACAAGCAACGTGCGATTGTCGGGCATCCATTGCCAGGCTTCGCCATAAGCCGCATTCAACCGCGCGCCGACAACCTTGCGCACCGCGCCGGTGGCCGAAGTGCCGATCCACAGATCAATGCCGCCCGCCGTCGTGTTGGTAAAGGCGAAGTGTTTGCCATCCGGCGACCAGCCACCACCGCCGCCACCGCCAAATGGCCCGCCGCCACGTCCGCCACCACTGCCAAACCCGATGTGCGCATTGGGCGGCACGGCGATTTTGATTTCCTTGCCATCCGCGATGCCTTTCAACGTCAGGGCAAAGACGCGTTGCGCCAGCCGCGGCCCATTGGTATTGGGATTGATGCGCAACCCGGCGATGCGCAACATTGGTTCGGCCATCTGCGCGATCGAAGGATACGACGTGCTTTGCATCAGCATCATCCGATCGTTGGTTGGGCTAAGCGAAACCTGGGGCGGCGCGGGCGTGTTCAGCACATCCAGGATTGCTTTGGGCGGTTTTTGATAAGGCGTCTGCGCGGCTGCCGAAAGCGCGGCCAGCAACAGCACGAACGTGACGACTAAACTTGTGCGGCAACGACGTGATTGAATCGTGGCGAGCATAGGTTCCTCCTAGTTTTGGGTAATGACCTGGCGAGTTTGCGCCGGGCAGATTTGCCCGGCGTTGCGCTGGCCCAAGACTGTGCGCCAGCGCATCTGGTTTCGTCAATGTGTGGACAGCCGCCGTTTGAGGATGAAACCCAAACGGCGGCTGTGGATTGCTTGCCGAAGCAAGCAAAGTAGCGGTAATAGGTACGCGGATGACGCGGATACAGCGGATTTACGCGGATTCTTTTTTGGGTTTTGATCCGCGCTGATCCGCCGCATCCGCGTCATCCGCGTATCTATTCGCTTGTCGAATTACGCACACTCTTCAACTTAGCTTCGCGCGGTTTGCGGCAACGCGACCGGCTTGTCAGTGACCTTCTGCGTGTTCTCGTCGAAGTAAAGCACGCGCCCTTGCCGGTACGATTCGACGGCCATACCAATGGTCGTCATTGCGCGATAGGCCGTTTGCGCGTCGAGCACATTCTTCTCGCGCGTCTTCACGCAGCGCAGGAAATTTTCGTAATGCGACTCGCGCTTCTCGGTCATCATTGTCACTTCTTCGCTGCCGAACTTTTCCACGAACTTCTTCTTGAAAATCTTTTCGGGCGTGACGGTGATGTGATCCACGCGGCCCTCGAACTGGCCTTCAGGCACCATCATGATCGTGCCTTCGTGCCCGCGAATCAGCCCCGGAATATGCGTGCTGTTCGCCATCGAAGAACTCAGCACCAGCGAATGCCCGCGCGGGAATTCGGCAATCAGGTGGAAGGTGTCGGGCACTTCGCGCTCGTCTTTGAAGACGTAGGTGCCGCCCGACGCCATCACCTTGTGCGGGAATTGCGCTTCGCCCCAACAGAGGTTGAGCGGCGCAACGACGTGATAGAACAGGTCGGTCGCAATCCCGCCCGAATAATCCCAATACTTGCGGAAGCGGAAGAAGCGGTCGGCGTTGTAGGGGCGCTGTTGCGCGCTGCCCAGCCACATCTTCCAATCAATGAAATCCTCGCCCTTACCGTTCGGGCCCGCGTTCGGATCAATCTGATAGTTCCATTCGCCTTCGATGGAGTTGCGGTGATAGCTGCCCTGGCTCATCAGCAACTGGCCGATCATGCCGTCCTGAATCGCCTTGCGCGCCTTCCAC
>JAYUCP010000182.1:0-5405 GCA_043740245.1 Acidobacteriota bacterium | reverse complement strand
TTTAAGCAGCACCCAGCCGTTGCCATTCCAGTATTCCCACGACAGGCGTGGGCGCAATTCAGTTTGGACAGGATCGCGGTAAGTAGACCAGCCCTCCGGCACCGCCGCGACGGTAATCTGGTAAGACGACCCTGTCAGTGGCGGCGGGTCGCTAAAGGGAGTTTGTAGGGTGACCTGCTTTGTCGTGTTGAAGTAGTTACTGATCAGCTTAGTAGCAGGGTCTGCTCCGGGACCAAACGTAATCTGGATGCGTTGATTGGCGGTGATGGGGTGAGGCGGGTTCCCAGCTTTCAGGATCGCCCGCTTGTCGGCTCCACCCCGTGCGGTCTCCGGGGTCGAGCTAGTTTCCAGTTTCAGCAAAACGTAGTTGTCGAGAGCCTTTGGCAGCGGCAAAGTGGAGAGCCAGGTTCCCGCGATTAAGAACGTGGTGTCTGAACCGGAGGTGCTTTGGATAGACTGGAGTCTGCGAAGCTGCTTTACGGCAGGTACGAAAATAAAGTCGTTTACTGCGGCTGTGTTAGGTAAAGTGATTGTTGTGGGGCTGGGAGCGTCTGCGTTTAACGTAAGCGGACCTAGTACTTTCTCTGTAAATAACTTGTACTTCGTCGCGCTCGTGCTGGTCGCCGCTAGGGGGGGCTTCAACAACGCGATACTCTTAGTTCCACCGACACTTTCGTCAAGTAAAAGCTTCTCAACTTCGAATACGCCATCTCCCAATCCAGGGCCGACATCAGGCGTCGCGGCAGTGATCTGCACATAGGACTTCGCTGTGAAGTTGTGCAGGTTCTCAAGCAGGAGCAGTTCGTGCGGCCCAGCCTGCAATTGGCCTGTATCAATGACGCCCTGAAGCGGGCGGAATTCGAGCAGGGCATTTTTATCACTCGTCGAAAAGACCGAAACGAAGTCTTCTGGGGAACTCGTCCCGAACTTGTAAGTGAGGGCGAAAGGATCTCTTGCCAAATTGGCTTCCGGCGGATTCAAGTGCGCCGCCCAATCCTTATTGACCTGCCACCGCACCGTCTGACTCTTATCGTAAGCGAGTTCAATTTCCCATAAACGGCTGTCATTCCCACGCGCAAAAACGCGGATGCGGTTTCCCGAAAGGGACACGGAAGGGTTGGAATCAAGCTTGACGCCTGCTGGCGTTTTCAAGTTTATGCGATCTTCCGGCAGACCTTTCGCGCCAATGATGACCAGTTCATCGCGCTTGTTTCGCAAGAAGACGAACACCTGCTTGGTGGTTGATCCATCGTCAAGGATGATTCCATAGGGGCGCGGGTTAAAAGGCTCCTCTTGAGGCGCAGGACGCCGAGCGAGAAACTCCTCTGGCAAACTGAATTGCTTGTTCACATCAATCCAACTCGCGCCGTCAAACAGCCAGGTATGATTCATTTGATCGAACACGATGACCTGCACAGGGGCATTGGGGACGACCTCATCCCGCAGCACGAATGGTGTGGATGACACCGTGGTTGGTTGGCCGGGGCTGCCTACCAGCTTCCAATCATCCGGCGGATTCAGCAGCACGGTCGAACCGTTGGAGTTGAGCAGCCCCGCATAAACCTGATTGTCGGCGACGACATAAACTACCCATTGGTTATTGGCGGGCAAGGCGGCGGCCAGGTCGAAGGCGAGCTGTTTGTCTTTCAGGCTTCCGATCGGCAAATCGTTCCATTGTTGCCCAGGCTCGTTAGGCGGGATGAAGCGCAAATAAATGCGCCGCTCATCCGGTTTGCCCTCCACCCTGACAAAAACGCCGACATTCTGTCCGTCGCTGCTGACCACCGCTGTCGGAGTTGATTTGGTAATGAGCCGGGTTTTAGGCGGCGTCTTGTGGTGATCAACCGCCGGAGCCGGGTTGGTCGGATCAATCTGAAATTCCACCAATTCTCCCGCCACCCCTTGCGCAAACACTTTGATTTTCTGGTTGTGAAAGAGCGCCGTCGGGGCCGCCAGCAAATCCGTAAAGTCCAACTCCAGATTCATCGCCACGGCGGCCTCCGGCTTGGAGAAAGCCTCCGCGCTGGCAATGTAAAAACGATCAAACAGACGCGGCTCCGGCCCAAATGGATGGAACTCCGTCGCCAGCGTGAGCGGCGTGTCGTTGTGAAAAGCCTGGTCTGCCGGAATTCCATTTTTCTTTCCTGGTGTCGCCTCCTCCTTCACCAGCACTTTCAACTCGATAGATTCGATCTTCGGCAAGTTTGGGGACGGAGTGGCCGGAATCGCTTCGATCAGCCGCGCACGAATCCAACGGCTCTTGCTGCCGTTGATCTCTGTTTCTTTGATCTCGCCCTTCGGCTTGAACAGGGTTAGGACGCCATCCCGACTCAGCCCTTGAGCCTCGCCCTCAACTCTGAAGGCGTGCCATTTTTCTTCTTTCGGTTCTTGCGTCTCATCAATGCCGAAAAATTCCCAGGCAATGTCGAGCGCTTGCAGGTTGGCCGACGTACCGGGCGCGAGTGTTATGGTCAGTTTGATTTGCGCGTCGCTTTTGATCTCGAAGTATTTGTTGTGGCCGAGATACAAGACGTGGGCTTGAAAATCCTTGCCGGCCAATAACTCGAATTGCGTCAGCTTTTGGACGGGGGTTTGTTCGGGGTAAGCGCGCTGGAGCGGCTCGGTCAGCGTGATGATCGTGCCTTTGGCGGCGGCTGCTACGACGTATTCGGGAGCGCCTGCTGAGTTCGTTGTGTTCGTTGCGCTGGTTGGCTCGCAGCCAGTGCGCGCTCCGGCGCGGCCAGCAGATGCCTGAAGGCGCAGGAAATCGCCGGGCTGCACTTGTCCCGCAGGTTCGAGTTGTAGGAATTTCGTACCGGCGGCGGAAAACGCCTGCGTCGTCAGTTGCGGCAAGCCGGACGCCACCGTCTCGCGCACGAGAAAACCCGGCGGCGGTTTGTAGATCGCATCTTTCACTGGGTCTACTGCGATCAGCGCGCTGAGTTTGGCAGGGATCGCCAACATCTCCTCCAGTGTTTCAAAGGGGATGGGTTCGCTTTGCCCTTCGCCCGGCGGCGCGGCGACCTGAGTGCCTTTGGGAACTCGTACTTCGTCGGTCGTGCCCGGCGCCAGCAAAAAGCGTACGGGCACGCGCGCCGAAGTTGCCGGCAGCAGCCGTATGCCCAGCATATCCAGAAAAGCCAGGAAGTTTCGCTCAGGCGCGCGGTTCAGCCGGTGAATGACACCTTCGGCGAGGAAGGCAAAGATTTTCAGCAACCCCACGCCCGGATCGTCATCGTCCTTGGCCGGCCACTCGCGCGTATAGTGCGGCGCGCGCGCGCGCAACTCATCGAGCAAGGCGCGCGCGGTTCGAGGGTCAATCTTAGGCAAGGCAATCTTGCGACTCATCCCCTTCCCTCCGTTAAGTAAAACGGAAACACGAGGTTGAATTCGTTATTCGTCTCGCGCACTCGATAGGTCAATTGAATCTCCAGCTTTCCGTTGGCGGCCTCTCTGGTCGAGATGTCCAGGTTGATGATTTCGATGCGCGCCTCCCACTTGATGAGGGCTTCGCGCACGCGGCTCTCGAACAGACCGAGGGTCGCGCGACTGATCGTGGCGAAGACCAGATCATGAATGCCGCAGCCGAAATCGGGACGCATCAAACGTTCGCCGGGCGCGGTTGCCAGAATGATGCGGATTGATTCCTTGATGTCCTGCTCGTACTCGGACAGCGCAATGCGTCCGCTCGCCGGATCAACCGCGACCGGGAACTTCCATCCGCGTCCGAGAAAGGCTTTCGCCATAACGTCGTCCTATCCGATCAAGACGGTCAACTCGCCGAGCACAATCGCGTTCGGAGCGCCGGCCTCGACGACCTGATCGCCTTGCCGCGCGGCGGGCAAGCCGCCGATCAACACGCTGGTGCTGCCGACGGCGACCACGCCGCCGACGTGTGGTTTGACGCCGTCCACCAGCGGACAGGCGTGAAAATCCGAGGCTACGCGCCAGGCGGGTTTGCCGCCGATTAATACATTGACGCTGCCCGGTCCCGGCGCTAGCGGCGTGCCGTGGCTCGTTTGATCTCCGATCCGTGCGGCGGGCTGTCCCATCGTGAATTCCCTCGCTCAGTTGATCTGCACCAGCGCGCCTTTGAGCGTCAGCGTGCCGCTGGATTTGATGTTCATCGTGGCGCCTGCCTCGATGTCTATCATCTGTGACTTAATCTTGAGGTTCAGGCCGCTCTCGATGGTCAAACTGTTTTGCACCGTCTCGATGACGATCTTGTTCGACCCGGAACTGTCTTTCACCTCGATGCGTGCCGAACCGGCCTTGTCATCCAGCAGGATCGTGTGACCGCCCTGGGTTTTGATCTCCACGCGTTCTTCGCCCGTTTTATCGAACAGCGTGACCTGATGCCCGCTGCGCGAACGGATCATCTTGGTATTGTTGTCGCCGTCCGCGTTCGTGTCAGGCGGTTTATCCTGGCCATTCCAAAGCGCGCCGAGCACGTAAGGGTGTTCGATGTCGCCTTTGTCGAAAGCCAGCAAGACTTCATCGCCTACTTCCGGCAGCCAGAACGTGCCGCGCTCTTTGCCTGCCGCCAGCACGGCCAGCCGCGCCCAGTGGCTTTCTTGCTCGTCTGCTTCGCGCCACGGGTATTTCACCTTGATGCGACCCAGTCCCTGTTCATCCTTGTTGTTCGTCACCAGGCCGATGGCGACGCCTTCGACCCGCCCTGCCTCGTGGTCTTCTGGCTGGAGCATATCCAGCAGGTTCATTGGGTCGCCTCCTTCACCTTGAAGGTGGTCTTGTAACCGGAACTGTTGATCGTGTGCGTACTCTGTTCGATGTAATAGGTGCGGTTGAACAGCTTGCCCATGCCCCCCAACTCGATGTTTCGGTCGGCACGGATTTCCGGCAGGCCGATGGACTCGCCGCTCCCTTGCACGAGTTTTTCCGAGCGCCCCTTAAAAATTGCGTGGGCGCGGCGGTCGGCGTCCTGCTGGGAATAAACCGGAATGCGCACATTCATCCCGCCCTTGTCAGCCCCCGTGCATACTTTGTTGACGAACTCGGCGCCGCTGCGCCGGTTCGGATCACGTCCTAATTCGTCTCCCTGGTTGGCCTTGCCGACAAAGGCCTGCTTCGCGTTCACATCCCAGCCGCGCACTTCGACTTTGCCGACCTGTTCCGCGAGATTGAGTTCAGGAGAAAAGCTGACCAGACCTTTGCCCCATTCCAGCTTGATTTCCCCCGTCTTGTCATTGGCAGGTTTGCGAAAGACTAGGTCTTTATTGAAAACATAGAATTCATACTCGTTGCGTTGCGCCAATCGTTTGAGCAACTGGTATTCGCTCTCCTGATTTTGTTGCACGTTGGGGTGCTTGATGCTGGTGTCGGCGACGACGGGGGTCAAGCCGATTTTACCGGCCACGGCCGCCGCCACTTCGCTGTCTCTTTTC
>JAYUCP010000181.1:0-13246 GCA_043740245.1 Acidobacteriota bacterium | reverse complement strand
TTAAGAAGCAACGCAATCTGGACAGATTGCGCTACTCTTGCCGTGCCGTCTTATTCCCTTTGGCCGTTGACACTCCACACCAAACTGCGTTTTGATGCCCGCGCTGTTCACCGTATCAACATTTCAACCACAAGGAGCCGAGCTTATGAACACATCGCGCCGCACCATCCTGCGCAATGGCTTGGGGCTGATCGTAGCCCCAACGATTCTGCGCACAACAACCACCGGTTACACGCCCGCTGAAATTGACGCGCGCCTGACAAACGGCAAGACGATCACCAAAGCCGATCTGGTCACGCCCGCGTTGCTGCTCGATCTGGACGCGCTCGAAGCCAATCTGGCGAAGATGGCCGCGCACGCCAAGGCCGCCAAGATCAATTTGCGTCCGCACGGCAAGACGCACAAATGCGTAGAGATCGCGCGCCGCCAACTGCAAGCCGGAGCCATCGGCCTGTGCGCCGCCACCATCCGCGAGGCCGAAGCCTTTGCCGCCGCCGGATTGCGCGGCCTGCTCATCACCACCGAACTGGTCGGCAAACCCAAGATCGAACGCTTGCTGAAACTGACGCGGCTCGCGCCCGATACGCTGTCGGCGGTGGACAATCTCGATCACGCCAACCAACTCAACGACGCGGCGGCCAGCGCCAGGTTGAAGCTCAACCTCGTGCTTGATGTAGACCCCGGCGGACGCCGCACCGGCATCCCGGCGGGCGCACGCGCGCTGGCGCTGGCCGAACAGGTTGCCAAGCTGCCGAACCTGCGGCTGCGCGGCATCCACGGCTATTCGGGGCCGTCGGCGCACGTCAACACCTTTGCGGCGCGGCAAGCGCATTCGGCCAAAGTGATGACGCCGGTGCTGGAAACCTTCGCCGAATTGAAACGGCGCGGCCTGCCCTTGGAGATCATGTCCGGCGGCAGCACGGGCACCTACAACATTGACCCAGAACTGGCGGGCCCTGACTTGGGAAAGATGACCGAACTGCAATGCGGTTCGTATGTGTTTATGGATGTCGAGTACCGCTCGATTGGCGGGCGCGGCGGGGCGGTTTACGAAGACTTCGCGCCCTCGCTGACAGTGCTGGGGACGATCATCAGCCAGAGCTACGACGACCACGCGACGACCGACGCGGGCATCAAGGCCTTCGCCTCGGACAAACCCAAACACCTGCCCGAACTCAAAGGCGTGACCGGCGTGACGATGGGGTACGGCGGCGACGAACACGGCATCCTGACCTTCAACCAGCCCAGCCGCGCGTTCAAAGTCGGCGACCGCGTCGAACTGATCGTGCCGCACTGCGATCCGAACGTGAATCTGTACGACCGGCTCTATTGCACGCGCGGCGAGCAGGTGGTGGAGGTGTGGCGGACGGTGGGGCGGTATGGGGATTGAGGCCGCGACCACGTGTTTCCCCAGCCCTGAAAGGGCGACATTCAATAGCCGTGGGCAACGCCCACGGAGCGACCGAAGATGTTTCCCGGCCCTGAAGGGGCCGCATTTGAAGTCGAATGCGGCCCCTTCAGGGCCGAGGGATTGCACGCGCCTTTCCGTGGGCGCTGCCCACGGCTACTGAATGTCGCCCTTTCAGGGCATCAAAGCCAGTGTGGCGAATTCGCCAACAAGGTCAGGGATGCGGGCGCTCCCAGGCGTGGTGCCAACCTTCCCTGCAATTGCAGACCTGGTTAGTGAAAGGCAGTGACGATGGCACGAGACGCAGCGTATCGAGAAGCGGAACAGAAGATTGAATCGGCACGGCGATCGGGGGCGAAGGAACTCCGTCTCGGCCTTATGGGCCTCACCGAATTGCCAGTTTCGCTGGGCCAACTCACGCAATTGCAGAAGCTAAATCTTCACAGCAACCGACTAACGGCGTTGCCGGAGTGGCTGGGCCAACTCACTCAGTTGCAGCGGCTTTACCTTCACAGCAACCGACTGACGGCGCTACCGGAGTGGCTGAATCAACTCACGCAAATGCGGATGCTTTATCTAGCTAGCAACCGACTGACAGCGCTGCCGGAGTGGCTGGGCCAACTCACTCAGTTGCAGAAGCTTTACCTCGATAACAACAAACTGATGGCGCTGCCAGAGTCGCTGGGCCAACTTACGCAGTTGCAGACGCTCAGTCTCTCCGACAACCGACTTACATCGCTGCCAGAATCGCTGGGCCAGTTAAAAGCGCTGAAGCAGCTTTTTCTCCACGATAACCCCGGTCTTGGGCTGCCGCCAGACGTATTGGGACGGCCTTGGCACGAAACCAGTAATGAGGGAAAACAACCCGCCGATCCGCGAGCAATCCTGGCGTTTTATTTCGGTCAGCGGCAACGGCAAGCGAAGCCGTTGAACGAGGTAAAGCTGTTGCTGGTGGGCCACGGGCGGGTGGGCAAGACTTCGTTGAGCAAGGCATTGCGGGGCGTCGCGCACGATGCGCAAGAACCAGAGACGCCCGGCATTGAGCGCCACCCGTTGCCGCTGACGGCAAGCCCATCCACCATCACAGCGCACGTCTGGGATTTTGGCGGGCAGGAGTTTTTGCACCAAACGCATCAGTTCTTTTTCTCTGAGCGCAGCATTTATCTAGTCGTGCTCAGCGGGCGGCAAGGTCGGCCTATGCAAGAGGCCGAATACTGGCTGCGGCTGATCCGCAGCTACGGCAAAGGGTCGCCCGTGGTCATCGCGCTCAATCAGTTCAAAGCGCATCCGTTCACCGTGGATGAATACTTCCTGCGAGAAAAATATCCGGAAGTGAAAGCCGTGGTGCGGACGGATTGCGACCCGCGCGTGGGCATCGCACCGCTGCGCGAATTGCTCGGCCAATTGGCCGGTGAGATGGAGAGCGTGCGACAAAAGATCGCGCCAGCCTGGGCGCGCGTGCGCACGCATCTGGAAGAGATGGAAGACAGCTTCGTAAGTTTTGCCGATTACCGTGAAATCTGCGCTGGATTGGGCGTGACAGAGGCGGAGAAGCAGGAGATTTTGGCGACGATCCTGAATTGCCTGGGCATCGCGCTGAATTACCGCGACGACGCGCGGTTGCGCGACACCAGCGTGCTGAAACCGCGCTGGCTGGTGGGTGGCATTTACACGATCTTACGCTGGTTGCAAAAACACGAGACCAACGGCGAATTGCGTCTCAGCGACTTACCGAAAGCGCTCAAAAACAAACGGACGTATCCGGCGCACATGCACGCCTTCCTGCTGGCGCTCATGGAAAAGTTCGAGTTGTGCTTCCCGGTCGAAGGCAAAAAGGGGCTTTATCTGGTACCGGCGCTGCTGAATGCGAATCAGCCGGGCGCGTTGACCGAATTCACGGGCGGCGGAGCGCGGCGGATTCAATTCCGCTACGACGACGTGCGCCCGCCGGGGCTGTTGCCGCGTTTCATCGTCCGTTCACACACCTTGAGCGAGCAGCAAGCGCGCTGGTTGCGCGGCGCAGTGCTGGCGCGCGGCCAGGCGCGGGCGCTGGTGCGCGGCGATCACGAAGGCCGCTTCACCGATGTTTACGTGGTGGGCGAAAACGCCGACGAACGCGTCTGGCTGGCGGAATTCATCCTCGCCGAGATGCGCGTGCTCAACGACAAACTGCCCGTGCGCACCTTCGTCGAAAGCGAAGCCCAGCCTGGCGCCTGGACGGAACTGGAACTCTTGCGCGAGGCCGCCCAACGCCACGAAACCGCACGCGCCGAACGCCGCGCTGACGGCCAAACGGTGATGGTGCCGGTCGAAGACACGCTGCGTGAAGTGGAAAGCCCCGAAGCCAGCGCGCCCAAAGAGAACCCATTGCCGCTGTTTATCTGCTACGCGCACGCCGACGAGCAAAAGGTGAAGCAGTTGCTGCCCAGCCTGAAAGTGCTGGCGCGGCGCGGTTACATCACGCCCTGGCGCGACACCGACCTCGTGCCCGGCGAAGACTGGGACGAAACCATCCAGGCGCGTTTGGCCGAAGCGCGGATTATTTTGTTTATGGTCAGCCGTCAGTTTTTGGCTTCGGATTACATCACAGACAAAGAACGGCCCTTGGCGAAGCAGTTGATGGATGAAAAGAAAGCCGTCGTGCTGCCCGTGCTGTTGTCGCCGTGCGATTGGAAAGAAGAAGAGGATATTGCCAGGCTGGAAAACCTGCCCCGCAAAGGCGAGTTGGTTTCTTCCTTCAACCCGCGTGATGAAGCGTGGAGGTTGGTGGAGGAAGGGATCAAACGGGCGGTGGGGCAGATGCGCAAGCGCGCCGATACAGTACGATGAGCGTGAGGGCAAACAATGATACTCGAACATCTGCGAATGCTACTCCGCAACAGAGCCATTGAACTTGATCTGTCTTTGCCCCATGCGATAACCGAGGCCCGGAAAGACGGCTTGACGACGGAGGATTTGGAAGCCGCCGTGTTTTTTGGCGAAGTGGTTGAAGATTATGGCGAGCGTGTGTTGTTGTTGCACCAGTTGGCGGCGTACCGGATTCCATTTCACGTTGTGCTAGAATTCGTGCCCGGCGAACAGTTTGCGACCGTGGTCACGGCCTACATTCCGGATCGTGCTCTGTGGGAACCCGATTGGAAGACACGCAAGAAAGGCAAAGGCCAACGAGGCCAAAGGAAACGAAAATGAGAACTCGTTGTAGCGGCAACTGCCCAGGCATCCCTGAACCCGGTGAAACCATGCAAGCGTTTGAGCGGCGCGGCTCGCTGGTCAAAGTTTTGATTCGGCGCATTCCTGCCGCCGTTTGCCCGCTTTGCCATCAGGCCTATGTTGACCGTGACACGGGCCATCAATTGGATAAGCTGCTCGAACCTTTTCACGGCAAGCACGCACACGTGCCCGTGTTGCCGCCCGCCGATGTGACGATTGATTTCATGCAGGCTGAGGCCCTCTTGAAAGCAGCCTAACCGCACAGACCTGCAATCGCTCGCTGTCCACCACATACCCTGTGCCCCGCAGAAACGATGAGCAAGAAGACCAAACAACCGAAACAAGAACTCAAGCACACTGCCACATCCGCAACCACACCACCTGAATCGGGCCGCCGCAATTTCATGCTGCTCGGCGTGGGCGCGCTCGCCGCCGCTGGCGTGGGCGCGGCCGCTGCGTACAACGCCGGCTGGTTCGATGAAAAGAAGCCGCAGACATTCAATTCCACCGCGCCGCGTTCGGCAGGCAAGAACCTGTCGCCGGTGACGCTGCCTGCCGATCAGGCCAATGCGTTGCGGGCGATCAATGAGATGACTGAGCATTACGCGCGCGATTTGGGCAATGCATCGGCGTTGATTCACGCGGTGCGCGCGTTTGGCAAGGGCTTCAAATTGGCTGACGGCACGAACGCGGTTGAACATCTGTGCACGCGCTACGCCGCTGACAAAGAGGTCAACGGCAAACGCTATGTCTATTTCCAACGCGATGCCGAGGTGCACGAGAACAGCTTTTTGAAAACCTTTTTGGAAGCGGGCGTGAGTCTGGATCAGCCCGTCGTGGCGGGCGCGAATCGCTACACGTTGCGCGATGTGGCCGAGAGCGCGAAGCAGTTGTTCCGCTGTGAGCCAAGCGATCTGTTCAAATTCGATGACCGCCAATTCCGCTACGACCCGGTTTCGACGCTGGCGCACGGGCGGGGCGAATTGTTGCACGAACATTTGCCGTGGGGCTTGATTGCGTTCTCGATTCTCGTGCCGCCCGCACAGGCGACGTGGGCGAATGCTTATGGCGAGAAGATTGAGTTGGCGGCGGTGATTGATCGCGGCTTGGCCGAATACGAAAACAATTGCGCGTTGGGCCAGACGGCGTTGATGCGCGGCGAAACCGCGCCGGTGAACTTCCGCGAAAAGATCAAGGAGTACAGTTGCTTTGGCCTGCATTCGGTGTACGGCTTTTTGTCGTGCTGGCAGCACGGCTATACCAACAACGACGTGCCACAACGCTTGAAACAGGCGCTCGATCTGGCGACGTACCGCTTGAAAGGCGACGCGCTCGCCAGCGATCAGGAATACGACGACGCTGAGAGCAAAGCTGCTGTACAGGGGCAAGGCTCGCCGCCTGTGGCGTTGGAAGCGTTCAAGCTGCGCGCGCGCGTCAAGCTGTTGGGTCACGCCTTCGAGTCAATCAATTACGCCAAGCTGCACAAACTGGTAGTGTTCACGCCTGCACAAGAACAACGCATTCAAGCGGGCGAGTTGGCGCTGTATGACAGTATCGTCAAATTGCGCGCGCTGGATTGGGCCGTGTTGCGGCGCACGCTCAGCGACAAATTTATCAGCGACATCGTCATCGCGCTGGGCCACGCAGCGCGCGCAATGAAGCTGTTGACGCCGGAGAACCCGGATACGATGTCTTAAGGAAGTTATGCAAGAAAGCAAAAGGCAAAAGGCAAAAGGCAAAAGGCAAAAATGGAGCGTGCTCGTGTTGTCTAGTTGGCTCTTGATGGGATTGCTGGGAACCATCGGCCGGGCGCAATTCAACAAAACCCCTGCGCTTTATGAACAGTGCGAGGCGATGGCTGAAAACGCCGCCAACACAGCATCCATTGCCAAAGCCGCTGCCGCATTGAAAAGCACCCAAGCCAAGCTACGTATTGAGGCGGCGCAAGCATTAACCAAAACTTGCGACCCGCGCGTCAACGACTCCTTGCTGGGCCTCTTGCAAGACGCCGATGCCACAGTGCGTGTGGCGGCGGTCGAAGCCCTGGGCAAGCTCGGCAATCAAGAAGCCATTGATCCGATGATCGAAGCGCTGCAAACCGACAAGGATTGGCGGGTGCGGGCGGCACTCGGTTTGGCGCTTGGTTCGTTCAATGTGCATCGCGCGCGCAATGCGACACTGAACGTGCTGGTCAACACCGGCAATGTCAGAGTCACCGATGAAGGCGATCTGCGGGCGCGCTGTTTTGGCATACTCGTCGTCAACCAAATGCGCGACGTGCGCTTTTCGCGCAAGGCCATCAGCTTCCTGTTTGAATTCGTGGATCACGACGATCCCAAGTTGCGTCAAGTTGCCGAAGCGACCACCGTGGAATTGCAGCACACGCGCAACGGCCTGCACGAACTGATCGGCATCCTGCAACAACACAACTTCCCCGAATATCGCCGCAAAGCTGCGTACTGGTTGGGCCAGTGGGGCGCAACTGAAGCACGCGCTGCGCTGGAACAAACGGCCATTGGCGACCGCGATTCCGGCGTTCAGCAAACGGCGAAGGCGGCGCTGGGAAAACTGAAGTAGTCGGTAGTCGGTAGTCAGTAGTCGGTTTGGGGTACGAGATTAATTAGCCGACTACTGACTACTGACTACTGACTACTGACTACTGACTACTGACTACTGACTACTGACTACTGACTACTGACTACTGACTACCGGCTACCGGCTACCGACTACCGGCTACAGCAATGGATTCCATCACCCTCGAAATTTACCGTTCGCTCTACACCTCCGTCGCCGAAGAGATGGGCGTGAGCCTGCGCCGGACGGCCTTTTCGCCGAACATCAAAGAGCGGCGCGATTATTCGTGCGCCGTGTTTGACCGGCGCGGGCGCATCATCGCGCAAGGCGATCACATGCCCGTCCATCTGGGTTCGATGCCGATGTCGGTTAAGGCGGCGATTGAGCATTGCCAGATGCAACCGGGCGATGTCGTGATCCTGAATGACCCGTATGCTGGCGGCACGCATCTGCCAGACGTGACGATGGTCGCGCCTGTATTTGAGATTGCGGATTGCGGATTGCGGATTGCGGATTGGTCAGCAGACGGCGGTAGCTCCGGCCACGCGCAACAACTAAGAAGACACACAGCAAAAGATCAACACGCAATCCGCAATCCGCAATCCGCAATCTGCAATCCGCAATCCCTGCTCTTTTATGTCGCCAACCGCGCGCACCACGCCGACATCGGGGGCGCGACGCCGGGTTCGATGGGCGCGGCGACCGAGATTTATCAGGAAGGCATTCGCATTCCGCCTTTGCGCATCGTGCGCGGCGGCGAGTTGGAGCGCGAGGTTTGGAACTTCCTGCTCGCAAATGTGCGCGGGCGTGACGAACGTGAGGGCGATTTCGCCGCGCAGTTGGGCGCGTTGCGCGTAGGCAGCGACCGCTTGCAGGAAATCGTGGCGCGCTATGGCTTCAAAGAGGCCGATGCTTACGCCGGGCATCTGGTCGAATACGCCGCGCGGCTGATGCGGCGCACGTTGGCACTGCTGCCGGATGGCGTGTATGAAGCCGAAGATTTTTTAGACAACGATGGCGAGATAGACGAGCCGGTGCGCATCGCGGTTAAGGTGACAATTCGCGGCGAACGCGCGCGCATTGATTTCACGGGCAGCGCGCCGCAAGTGCGCGGCCCGATCAATGCCGTCGAAGCGATCACCGTGTCGGCGGCCTATTACGTCTTTCGCTGCCTGATCCCCGGCGATGTCCCGGCGAGCGCGGGCATTCTCGAACCGCTGGAAGTGATCGCGCCCGCCGGCACCATCGTCAATGCCCTGCCGCCCGCGCCGGTGGCCGGCGGCAATGTAGAGACTTCGCAGCGCATCGTGGATGTGTTGTTGAAAGCGTTGGCGCAGGCTGCTCCCAACCTGATTCCCGCCGCTTCGCAAGGCACGATGAATAATCTGACTATCGGCGGCTGGGATGCGCGGTTGGGGCGCGAATTCGCCTATTACGAGACGGTCTGTGGCGGCATGGGCGCGCGGCCCAATGCTGACGGCATTTCGGCGGTGCATACGCATATGACCAACTCGCTGAACACGCCGATTGAAGCGCTGGAATACGCCTATCCATTGCGCGTGCGCCGCTACGCCATCCGGCGCGGTTCGGGCGGCGCGGGCAAACAGCGCGGCGGCGATGGGGCGATTCGTGAGATTGAATTGCTGACCGATGCGCAAGTCTCGTTGCTGGCGGATCGCCGCAAGCTTGCGCCGTATGGATTGCAGGGCGGCGCGCCGGGAAAAGTTGGCACGGCTGAATTGATTGATGCGCACGGCAAACGCAAGAAGTTGCCCAGCAAGTTTTCGCTCAAGGCGCGTCGCGGTGATCGGCTGGTGATTGAAACGCCGGGCGGTGGCGGGCATGGGTCGCAAGCAGCATAGCTTTTCATTCCATCAATCAATGGCAATGGCAATGACCGTCAACACAGGAGGATTGTTTGCCGCGTGGGCTTCCGCTATGCTGGCGCGGCATCACATTGAAAGGAGAAATCTCATGATGGAACTCACCGCGGTTACGTTTGAAAAAGTGTTGGATGACGCACTTACCCTGCCGCCCGAAGAACAGGAGCGATTGCTTGACCGGCTAGCGGCAAACCGGCCCATTAAGCCGCGCAAGTCGCTGGCGCAGTTGGCGGCGGAGCAAGGGAAAAAGCCGGTGAAATTTGACGAGTTGCTCAAACTCGGAGAATTCTTCCCGGCGGAAGAAAGCGTGGACGACCTGGTGAACTTTGTGCGGGAATCAAGGCGCGACAGCGGCCCGCGGAGTATTGCGTGATGAACTTCGTGATCGTGGATACCGATGTGGTTTCCTACACCTTCAAACGCGATACACGGCACGCACTCTATCGGCCACACCTCGATGGCAAGTTGCTCTACCTTTCGTTTATGACGCTGGCCGAACTCGACTTCTGGGCTGACGCGCACAGTTGGGGCGCGCGCAAACGCGCCGAGTTGGAAACGTTCCTGCAACCCTACACCGTCATCGAATCCGACCGCGAACTTTGCCGGCAATGGGCGGCGCTGCGGTATCAGGTGCAACGTGACGGCTTTCAAATTGTAATTGCCGACGCCTGGATTGCCGCCACCGCCCTGCTTTATAACGTGCCGCTCGTATCGCACAACCGCACGCATTTCAGCCATGTGCGCGGCTTGCAATTGATCTCCGAAGCCTAATCGCCAGCCACACGATGCCTAAACGTTGTGACTCTCGCGCCCGCTCGCCGTATAATCCGCCGCACACCAACGCAGTTCCACTTGCACCAAAAACCAGAGGAGGTTCATCCGATGTTCACTCGCAAACTTTCCCGTTCGCTGCTGTTCATGCTGGCCCTGGCTGCCGCGCTGTTCGCCCAAAGCGCCCAACCCGCCAAGCGCGCGCTCAAGCTCGACGACCTGCCGCGCTTGCGCGAAGTGCGCGACCCGCAACTTTCGCCCGACGGCCAATGGGTCGCCTATGTCGTCTCGGCGCTTGATGTCAAAGAGGACAAATCGAACGCGCACATTTGGACAACCAGTTTCGACGGCAAGGTCACACGCCAGATGACGGCGGGCGAAGAGAGTGAGTCAGCGCCGCGCTGGAGCCCCGATGGCAAATTCCTCTCGTTCACGTCGTCGCGCAAAGGCCCAGTCAAGGGCAATCAGGTCTGGCTGCTCGACCGCAGCGGCGGCGAGGCTGTGCAGCTTACGAACATTGGAACCGACTTGAAGGGACGGTTGCAAAGCTACGAATGGTCGCCTGATTCAAAACGTTTGGCGCTGGTTATCGGCGATCCCGATCCCGAGGCCGAGGCCAATGCGGCGGCGGCGGAGAGCGGCGGCAAGCCCAAACCACCGAAGCCCATCGTGATTGACCGCTACAAATACAAACAGGACGGGCAAGGTTATTTGTTGTCGGGCCGCCACAGCTACATTTACCTCTTCGACATTGCGACGAAGAAAACGGAACGCCTGACCAAAAGCCAATGGGATGAATCGTCGCCGGTCTGGTCGCCCGACGGGTCGCGCCTCGCATTCACCAGCAACCACGCCGCCGACCCTGACCGCGATATTGATGGACAGTTGTTCGTCGCCGAAGCCAAAGCGGGCGTAACCGAAAAGCCACTGACCACGGCCAGCAATCGCGTCGGGCGCGGGCGCGCTGAATGGAGCCCCGACGGGCAATGGCTCACGTTTCTCGAAGGCGAGGAAAAGAAATGGAACGCCTATAGCATGAGCCATCTCGCGCTGGTGAAAGCGGACGGCAGCGCCGCGCCCGCGCGCCTGGCCGCTGTCGAAGCGCTCGACCGTGGTGTAAGTGGCCCGCGTTTCAGCACCGATGGCAAATCCATCAGCTTCACCGTCACCGACAATCGCTCGGTCTATCCGGCATACGTGAATTTGGCGGGCGGCAAAGTAGAGCGGCTCTTGCCCTCGCCAATCGCCATCTCGACCTGGGAACGTGAAGCCGGGCGTTCCATCGTGTTGTCAGGCGGCGCTGTGAAATACACCGAAGTTTACGCCTTTGAAAACGGCGCGCTGCGCCAACTCACGCATCACAACGACGCGCTGTTCGCCGAACTCGATCTCGGTCAAACCGAAGAGGTCAATTTCAAAAGCAAAGACGGCACAGACATCGGCGGGTTGCTGACCTATCCGTCCGGGTACGTCAAAGGCACGAAGGTTCCGCTGCTGCTGCGCATTCACGGCGGGCCGAACGGGCAGGATCAACATTCGTTCAGCACCGAACGGCAATTCTTCGCGGCGAATGGCTACGCGGTGCTGGCGGTGAATTATCGCGGCAGTTCCGGACGCGGGCAGAAATTCTCGCGTTCGATCTTCGCCGATTGGGGCCATTACGAAGTCGAAGACCTGCACGCCGGCGTGGATCACGTCATCAAAATGGGCGTGGCTGATCCCGACAAACTGGGCGTGGGCGGCTGGAGTTACGGCGGCATCCTGACCGATTACCTGATCGCCAGCGACACGCGTTTCAAAGCGGCGACGAGCGGCGCGGGCACGGCTTTCACCGTGGCGTTTTACGGCACCGATCAATACATCATTCAGTACGATTACGAAATCGGCCCGCCGTGGGAAGCCAAAGCCTGGGAAACCTATCAGAAGATCTCCTACCCCTTCCTGCACGCCGACCGCATCAAGACGCCGACACTGTTTTTGGGCGGCGAACGCGATTTCAACGTGCCTGTGCAAGGCGGCCAGCAGATGTATCAGGCGCTGCGCAGCCTTGGCATTGACACGCAACTCATTATCTACCCCAACGAGAACCACGGCATCCAGCGGCCCAGCTATGTGCGCGACCGCTACGAGCGCTATCTGGCGTGGTACGACAAGTATTTGAAGAAAGCGCCGGTGACGGCGGGCACGGGCGGCAAGGGCGAGCGGTAGCAATTGCAGGGCTGTATGTTTCTGCAGATTGAAACCGTGTTGAGTAAAACTGAAAGCAGCGAATGGCGCTCAACCATTCGCTGCTTTTTGTTTTGCAGAATCGCCTGCGAAGACCGGCAAATCATTGGCCGCCGCGCGAACAGTGACAAAAGTCACGCGGCGTCTGTGACTACGGTCGCGGCCAGATAAAGCAAGTGCGGCTATGCTGCGCCCGTCGTCACGCGAGACGATGGGCGGCGTGACGCAAAGTTCTTCTCTGCTACCCCTCTCTGCCTCGGCCCGCTTTGGCGCAGACGCAATGTTGGAGCTTGGCTTTGACAGCGCGTCTGCGCTTTTCTTTTTTTGAGCAAGGTCAAGCGCGGCGTTTCAGCGCGGCCAGGTTGTGCACGGTCAGGTGGTAGTGGCGGTCAACCGAAAGGTAGTTGCGCTCTTTGTAAGAGACGATGACTTTGTTGACGTGTTCGCGCGAACAGCCGGTCATGGCGGCCAGATCGCTTTGCGTCAGGCGCAGCGGGATGTGAATGTCGCCGTTCGGTTGTGACTGGCCGTATTGATCGGCGAACAGCAGTACCTGGCGGGCCAGGCGCGCTTCGACCGATTGCGTGGCTAGCGCGCGAATCTTTTCGTTGGCGTGGCGCAAGCGCAACGACAGGATGCCCGCCAAGTTGTAAGCCAGCATCGGCATGTTCATCAGGCAACGCTGAAAGGTTGCGCGATCCAGCCAGAGCAGCGTCGAAGCTTCGAGCGTCAGCACGCTGGCTGAGCGGTGTGGAACGCCCAGCGCGCTCATCTCGCCGACGATTTCACCGCGCCCTAAAATCGAGATGATGACTTCGCTGCCATCGGCTTGTTCGAGGTGAACTTTGACGGTGCCGTCGAGGATGAAGTAAACGACATCGCCGGCTTGCTCCGCCATCATCAGCGATGTGTTAGCTGGAAATTGCCGGCGCGAAATCAATTCGGCAAGCTGCGCCAATTGCTCTGCGGGCAGTTGGCGGAACGGGGCGAGTTGTTGCAACTCACTGGCAGTTGGTTTGGCGAGCGGGGTCGTTTTCATGCGCAAGCTTTCGGAAAACCTTCCACGAAGTGTGGAGCGGGTTCTTTACCCATGTGCGCCAGGTTAAGCCTAAGTCCTTTGAAATCAGTGCTATGTTATTGGCCCGCCAAGCGTTGCATCTGCTTGCCAGGTGGC
>JAYUCP010000180.1:0-5421 GCA_043740245.1 Acidobacteriota bacterium | reverse complement strand
AGATGTTCGGCGTCCAGCAACAGGTCATGCACCATGTCGAACGGCACGCGCGCTTCGACGAGGGCTTGGTAAAAGCCCAGCGCGTGATCTTCGACTTTAGCGCGCGCCTGTTCGCCGCCATAAAACGTCGCGGTCTGTTGCGAATACACCATCGCCACGCGCGCCAGCGACTTTTCATTGCGCAGATATTTTTCGTTGCGATAGTGCCAGCCGTACAAGTCTTCGACGACTTTCAGCCAACGCTTGTCAATCACCTTGCCATTGAATTTCGTGAACCACGGGCGCAGGTTGTGCGCCGTGCCGTCCACGACCCACAGGCGAATCTCAGCGCCGCTCTGCACCGAATCTTTCCAGCGGTACGGCTCTTCGACGCCCATGCTGAAAATGCCCGCAATGGCCTTGTGGCCCAGCGTCGCGGCGAACTCTTTGCCGTTCTTCCCGTTCGCCCACGGCGGCATCAAACCGCGCCGCGCTTGCCGGTCGGCGAACAATGTCGGCGCAAGCTCGCCGATGGTTTTCATGTCCAGATCGCTCAGCGCGCCGCCGCCCGCGTTAGCAATGTAGCTCGCGTTTGAATTGATCTGCTTGATCTCGCCATCCCACAACCGCCACAGCTCAAACAGCCGCGCCTGCCGCCAGAGCGTGTGTTGCCGCCGCGCTTCATCTTGCGGGTTGTTCGTGCGCGGCAACTCCAGTCCCGAAAACTTCTTGAAGTTCCGCTGGCAATGCTCGCAATAGCACATGCCGGAGCCGTGCCAGCGATTGCTAAAAATGCCGTCCAGCTTGTAGATCTGCATGATCTCGCGCGTGACTTCAGTCATAAACTCGAAGTTGTACGGCCCCAACGCGCACGTCACCCACAGCGTCGGATCGGCCCAATGCCGGCGCGGCTTGCCGTCAGCGGTCACGGCAATCCAATCGGGATGCGCGTTGTAAACCTCCTGCTGCGCCGCGTGCGGATCAGTGCGGCCGATCACGTTCATGCCCAGCTTTCGGCAGCCCGCCACCAGTTCGCCAAAACAATCGCGGTCGCCCAAAAACTTGCTGCGGTAATGCAGCGGCACTTTGGTCGGGTAATAGGCGACGCAGCCGCCCGCCGATAAACACGCCGCGTCAGAATGCGTGCGCTTGAAATAATCCAGCCAGAAGGCCGGATCGTAGTTGCCCGGATCATCTTCCACCAAGGTGAGTTGCGCCCAACGCATCGGGCGGTCGTACCAGGGAGTGGTGGCGGATTGCGCCGCACGCGCGGCTGGCGGCACGGATGCGGCAGCCAATACGTAGGCGGATGTTTGGATAAACTCTCTTCGTGTATTCATAGTCACACAGTTTGCACGGCTACTTCACTGATTGCCAGACCTTGCTTGCTGGAATGACTGAATCGAAATAGTGAAAGCGCAGGCACTGCGGCAGATTGCCCTTGCCGTAGGTCTACTTCATGATTTTCCGTTTTCTGCTTTGCTTGTCTGAACAACTCATCTTATGCTGCGCGTGCAAAACACAACCCATTCCAACTGCTAGTCCGATTTCAAGAGAGGAACCATCTATGACCCAGAACAAGATTGAACGCAGAACCTTTATCACCGGCACTGCCACAGCGACTGTTGCGACTGCCCTGTCCGCTTCTTCCTATGCCCGCGTGCTCGGCGCGAACGACCGCGTCCGCCTGGGCATGATCGGCCCCGGCGCGCGTGGTCAGGAAACCTTGAAAGACTTCCTGAAAGCGCCCAACTGCGAGTTGGTGGCCGCCGCGGATGTTTACACGCGCCGTTTGGACGAAGTGAAAAAATTCGGCGCGAATGTCACGGGCTACGGCGACCACCGGAAGATGCTCGAATCGAAAGATGTGGATGCGGTGATTATCTCTTCGCCGCTGCATTGCCACGCGCGCCACTTTTTGGACACGCTGGCGGCGGGCAAAGATATGTACGCCGAAAAAACCATGACCTGGTCCATCGAAGAAGCTGAAGCCTGTCTAGCTGCGGCGAAGAAGAATCCCAAGCGCGTCATCGGCATCGGCCAACAGCACAACAGCGCAGGCTATTTTATGGACGCCCGCCAATGGGTCAAAGACGGACTGGTCGGCAAAGTCGCGCAGGTCGAAGCGTGGATGAGCCGCAACACGCCGCACGGCAAAGGCCAATGGGTGCGCCCCATCCCGGCGGATTGCAACGCGCAGAACGTCAACTGGAAAGCATTTTTGAATGGCCGCCAGGATCGTCCGTTCGATGCCAATAAGTTCATCAACTGGCGCTTGTGGTGGGAATTTTCGGGCGGCAACATCACCGAAAACATGGTTCACCAAATCGGCTGGATCATCGGCGTGCTTGATCTTGGCGTACCGACAGCGGCCTATATGACAGGCGGCATCTTTTCGGAAAAAGACGGGCGCGAAGTGCCTGACACCATCTCGGTGATTCTGGATTATCCGAACGACATTAACGTTTCGTGGCAGTCCACCTTCAGCAACAGCCGCTACGGCCTGGGTGTGCGCATCCTGGGTGCGGACGGCACGATTGAATGGGTGGCGGGCGCGAACGATATGGTGAGCGGTAGATCAGAGACCAGTTGGAACTATGCGCCGGAGAAACTGAACCGTCCCACCGGCGTGCCGATCAAGGGCGAGTCCAAGGGCGAGAACCATTACCTCAACTTCGTCGAATGCGTGCGCTCGCGCAAAGAGCCGAATTCACCGGCGGAGCTTGGTTACAAATCGGCCATCGCCGCGCACATGGCGAATTTGTCTTATCGCCGCAAACAGCGGCTAACGCTGGATGCGGCGCGGCAGGTGGCGAGCAACTAGAGCGGAGCACCAAAGAGTAGGACGGACTTTAGTCTGTCCTATGCGGTAGGACAGACTAAAGTCCGTCCTACGTGTCCTAATCTTGCATGTTTTGATTTAGGAGCGCGATAAACCAGCAAGAGCCGATCAGACAATCAAACGCCGAGACGCATGGAATAGATCCTTGCGTCTCGGCGTTTTGGTTTTGCGCGACCTGCTAGCGGCCCGTGCAGGTGTTGTTGGTGGTATCGCTGTCATTGATGAAAATCGCCGCACCGAAAAAAGTGCGCTTGATCGTCGCCGAGCCGCGATTGAGCGGGGAGATCGAGCAGCGGTCGAGCGCCGCCACCACGCGCGCGCTGCTCAATTGCACCACACAACCGTCGCGGCTGATGCGGCCCCGCCCCGCCAACGTCAAACCGGCGCGGCAACTGATAAAGAGATAATCACCCGTCAGTGAATTGAAGCGCAGCACGTCGTTCGTGCGGTCGTCTTGCAGGCAGACATCGAACTCCGTGCCGCGAATCTGCATGACCCGGCCCGTGAAGTTTTCGGTGATGAAAAGATCGCCGCTTTTAGCGTCACGCGCCAGGCCGACCGGCCCGATCAAACCGCCCGCAATCACGACCGGCGCGCTGCCGGGCGCATCGAAGCGCAGCAAGCGGCCGGGCGCGCCGTTGCTCAGGTCGCTGCTGATTTCGAGCACGAAGAATTGATCGCCGCCATAGCGCGTCTTCACGGGCAGCACGTCAATCGCCGTCGTCAGCCCGCCGATGAACGTGGCCGCGCTGCGCGTGCTGAGCGCGACACTGCGGACTTCGGCCTTGCCGCTCGGAAAAGGAAACCCCGTTAGGAAGGTCACGAGCAGTTGATCGTTATAAACGCGCAGGCCGTCGGGCACCGTGTCAATCACCGGCGGGCCGAAGGGCAAGGGGTTTGGCAGCGGCGCGAAGCCGGTGAACGTAGCCGTCGCGCCCGTCTCGGTGTTCACCGTGCTGATCAGATTGAGACCGGCATTGGCGACGTAAAGCGTAGTGCCGTCCAGCGCCAGCGCGAACAGATTGGCCGCGCGCGCGACGACGAACGGATCGGGCGCGAAATCCGGAAAATCCGCGAGCAGCTTGACGCTCACCGTGTCGCCCTGCGCGCTCTGCCGCGTGAAGGTGGCGCCCGCTTTGAGCGCGGCGTGATCAGCCAAAGTGAGCGTGACGTCGGCGGCGGGGTTGTCAATCCCGGCGCCGAATTCGGCGGTCAGCACCGAACTGAAAATCGGCGACGACGGCCCCTTCGGATTTGGCGCCTCAGCGCCGGGGAAAGGCCCGTTGACGGTGGCGTCGCCCGTGCCAATTGCGACGAAGAGCGTGCGTTCGCGCAGCGCCAAACCAGCCGGCCCTGAAGGCCCGCCCTCGGGCGGCGCAGCCCCTGAAGGCAGCCCGTCGAGCAGCGTGCGGCGCTGGCCGCAGCGGTCAACGAGCGAGACGCGCCCGTCGTTGTGGCCCGTGCCCGCTTCGGCGACGATCAGATTGCCGCCGTCAGTGATGATGATCTTCGCCGGCGACTTCAAACCGGCGGCCAGCGTGATAACTTGCGCGTTGACTGGCAGACTCGCCGCGAGGCAGGTCAAGGCAAGCGTGGCGCTGAGCAGAAACATTCTTTTGTGAATCATAGCTTCTCCTTTGGGATTGGTGGTTGGTAAGGCTGGGACCGAAACGGCAGTCCCGGCTTGATTGAAAGCGGCGTCGCTTCGTCAACGCCCTCAGCTACAAATGCGCGATTGGGTGGCGGCAACTGTCATGTCATCCGAATAAATTGTTCAGCCGTCCTCAGCCCACGGAAAACTGGTAGTGGCTAAATCGAGTGGGATGGCGTGTCAGTAGCCCGCGCGTAAGCAAGGGCTGACTTCCGCCAAGCGAGCCCTTGCTTACGCGCGGGCTACTGACACGCCATCGAACTCAGCCGCCCGGACGTAATAACTCACCACCGCGCAACTGCTACGCGCCTTCACGCTTCGACTCATCCGCGCGCCACGCTCACGCCGCGCGGCGAGAGCACGCGCGGGCACCGGCCCGCACGTGCTCTCGTTGTCAGTAGCGCTGCTGGCCCGTCGTTACGGTGCGAAATAGCCCGACAGATCAATCACCAGATGCGACGTCGCGCTCGAGAACATTTTGAACGCCCCGTCAGCATTGCCCAGGCCGACGATGAAGTGCCGGTTGACAACCTGGCCGGCGTTGTAATTCGCCGTCGCCACGGTGGGCTGCGCGGCGCTCGAAGGCCACAAGGTCAGATAGCCGCCCGCCGCTGGAAAGACGACCGTCGCATTGCCCACGACGCCGAGCGCCGCCGCCGGGAGCGTCAGCCCATCGCACAAGCCGCGCGCGGTCTGCGTATAGACCTGCCCACCATTGAGCGGCGCGCTCGGTTTGAAACAGCCGACCGGTTGGCCTGCGCGCGTTTCCAACAGCCGGACAGGGTGTGCCAGCGGCGTGAAGAGCAACCCCGCGCCGTTGGCATCCACGACCTCCGCGCTGTAATAACCGAGCAAGTCAATCACCAACTCGGTCGTCGCGACGGTGAAGACCTTGAACTGTCCGAGCGCCGACAAGCCCGTCGTGAAAGGCCCGTTGACGATCTGATTC
>JAYUCP010000179.1:0-13312 GCA_043740245.1 Acidobacteriota bacterium | reverse complement strand
TCGAAACGCCTTTGGCCTTGCCCCCGGCGACGCACACGACGCCCAGTTGCGCGAACCCAGAGAAAGATGCGGACCCGCCGGGCAAGCCGAGGATGCCGCCGAACAAATGCCCGATGTCGTAATTGGCCGTGCCGAGTCCGGCGGCGTTGTCGAGCGCGGTTTGATTGGCCGTCAGCGTCGCGCTGTTGGCCATGTTGCCGGACAGTCCGCCGCCCAGCGCGACGCTGTCATACGGATCGGTCGCGGCGTTGGTGAAAATGATGTTGGTGTTGTTGACCAGCGTGAAGCGCACGGCCAATTCCTTTTCATAGATCGCGTCTATCAGATTGACGACCGACGTGATCGCCGTTTGCGTGTTGGCGACGTTGCCGCCGCCGTAATTGGCCGCGTATTCGCCCGACGCGGCCACGGCCAAGCGGTACGTGCGCAATGTCGCGCCATTGGTGAAAGCCGGTGCCAGCGAGCGGTTGCCGGTGGCGTAAACGCCGCGCGCGATGGCGTCGGCCACATCGGCCCCGGTCACGCCGCATTGCAACAGCATGTCTGGGCCTGGCGTCTGTGTGGTATGCGCCATGTAATTCAGCGTGTCGCCCGTGTTCACCGGTTCGACCAGGAAGTCGCCGTGCGCCGACAGGATCAGCGCGTGCAAGCCCTGCGGCGTCCAATCAAAACGCACCGTTGCCGTCGGGTCGTCCACTCCCTGCCCGTGATAGGTCTTGACCTCTGGCAGGCGGGCCGCCAAATCCGGCTCCATAATCGGCGATTCCTCGATGCGGAAGCGCGCCAACACGCCGTTCGGCAAAGGCAGCGCGAGTTCAGTCTGGCTGGTTTTGAGCGGCGCGCGAAATTCGCGCGGGGCACGGTTGAGCACCGCCGTCAGCGCGTTTTGATTCAACCGATAGGCCCGGTTCGGCCCGGTGATTTGCTTGACCCGCACAGCACCCTGGTCTTGCCAAATGCTTTCGGGCGTGCCCTGGCCGGGTTGGCTCAGCAGCGCGGCAGCCTCAGCGCGCCAGTTCAGCCGCGTCAGCCCGAAGGCCAGCAAACCTGCGCCACAAAAGAGCAATGCGAAATAGAAATTGCGGTGGGTGCGAAGCGTGGATTTCATAGTGTTTGCCTCTCAATCAATCTGAACATTGATGTGCGCCGTGACATTCAGCGGCGCGTGCACGGAAATTTTGGGCCGTTAAGCCGGGGCTATTTTTCGCCAGCGGGGAAAGCAAGCATTGTGAACCAGCGTGTGGGGCAGCCGAGCCAAGTTCGATCATCTTGCCAGCCTTATCCTCTCATTAGCTTAGGGGGAATTGACAGTCAAGAATGCTCAGCGACCGAAAAAATCTTCACGTTCCTGAATTGGTACACAATTCCCAATTGTGCCAAGTAAGGCAGGTATCCAATATCAAACAGGACTTACGAAAAAGCACAGAAAAGCACTGCACAAGAGCATGGAGTTCAGGCTTCAGCCTGTCTCGGAGAGCGCGAACACAGGCTGAAGCCTGAACTCTATGCTCTTGTGCGTAAGCCCTATTAAAAAAAGCGCCAAGGCCCTTGAAAAAAAGCCATTGGCGCTTTGTGAGTTGGTTTCGTTAGAAGAACTAGGGCTTCTTTTTGGCCGGCGCAGCCTTCTTAGCCGGCTCGGATTTCGGCGGTTGCAGGTTGTTGCCCACAACCAAGTCTTTGAGCACGGTTTTGACTTCAGGCACGCGTCCATCCGTCGCGGGCGCGGTATCCAGGAATTTCTGGAAGGTGTTCGCCGATTCTTGGAACTTCGCCACGCTGGCATAAGCCAGGCCCAGCTTGTACATCGCATCAACGTTATCAGGATTGGCTTCCATGATTTTGAGGTAAGCTGCGACCGATTCCTCAGCTTTGCCTGCTTCGAAGTAAACCTCAGCCGCCGCCAAGTGGTATTTGACTTTGTCAGCCGGGAGTTCAGAAAGATCAGCCGCCTCGGCATAGGCTTTCACCGCCGGATCAACCATCTCCATCACGCCCAGCCGCTTGGCCATCAGGCCTTGCGCGTCGGCTTTGATCTTCAGCGTCGTCGCCTTGCGCTTCTTGGCGTCCGCAGCCTTGGCCGGGTCCGCCAGTTCTTTTTCAACCAGCGCCAATGCTTTATCAGCAGCGCCTGCCGCATCGGTGAAATCCTGCTTGGCGATGTCGCGTTTGGACATGTCGCCTTTGAGGCTTTCGTTCATACTTGTGACGCCGCGGTTGTACAGCGCCAGCCCCAGGTTGGCCCAGATCGCATATTGCTCGGCGTCGAGTTTGGCGGCTTCATTGAAATCGGCAATCGCGCCGGCGTAATCCTTGGCAGTGGATTTGGCGAGGCCGCTATCAAAGATTTTCTTCATCGTCTCGTGGTCGGCTTTGGACTTTTCGTTCGAGGCTTTGGCTTTCTCGTATTCTTCCTGCTGTTTCTTGATTTCAGCGGCGGTTGGTTGCTTGGCCGCAGGAGCGCCACCACCGGGGGCCGCCGCACCACCGCCGCCAGCTTGGAAGCGCTTCAAATCTTCCAGCGTGATCTTGCGGCCATCGCCGGGGTTGAGTTCGACTTTGAGCGCTTCGCCGGTCGGGCGAATGCCGGTCAGGAAACTCGGCTCGCAATTGGCCGCCGAGATCAAAAGCGTATAGCTGCCGACGTAAGGGACGCCTGCGTGCAGGAAGTGGCCCTTCTTGTCAGTTTTGACCTGGTAATTTCCCTTGATGTCGGTGCGGACGATTTCAACCGCCGCTTCGGGAATACCTTCGGTGGTGCCCTTTTTGACGACATCGCCTTCGATGCGGCCGACCTGCGCTGTTGCGTTGATCGTAATCAGCGCCAGGGCCGCCACTGCTAACCACAGGGTCTTGAGTTTCATAATGTTCCTCCGTGTGATGCTCAACGTGCTTGCTTTACGTGCCAACAAGGGTTTGGGCGCGCGCCAGTTTTCGGTGCGCTTTGAAGGTGGCGTTGCACAGCGCGTTGTCCCCGCGCTGCGGGCCACCTCAAATCACGTAGTTCTACGTGGGCGTTGCTTGCCGGCGACTGCTTACCTGAAAACGTTCGAGAAATGGTTTGATGTAGTGTGATTTCAGAACGCGCGGATTGTAGCGTAGGAGTGTGGCTGATTCAATCGGTGCGCGGGAAAGAGGTAGAGAGAAGTAAGGAAGGCGCGACGGGGAGACAGCATGAAGCGCTCCCCGTCCGCGCAAGCACGGGTTTAGAACAGCTTTTCTTGCGGCGGCTTCGCGCCTTTCAGCCGCAGGTAGATGGTGGTCTGGCCGCGATGATGCGTTTGATGCTCGAAGCATTTCTCAATGGCGACCGCGCGCGTGGTCTCAAGCGAGCCGAAGAGTTTGATCTTCTCATCGGCTTTGCTCATGTCCAGCTTTTGCACGGCGGCAATGACGTAGTTGTAGCTTTCCATGACGATTTTCGCCAAAGCGTCTTTGCTTTGCTTGTACTCGGCCAGCTTTTCCAGGTCTTTCCCCTCATACGGATTGGCGCTGCCTGCCGCAGCGGACGCAAAGAGGAAGTTGGCCGCGCTGAGATGTAGCATTTGCTCGGCAAAGCTGCGAATCTCCGGCGTCGGTTTGAAGCCGAGCCCGTCAGCGGGCATGGCATCCAGATATTCTTTGGTGTAATCGCGCGCGCGCGTCCACTCGGCGACCATGTGCGCGGTGTGCGGATTGGCGGCCTTCATCGCCGCGCTGCCTTGTGCTTGTTGGGCGAAACAGACCAGGCCGAAGGCGAGGTTGAGCGCGAAAATTCCGGACAGGTAACGCAGGGCGATCAATTGTTGCTTCATAAATTCTCCTTGTGCAGATGAGTTGGGTTGATTCAGATCACGGCGTAAAGCAGCCACACAGGCATTCTGCGAATCGTTTGGGCACACGTCAAATCATGCGAAGCCCAAATGTTGTCTGCGAGAAGCGTGTTGCCTGCTTGAAACAGCGCGGTGCCTATATGATAGACTGCCACTTCCGTAACCTGACTGACACAGCAACGACTGGCAAGCGACTGATCTGCGCGCATCACCCGCACACCAGCTTTATTTCTCCCGCACCAACTATGGAAACAATCTTCGGCCCGCGTGGTCTCATTGCAAAACATCACCCTGAATACGAATTCAGGCCCGGCCAAATGGCGATGGCAACCGCTGTGGCCGAGGCGCTGGAAAACCGCCACCACCTCTTGGTTGAAGCGGGCACCGGAACAGGTAAGACGATGGCCTATCTGGTGCCGGCGATTGGCCTGGGGCGGCGCGTCATCATTTCGACGGGCACGAAGAATTTGCAAGAACAGCTTTTCTTCAAAGACATCCCCTTTTTGCAAAAAGTATTGCCGCGCAAATTCAAAGCGACCTATTTGAAAGGCCGCAACAATTACGTCTGCCTGCAACGGCTGAAGCGCGCCGAGACCGCGCCGGTGTTGCAAGGCATGGAAGAAGTGGATCACTTCGATTTGGTGCGGCGCTGGGCTTTTGAAACCAAGACCGGCGACCGCGCCGAACTGACCGACTTGCCGGAAAACATTGGCTTCTGGCGGCACGTGGATGCGCGTTCGGATATTTGTATCGGCTCGAAATGCCCCAGCTTCGACGAATGTTTCATCACGCGCGCCCGGCAAAGCGCGCTCGAAGCCGACATCGTCATCGTCAATCACCATCTTTTCTTTGCCGACCTGGCCTTGCGCGACAAGGAGTGGGGGCAGGTTCTGCCCGATTACAGCGCCGTGATTTTTGACGAAGCGCACCAAATCGAAGACATCGCCGCGCAGTATTTCGGCGCACAGGTTTCGAGCTACCAGATCGAAGATTTGATCGGCGACATCACGCGGCTGGCGATCAACGATGTCGAGGCCGCGCGCGAATTGACCAAGGTCTGCGCGCGCGTCAGCAAATTTGCCGACACCTGGTGGCAGACCTTCACGGGCAGTGCGTCGCTGGTGATGGTCAATGAAGAAGGGCGCTTCGTGCTCAAACAGAGCATGTTCGTGCGCAAACGGCGGGACGGTGAATACGAAGCGACGGCGGCGGGCGAGCGTTATATGGCGTTGAAGGCCGCAGTTGACCGGCTCGTCGCCAGTTTGAATGGCGTCAAGAATCCGCCGCCGGAAATGGAAGCGATTCAGCGGCGCGCCGAACAGTTGCGCTTCGATCTGGAATTCATCGTGCTCGGCGATGACGCGGGCTTTGTGTATTGGTGTGAGAGGCGCGGGCGTGGCTTCTTTATGCAGGCGACGCCGATTGATTCGTCGGGGATTTTGAATGACCGGCTCTTCAGCAAAGTTGAATCGGTCGTGATGACTTCGGCGACGCTGACGAGTGCGGGCGACTTCAAGTTTATCCGCGAGCGTTTGGGCGTTGGCAAAGTGACTGAGTTGGTCGCCGAGTCCAACTTCGATTTCGAAACGCAGGCGTTGCTATACCTGCCGCCGCGCATGCCTGAACCGCGCAGTTCGGGCTTTACCGAAGCCGCCGCCGATGAAATCGTCCGGCTGCTCAACGCCAGTGCAGGGCGGGCGTTCGTGCTTTCGACCAGTTACAACCAGATGCAAATGCTGCGCGAGTTGGTCGAACCCGAAGTTGATTTCCCCATTCTGATGCAAGGCGAAAGCTCGCGCTCAGGCTTGCTTGATAAGTTTCGCGCGACGCCGAACTCAGTGCTCTTTGCCACTTCGAGCTTTTGGCAAGGCGTGGACGTGCGCGGCGAAGCGCTCTCGTGCGTGATTATTGATAAGCTGCCCTTCGCGGTGCCATCCGATCCGGTGGTGGCGGCGCGGCAGCGATTTATTGACAACCACGGCGGCAGCAGCTTCAACGAATACTCGGTGCCCGCCGCCATCATTGCTTTGAAACAAGGCGTGGGACGTTTGATCCGCAGCGCCACTGATCGCGGCGTGATCGCCATCCTCGATCCACGCTTGCTGACGAAAAACTATGGGCGTCAATTCCTCAACAGCTTGCCGCCGTGCCCGATGACGCAGGAGATCGAAGAGGTCGAAGGCTTCTTCGCCCGCCGCTAGGTCAGTACCGGGAGCGGTAGCGACCGGGTGACTTTCAGTTATATGCATTCGGGGCCACCCGGTCGCTACCGCTCCCGGTACTGATAGCCGCTAAAAACACGAAGAGCGCGAAACTGCCGGTTTCGCGCTCTCGGCTGTTCATCCTAATTTTTCAAAGCCCTCAATGGTCGTGATTGGGAGTGCTCAGCGTGGCTTCCGCCGTATGGCGGGTTTGCAATTCTTTCGCGTAATCGAAGACGAAAGTCTTCATCGCCTTGTGACCCCAGCGTGTGTAAAAGTCGTAATCCTTCATCTCATCGTAAGCGCGCTCAACATTCCAGTTTTCCATCGTCATCCGGTAAACCGCCGTCATCGCGCCTGTACGGTGGCGGCCACCGGCGCAATGCACAAAGATCGGCCAGTTGTTGTCGTCGTTGGCAAGCTCAAGGAATTTTTTGACGCTCTCTTCAGCCGGTGTCTTGGTGTCGCTGAGCGGCAGGTTGATGTATTGCAGCCCGGCCTCTTCGGCTTTCGTTTTGGCATAGCCCCGGGGATTGTCGCGCAGGTCAATCACGGTTTTGACGCCCAATGTTTTCAACTGCGTGTACTGGGCCTCTTCCGGTTGCGCGCCGCGATAGTAATGATCGTTGACCTTGCCGAAATTCTCGACATCGCAGGTCTCCGCTGCGGTTGTCTTGGCCTGCTTGTTGGCTGGCTTGTTATCCGAATTGGCGGCAATGGAAATGGCGCTGGCGAGCAGCAGGCAAGCGGCGATGCAAAGCACGGCCGGCGAATGGGGCTGTCTGGCCGCAGTGAGAATGTTGTCTGGCGAAAACCTGTTTTCCTTCATAAAGCACCGTTGAGTTTGCAACTTGCCCTCGCTTTGAGCAGTTGTTTCTTGAGCTACTACATAATGCCGAACTTCGTTACTGTCTTTGCTAACGACGAATGCGCCGGTTCGTCAGGGAGTGACGCCTCGGATGATAGGCAGATGCCTTGGCGATGTCTAGCAGAAATTCATTTTTCTGGATTTTTCATTTTTTCGGATGTTGCCGCCGGAAAAGATCAGTTCAAAACGACTCGCGGGCATTGATCTTTGCAATGGCCGCCAGCGCCGCCTCGCGTAAATAAGGATCGTCAGCCTGACTCGCAGTGCGTAAGGCCGCCAGTACATTGGGCGCGGGCAGGGTCGTCAGCCAGCCCAACGCGGTGGCGGCTTCGCGCCGGACGATTTGGGCTTCGTCTTTTTGCAAAGTTTCAATCAAGACATTCGTCGCAGCTTGATAACCGATGCGGCCCAAGCCGCGCACAGCTTGGCTGCGGGCAAACACGTCTGTATCTTTGCGGCGCTTTTGCAGCAGTTCGAGCAGCGGCTTGGCCGCCGCCGTGTCCGACTGTTCGGCGAGCACATAGGCGGCAGTGGCGCGTATCTCCTGTTCTTTATGATTAAGCAGCGGCAATAACGCCGAAGTGACTTGGGGCGCTGAGTAGCGCGCGAGGGCATATAAGATTGTCTTGCGCGTCGTCATCTCGCGCTCGGTCTTGAAGGCTGCGAGCAGGGCATCAATGGCGCTTGCGTCGCCGGCCAATTCCAAGGCGCGCGCGGCGTGCGTGCGGATGATTGGCGCGGCATCGCTTTGCAGCAGCTTGGTCAGCGCCGCAATCGTGTTGGGGCGTGTCGCACTCAGCCGCGCTTTGAACAGCGCGGATAGCTCCAGCAAAAGTGTGAGCCGCTGCTCTTCGTCGGCAGTGTCAAGGCTGGCGACAAGCGTTTGTTCGGTCGCGACTGGGCGGCCTGTAGTCGCTTGGGCGTAACACGGCGCAGCCAAGCCCGCGCACCAAGCCAGGCTCAGCATGCAGAAGAATTTGATTGCCGCTAACAACGTTTTATTCATCGTGCTGACGGTCAGTCTAGGGCCGAGCATAGTGCCGGGCCGAAGCTTGCGAATCAGCGCGCCGCCGAATCGCTTCCCATTCGACAACCTGGCGGGCGCGGCGGTTTTCATAAGCTGAGCCGAGCACCGAGACTACGTCTTCATCGGCGGCGCTTGGCGCGCTTTCCGGAAATAGCGGTGTCTGGCCATTTCCCAATTCGTTGTGACCTATGTCTATGTGATTGGATTCGAGCAGGGTGACGTAATCGAGGACTTCGTTGATTTCGGTTTCGGTGAGACGATCTAATTTGAAGAGGAGTCGTTCGCGTTCTGTCGGTCGCGTGTTCATGTCGGCCTCCTTTGCGTTCGCTTGCAACCCAGATACTGGGTTTTGTTTTTGGCAAGCGACCGTGAACGAGGGCGGATCAGCTTGCCAACCGAATTGTTACGCGCGCGTGGCGCGTGATTAAGTTCTTCATCGAGTCAACAGGGGAAATTTGGTCATCAATGCCGTAACGCTTGATTTCGACGGCACCGTGATCTTAGTACGGCTGCACTAGGCTGGCAAGCCGATTGGCGCGCGCCGTCGCACCTAATTTGACGCTGCTCGTTCAGGCAGTTTACTCTGCCGCTTCAATCATCACGGTTCACATCAACGCGAAAGAATCCCAACGAAATTATGGACAAAAAGAAGCTCCTTTACGGCGTGGCAGGTTTGTTGATCGGGATGGCAGTGGGATATTGGGCGACCGATTCGCTCAATCGCAATTTTGCGGGCGCGGCGCAGACGGCACGCGGGGCCGCGAATAACGCCGAATTGCCGCCCGATCATCCGCCTATGGGAGCGTCAAGCGAAACCCAACGCAGCGCAGACGCTGATGCCGCCACTGGCCCGCAAGCGGATGTGGCCGCCGTCATTGAGCAGGCGCGCAAGGCGCCGTCCGATTTCGACGCGCAGATGAAAGCCGGCAGTCTTTTCACGCAAATCAAGCGTTACGACCAGGCCTTGGAGTTTTACGAAAAGGCCCGGCAAATCAAACCGAAAGAACCTGCCGCGCTGGTCGCGCTGGGCAATACCAATTTCGATTTGCAGCGCTACGCCGTGGCCGAACGCTGGTACAAAGAGGCGCTCAAACTTAAACCCGAAGACGTAGACGCGCGCACCGATTTGGGCTTGAGTTACTTTATGCGCGAACCCAAGGAATTGGACAAAGCAATTGCCGAGTACCGCACTTCGCTGGGTTACAACCCGCGCCACGAACAGTCGCTGCAAAATCTGATCACGGCCTTGTTGGCCAAAGGCGACAAGGCGGCGGTGCGTCCGTACCTGGAACAGCTCGAACAGGTCAACCCGAATAATCAGGCGCTGGCGCAATTCCGGACGCAACTGAACTAAACTGGCGCTGCATCGTTTCGTCCCCGCCCCGGCAGTAAATTCCGTATGGCAAGTCTCAGAATCGTTCAACCTGATCAACGCAGTTACGTTTACCGTCTTAGCCTGAACGAAGTCGCGTTGGGGCGCGAGTTGGACAATCAACTCGTGTTGAAAGACGACGTGCGCGTCTCACGCCGCCATGCCAAATTGTGCAAGCGCGAAGGCGGGTTCGTGATCGTTGATTTAGGGAGCGGAAACGGCACCTATCTCAATGACCGCCGTATCCTCGCCCAAAGCGAGTTTGCTCTAAACGATAGCGATGTGGTGCGCATTGGCGCCTACCAGATTACCTACGTGGGCGACCTCAAACCGAAAACCGAAATCGTCGGTGATGGTTTTCGGCAGGTAGCGGCCAAAGTGCCGAGCGATATCATTAGCGCTTCACCGTTGGCATTGGCTTCCGATTCGCAGGATGTGCCGGCGCTGCTGTACCGGCGCGAGTTGGAGAAGAAGGGCCGCATTCTCAAACTCTTTTACGAACTAAGCAGCAAGCTCAGCGCCATTTTTTATCTCGACGAAGTTTATGGGAAAGTGCTCGACATCCTTTTTGAAGTGACGCCCGCGTCCCGCGCCTTTATTTACCGGCGTATCGTCAACCCGGAAAACGGACAGGAGCGCTTCGATCAAGTGGCCGTGCGCTTGCGCTCGGGCAGCCAGGAAAAGGCCGTTGACAGCAAGCCCCTGCCGATCAGCAAATCGGTGTTTGCCAAGGTCGCCAACGAACGCGTTTCGGTTTTGCTGGATGATACGGTGCGCACCTTCACTTCCGAGAGCATCGTCATGAACCAGATTCATTCGGTGATGGCCGCGCCGATTACCGGCGAAGACGGGCTGCTCGGCATCATCTACGCCGACCGGCAGGATGATGAAGAGGCCTTTACGCCCGACGACCTGGATTTGCTGAATGCGGTGGCGGTGCAAACGGGCATCGCCATCAGCACGGTGCTCAATCACGAAAACCTGCAACGCGAATTGCAAACGCGCGCCCGGCTGCAGCGCTTTTTGCCGCAACCGGCGGTCGAAGAAATTCTGCGCTCGCCGGACAAGGTCAAGCTCGGCGGCACGCGCCAACAAGTGACGGTGTTTTTTGCCGATGTGCGCGGATTCACTACGCTGACGGAAGGCAGCAACCCCGAACTGATCGTCACCCTGCTCAACCGTTACTTCTCGCTGGCCAGCGAGATTGTTTTCAAACACCGCGGCACGCTCGACAAGTATCTTGGCGATGGCTTGATGGCGCTCTTTGGCGCGCCGTATGAAAGCGAGCAACAGGCGACCCAGGCCGTCCGCGCGGCGATTGAACTGCAACGTTCAATGGCGGCTTTTAATAGCGAATTGCAACGCGATGGCTTGCCCACGGTGGCGGTCGGCATCGGCATCAACACGGGCCAGGCAGTGGTGGGTTATGTGGGTTCCGAAACGCGCTTTGATTACACGGCCATCGGCGATGCGGTGAATACTGCCGCCCGCTTGGAAAGCCAGGCCCAGCCCGGCCAGATCATCGTCAGCGAGCACACCCTCAAATTGATGGACAAAGGCTTTACGCATCGGCCTCTCGTTACGACCAAGCTCAAGGGCAAGCAAATTGATTTGCGCCTGGCGGAGATTCTTTGGGACAACGAGGACGAGGTTTAGAAAATTCTTTCGACCAAACCGGGCCTCTGGGCCTCTAATGCCGCGTTGCTGAGAGATTTCGCAAGTGCAAGTAGCGCAGTGATCGTGACAACCAATCGGTTCTATATCGAACCATACAAGAGTAGGACGGACTTTAGTCTGTCCTATGCGGCAGTAGGACAGACTAAAGTCCGTCCTACAAAAATCCGGCTTGTATAGCTCACCACATCACATGCACATTGGATAGCTCAACTAAAAAGTTAGCGGCCGACGGCTGCCCCTAGACTCTCTATCTGCTCATTTCTGCCAATTCATTAGGAGGAACATATGCCAAAGAGAAGCGCGATGAAACTGTTCGGCGCGCAAAGGATCAAGCGGCTGCTGGCCCTGGCCTTTGTTGCGGCCCTCGCGGTTGTAGCGTTTGGGCGTTTCGGAATGTCGTTCACTTCGCTCGCGGCCAACACCGGCGACCCGCAAGGCGAAGGAGAAACGCGCAAGGTCAGCAGGGCCGATTGCGATTTCTTGCGCGACCCCGAAGGGATCAAGGGCGCCGCTGCGCGCCATCGTGATGAAGTCGCCCGCGCCACCGAATACTTGGGCCGCACGCTGGCCGAAAGCAGCAGCGAATTGTCCCTCGTCCCGCCGCAGGACATTCCGCGCAAGAACTTCATTGACACCATCCTCTTTGACCGGATGGGCAAGGACAACATTCAATCCGCGCCACTTTGCACGGATGAAGAGTTCGTGCGCCGCGCTTATCTGGACCTGACCGGCCGCATCCCTGCTGCCGATGATGTGACCAAATTCCTCGCCGACAAGAACGCCAACAAACGCGATGCGCTGGTGGACAGCTTGATTGGCACGCCGGAATTCGTGGACAAGTGGACGATGTTTTTTGGCGACCTGTTCCAGAACAACGCGCGCTCGGTGAACATTCAGCGTTACACCGGCGGGCGTGACGCCTTCCAAAAATTCATCAAGGATTCGCTGACCGCGAACAAACGCTACGACCTGATCGCGCGCGAATTGATCGCGGCCAATGGCGACAACTTCGTGGACGGCCAGAACAATTTCTTGGTTGGCGGGGTGGTGGCGATGGGGCCGCCGCAGGATTCGATGGACGGGCGCACCGTGCATACAACGAGCATGTTCCTCGGCATCAGCGCGTTGGATTGTCTGCTCTGCCACAACGGCGCGGGCCACCTGGATAACGTCAACCTCTGGGGCAAAGACCGCACACGCGCCGAAGCCTGGGGCATGTCGGCGTTCTATGCGCGCGTCCGGCAAGTGCGCACGGTAATTTCGCAACAGCCGAACTATTTCAAGTATACGATTTCAGAATTGCCGAATGGCGAGTATCAACTCAACACCGATTTCGGCAACCGCCAAACGCGCGCTCCGATCAACGGCAAGAGCACCGTGGATCCCAACTACATCCTCGGCGGCGGCACGGTCAACGCGGGCGAAAATCGCCGTCAGGCGTTGGGCCGCTTGGTCACCGCCGACAAACAGTTCGCACGCGCGGCGGTCAATTACGTGTGGGAAAAGATCATGGTCGAAGCCCTGGTCTCGCCCTCGAATGCCTTCGATCCGGCGCGCCTGGACCCGGCGGCCAAGCTGCCCGAAGGCTGGTCGTTGCAACCCACCAACCCCGAATTGCTCGAAGCGCTCGCCAACGATTTCAGCAAGAACAACTATGACCTGCGCAAGCTGATGGCGAACATCGTCAAGGCGAATGCTTATCAACTCTCCGCGCAATACCCCGGTACGTGGAGCCTGGCGCTGGTGCCGTATTACGCGCGCAAGTTCGTCCGGCGCATGGACGCCGAAGAGGTTCACGACGCCATCGTCAAGGCCACCGGCGTGACGGTCAGCTATCAGTTGCGCGACACGCTCAACCAGCCGACCACCACCGTCAATTGGGCGATGCAATTGCCCGACACGTCGGAGCCGCGCAACAACGCGCTGGCGGTCTCCTTCCTCAACGGTTTCATCCGCGGCGACCGCGATGTGAAACCACGTTCGCAGGAGCCAGCGATCATGCAGGCGCTCAACCTGATGAATCATACCTTCGTGATGACGCGCATCCATCAGAACAATGCCGGTTCGCTGGTCAGCAAACTGCTGGCCGACGCCACGCTGACGCCCGCGCAGATCGTGACCCAGCTTTACCTGAGCACGCTCGGGCGCAATCCTTCGACAGACGAGTTGAACAAGCTGACGCCGGTGTTTTCATCGCAAACGCGGCGCGACGCAACCGAAGGCATCCAATGGGCGCTGCTCAACAAGATTGACTTCATCTTCAATTACTAGGCTGACCGAGACCGTTAGCGCGCCGTGTCAGTAGCCCGACCGTGAGGGAGGGCTGATTTGGCAAGCAAGCCCTCCCTCACGGTCGGG
>JAYUCP010000178.1:0-33925 GCA_043740245.1 Acidobacteriota bacterium | reverse complement strand
GCGCAAACTGTCCAGTTTGCGCGGCTTCATCAGCAAATACATTCAAGACGTCCGCAACCCTCAAGGCTCCACCGATGAAACGGCGCAAACTGGACAGTTTGCGCTACCGTGGCCCGCTAGCCCGTCCCAGGCAGTTGTGCTAGCCTGCCGCCCGCAATGGAACTCCAAGCTCAATCAATCCTGCGCCGTGCCTGGCACATCCTGCGCGCCGTGCTGCGTGGCTATTGCGCCGGACAGCCGCTCAACGAAGCGCGCCCGCGCAAAGGCTGTTGCTAACACCATGCTGAATCCCGAACTCGAAAAACTGATCGAACAGATCACCGACCAGATCATGGCGCGGCTGGGCGCGGCGGGCGAACCGTCCGCTGATCAATGCAGCCCGCATCACATCGCCTGCGCCTTGCAAGCCGGCGCGACGCGCATCGGCCTGGCCGCCGGACAAGCTCCCTCTCTAGTTGCCGGCAGCGGTGATGTCGCGCGCTTCATTGACCACACCTTGCTCAAACCCGAAGCCACGCGCGCCGAGATCGAAACGCTCTGTCAGGAGGCGCGCCAGAACAGCTTCGCCTCGGTCTGCGTCAATCCGTACTGGGTCAAAGAGTGCGCCTTCCTGCTGCACGGCTCGCCGGTCAAGGTTTGCACCGTCGTCGGCTTCCCGCTGGGCGCCACGACGGCGGATGTGAAGGCATACGAGACACGCCGCGCGATCTTTGACGGCGCGACCGAAATTGACATGGTCATCAACATCGGCGCGCTCAAATCGGGCGATGACGACACGGTCAAACGCGACATCCGCACCGTCGTCGAAGCCGCGCACGAAGCCTGCGCCATCGTTAAAACGATCCTCGAAACCGCCCTGCTCACCGATGACGAAAAGGTGCGCGCCTGTGTGCTGGCCAAAGAGGCCGGCGCCGATTTCGTCAAGACCTCGACCGGCTTCAGCAAGGGCGGCGCGACGGTGGCCGACATCGAATTGATGCGCCGCGCGGTGGGCAGTAGCATCGGCGTTAAAGCGGCTGGCGGCGTGCGCGATCTCGCTGCGGCCAAAGAGATGATCGCCGCCGGGGCCACGCGCATCGGCGCCAGCGCGGGCGTGAAAATCGTGCAGGAAGCGCAAGGCAAAGCGGTCGCAATGGCGCAACCGGCAGGCAGTTATTGAAGCCAAACAGCCAACTACCTGCGGTTGACGCTCGCGCAAAGCGTTTGCTAGTATCGCCGCGCTTTCAACGAAGCAATTGAAAACAGAGGGCACTTAACTCAGTGGTAGAGTGCTGTCTTCACACGGCAGAAGTCACAGGTTCAAATCCTGTAGTGCCCATTCACACGGAGCCGTCAGCGGTCGAACTGCTGACGGCTTTTTATTTCGGCGTCCCAATGTTCGAACCGCTCAAACCAATCATCACCGCGCACCTTTACCCGCAACTCGAACAGTTGTTGCTCGAACTGCTGCGCTCGCTCAACGCTGACGAATGGGAGCAGCCCACGCTTGCCCCAGGTTGGCGGGTCAAAGATGTGGCCGCGCACCTGTTGGACACACAATTGCGGCGGCTGTCGCTGGCCCGCGATGGGTATGCGCCCGAACCGCCAGCCATAGCCTCGAATGCGGACCTGGTGGCCTTCATCAACCGCTTGAATGCCGCAGGCGTGGCGCAGTACCGGCGGCTCAGTCCGCGCGTGTTGATCGCTTTGCTGGAAGCCGCCGCGCGCGAATGCAGCGAACATTTTCAAGCTTTGGATCCATTCGCCAAGGCCGCCTTTGCGGTCAGTTGGGCGGGCGAGGCGGAATCAGAAAACTGGTTCGACAGCGCGCGCGAATTCACCGAACGCTGGCACCATCAGCAACAGATCAGATTGGCGGTCAATAAACCCGGCATCATGACGCGCACGCTTTATCGCCCCGTGCTGGCGACGTTTATGCGCGCGCTGCCGTTTCATTACCGCCAGCTCGAACGCGCGCCCGGCGCATTGGCGCAATTCGACGTGACGGGCGATTGCGGCGGCACCTGGTATTTATTCCTGGAGCCGGAAGGCTGGAAGCTCTCCGCCGAGCCGGCCAGAGAGAGGCTTACGCACGTCAGCATCCCGCAAGAAATCGCTTGGCGCATCTTCACCAAAGGCATTGACCGGCAGAACGCCAGCGCGCAGATCAGCGTCAATGGCGACCGTGAATTGGGAATGCACGTCCTGAGCATGTTGGCCATCATTGGCTAGCCAGATGGGGGTAACACCGCATGGAAATTTACGCCAGCTTTTCCGCAACGCCGCCGCCGCTCGCCGCTGATTTCACACATCCGGTTTGGCAGCAGATTACGCCGCAGCCGCTGGCTTACAACTGGCGCGGTGATGCCGCCCCCAGCGAATTGCACACCAACGTGCGTTTGCTGTGGACGCCCGCACAGCTTTGGCTCGGCTTCGAGTGCGGCTACACCGAGTTGGATGTGGATGCGCAATTCGACGTGCAGCAGGAACGTTACGCGCTGTGGGAACGCGATGTGTGCGAGGCCTTCATACGTTCGCCGCTGGAACCGCGTGCGGATAGCTATAAAGAATTCGAAGTCGCGCCGACGGGCCAATGGTGCGACTTGCTGATTCATCGCCCGCGCGTGGATTTCGATTGGGAATGGCAGAGCGGGATGCAAACCGCCGCCGCGCTTGACGCCGCACACAACATCTTTCGCGTCGTGATGGCGCTGCCCTTCTCCGCCTTTGGCCTAACGCCGCAAGCCGGTGACCGTTGGCACGGCAATCTGTATCGTATCAGCCGCCTGCATGGCGCGCGCCAATTCCTGGCCTTCGCGCCCACGTTGACCGCAACGCCCAATTACCACGTGCCGGATAAATTCGTGCCGCTCGTGTTCAGCGCCTAAGCCTGCCATAACATCCCCTCTCACAATTTCGTTCTTCAGCCTGCTTGAACCCACGCAAATGTCAGCCCCTTTTTGGCGAAACCGACAATGCTGTGGCGTTCGCGCCGTTGCGCCATAACGCCCGCCCTTCGCCCAAGCGGCGAAACTGCCTGTGCCACAAGGCGCTCGCGCATTTTCACCACGCGGCTGCCGCGCGCGGCATAAGGCTTGCCAACCATCCCTGCGTCAGGCGCGGGAAAACACGCTGCGCCTAACAATCAATTCACGCAAAGCACAGGCTGATTTCAGACGGAGTTAAACCCGACTTGAGGTCGAACCTGTAGCTTGTAAGTGCTGACCGACAGTGAAGTCAGCCAAATGAGAGGGAGGGAAAATGTTGAAACGCTATGCGAGCTTGCTCGCACTGTTCGTAGTGTGTTTGCTGGCCGGTGAGACAGCGGCACAAGCCGCCGCACGTTGGAATCACCCCACTACGCCCGGCATTTGGTTGAGTGGGGAAACGGGCCGCGTTTGCGAGGCCGAATGCCAGCGGCAATTGCTGGCGGGCTTGCGCCGCCTGACCGGCTGGCCGCAGTTGGGTTTCAACGCCAACGGACAACTCGCCGTAATTGACAGCGCGGAGTTCAGCGCCGGTTCACCCACTGCGCGCGCGGTGCTTGGGCAGGCGTGGCAAAGCGGCCACGTCTTTATCATCGAAGCGCACACCGGTTCACCTGACGTCAGCTTTGGCCAATTGGATGAAGGGTTGATTTACGAAGACAACCGGCGGGGCGTGCGGCTGACGATCTGGCGCGTGCGGCTCGACCTGGCCGATTTCAAACGCATCAGCGCCCCTGCGCGCGTGCGGGCGGCCTTCGATCCGGGCTTTGTTTTTTTGCACGAGTTGCTGCACGGGCTGGGCTATCCCGACCCAAACCGCTTCGGTGAGATCGGAGCGTGCGAAGCGCGGGTCAATCAAATACGCGCCGAACTCGCTTTGCCGCAACGCGCGCAATATTTCGCCACGGCCCAGCAAATGTATCAAAGCGTCGTGATGGTGCGGTTGGGTTTTCAGGAAGCGTCGCGCGCGGCCAACGCGCTGGGCCAACCAGCCAAACAGACCCAATACCAACTGCTTTTCCTGCCGGAATTGAGCACTGCGGCGCAACGCGCTGAAGCGCAAACACAAAGCTATCTGCGACGGCGTTGACGCCGCAATCAAGTTCTGCCAGCAAGGCGCGCCGCTCCCCAGCAAAGCGAAAAATAGAGCGGACGCCTTGTTCACGGTTCCTCAGCCACCTTTCTTTTCGGGGCGCGCTTCAATGAAGCGCGCCTTTTTCATGGCCCGCTTACCAGCCGCATTCTGGACATGCTTTGGCAACTCAGGCAGGATACGCGCGTTTCCCGACACCGACATTTCATCACCCAGAAAAGGCCCGACCATTTATGAATGCTGCCGTGCAAGAGACCGTGCTGTCCGCCGCGCCCGCTGACACCGAACCGAGCGACCCCTATCAACTGCGCCCTGAAGACGTGGCCGAACCGCCGCAATCGCTGTGGGCCGCGTTGCGCCGCATCGGGCCGGGCATCGTGCTGGCGGCCTCGATTGTCGGTTCGGGCGAATTGATCGCCACCACGACGCTGGGCGCGCAGGTCGGTTATGCCGCGCTCTGGATCATCGTGCTGAGTTGTCTGATCAAACCCGTCGTGCAAGCCGAGATGGGCCGTTACGTCATCGCCAGCGGCGAGACGGGCCTCGCCAGTTTCAATCACGTGCCGGGGCCGCACCTGAAAGTGAATTGGGTGGTGTGGCTGTGGGCGCTGATGGTGCTCTTCACGATGATGCAGGTGGGCGCGATGTTCGGCGGCGTCTCGCAAGTGATGAACCTGTTGCTCCCGGTCATCTCCGTCAAAATTTGGGTGCTGATTTTTGCGGCCATCACGCTGGCGTTGTTGCTGGGCGGAGGCTATGACCGCATCGAAAGGTTTGCGATGTTCAAGGTCGGCTTGTTCACGATGCTGACAGTGATGTCGGCGGTGTTGCTGATGCGCATGCCGCAATACTTTTCGTGGGCGGCCTGTGTGCAAGGCTTGCGCCCGAGCATGCCGCGCGGAGGCTTTTCGACCGCCGTCGCCGTCTTCGGCATCACCGGCGTGGGCGCGAGCGAATTGTTTATGTATCCGTACTGGTGCGTCGAAAAAGGCTATGCGCGCTATACCGGCGTGCGTGATGATTCAGCGGCATGGCAACACCGCGCACGCGGCTGGATACGCGTGATGCATCTGGACATCATGGCCTCGATGGTGATTTACACGCTGGCGACGCTGGCGTTTTACCTGCTGGGCGCGGGCGTCTTGCACGGGATGGGATTGGTGCCGTCGGGCAGCGACATGATTCCGGTGTTGTCGAAGATTTACACCGAGACGCTGGGCGGTTGGGCGCTGTGGCTGTTTTATCTGGGCGCGGTGGTCACGCTGTACGGCACGATCTTCGCTTCGATAGCCGCGCAATCGCGGATGTATGCCGATATGGCGCGGCTGATGGGTGCCTTTGCCAGCGACGATTACGCGGCGCGCGTGCGCTATCGCAATCGCTTTATCTGGATTTTGACGGCGCTGCCGGTCTGTCTGTTTCTGTTCTTCACCTCGCCGGTTTGGATGGTCAAAGTCGGCGGCATCGCGCAAGCGGCCATGTTGCCAATCATTGGTGCGGGCGCAATTTATCTGCGCCATCGCCGCCTGCCGCGCGCCATTGCACCGTCTTCATTGACGACATTCGTCCTCTGGTTATCGGCAGGGTTGATGGCGCTGATGATGGGCTATTCGATTTTGGAAGCATTGAAGAAGTAAGCCTGGATTACATTCCAATGCGACTTCATGCCAAGTTTTCGGGCGGCGGAGCCGCAATTTCCAATTACCGAGTATGAGCAACGAACGCCGCCGCCCCAAAGACAACGAATTCCAAATGCCCAGCCTGCGCCTGGATGGCCGCACCGCGCTGGTCACGGGCGGCAGCCGTGGCTTGGGCCTGGGCATCGCGCTGGCGCTGGCGCACGCGGGCGCCGACATCGCCGTCGCCGCCCGCACCGAAAGCGAAATTGCCACGGCCTGCGCACTGATTGAAACCACCGGACGCAAGACGCTGGGCGTGCCCACCGACATCGCCAACGTTGCCGCCGTGCGTGCAATGGTGCAACACGCGCACGCGCATTTCGGACGGCTGGACATTCTGGTCAACGCCGCCGGCATGAACATCCGCCAGCCCTATGACACTTTTACTGAGAGCGATTGGGAACGTTTGATGGGCATCAATCTCAAAGGCGCCTTCTTTGCCGCGCAAGCCGCCGCCGCAGTAATGCGCAAGCAAGGCAATGGCAAAATCATCAACATCACTTCGCTGGCCACGCAGGTCGCGCTGCCCAACGTCGCGCTCTATGCGATCAGCAAGAGTGGCCTGTTGCAGATGACGCGCGCGCTGGCGCTGGAACTCGCGCCCTATCGCATCAACGTCAACGCCATCGGGCCGGGCCGTTTCTGGACGGCGATGACCGACAAGCTGTTTTCCGATCCCGCCGCCTATGAGAGCAACGTCAGTATGATTCCGCTCGGACGCCCCGGCGTCGCCACCGATCTGGCGGGCGCGGCGCTGCTGCTGGCGTCAGACGCCGGCGCTTACATCACGGGCCAGACGATTTATGTGGATGGCGGCTGGCTGGCCAATGGCGGCGCAAAAGCATAAGAAGGACCGTGCGTCATGAGTCAGCACTTCACTGCCTCAATCTACAAATTCAGCAGCAACCCCAGCTTCTGTTGCGTGGACGTGCCCGCCGCCATCAGCGCCGCCTTTGGCAAAAAGGGCACAGTGCCGGTGACGGGCACGGTCAATGGCATTGAATGGCGCGGCAATTTGTTACCGAATGGCAAAGGCGGGCATCGCATGATTCTCAACGGCGCATTGCGCAAACAGGCGCGCGTGGGCGTGGGCCACACCGTCGAAGTCAGTTTGCAAGCGGATGAAGCAGCACGCGCAGTGCCGCTGCCGGACGAACTGGCCGAGGCCTTGCGCGAAAATGAATTGCTCGACAAATTCAACGCCTTGCCGCCCAGCCACCGGCGTCATACCTTGCTGTGGTTGCAGTCCGCCAAAACACGCCCAACCTGGGAGCGGCGCGTTGAAACCCTGGTGATGCGCCTGGCAACGAAGAACTGGCGCAAAGCCGAGTGACCGCGCAACACGCCTGGCGTATTTGCGCAAATAAGGAGACCTGATGAAAACAATCTGGCAAACGCCGGACAAACAGGAATTGCTAACGCGGCTGGCGCGCCTCGACGCCGCCTCAATACCGCACTGGGGCAAAATGAATTGCGCGCAGATGCTGGCGCACGTGGCCGATGGCATGCGCATGACGCTGGGCGATTTGCAGTGTCAACCAAAAGGCGGGCCGTTGAAGTTCTGGCCGTTCAAGCAACTCATCATTTACTGGCTGCCGTTCCCGAAAGGCGCGCCGACCGCGCCGGAATTGATCGCGCGCACGGCGGACGGCATCGCAGAGGAACGCGCGGCGGTGGGCACGCTGCTCGAACGCATGGCCGCAAGCGAGGCGCGGCAGGACTGGCCCGCGCATCCGGCCTTCGGCAAAATGTCGGCGCAGGACTGGGGCGCGCTGGTTTATAAACATCTGGATCATCACTTGCGCCAATTCGGCGCGTGATGTTTTTTGAAAGGAAGTACAACGTGAACAAGGTGTGGTTATTGGGTGTCGTGCTGGCGCTCGGCGTGTTGACGTCGGGCTGCATCAGCATCGAGCAGGAAATCTTTTTGCAGCCGGATGGCAGCGGCGAGTTGCTGTTGCTGGTCTCGCTGCCCGACATGCCAGAAGATGCGAAAGGCGGCATGAACACGGGCGATCCGGTGGAAGCAATGCAGAAATTCAAGTCCGAAATCGCCGCCAAGTTGCCGCCGACCATCCGGCTGAAAGAGGCGAAGGAATTCAAGCACAACGGCGCGCTGGGCTTTTACGCGCTCTTTCAGTTCAAAAACATCAACGAGGTCGAAGCCGTCATGACCAACGTGATGAAACAGAGCGCCGAGGGCATGCCCGGCGGCGGCGGCAATCAAAAGCCTGCGGAATGGAAGGTGAAGCTGGAAAAGCAGGGCGTGACCAACAGCTTCACCCAGCGGTTTTACACCGAAATCGCCGACGCCAAAGTCGAGACCAGCGGCAACGTCGAAGTCAGCGTCAAGCCGCAACCCAAACCCGCGCCTGCTCGCGCCACCGCGCGCAATGGCCGCCGTCCCGCAGGCAAAGCGGCGGCGAAACCAGCGGCGGCGGCTGGCGGTGAGATGAAGATGGAAGGGATGGAGGGTTTGGCGCAAATGATGCTGGGCGCGATCAAATTCCGGTTTACGCTGCACACGCCCACGACAATCACCAGTTCAAACGCTGACCTAGTGCTGAACGGCAAAACGGCGCTCTGGAATTGCTCGCTGGCGGCGTTTGCCAAAGAGAAGAAACCGATTGAAATGAAGGCGAGTTATTAATGTCCGTGTCAGTAGCCCGACCGTGAGGAAGGGCTGGCATCAAGTAAGACCGCTTGGGTCTGCCTGCAAGCCAGCCCTCCCTTACGGTCGGGCTACTGACACGCCCGTTTGCGACAATGCTGATTACCAGTCCGGCCAACGAACGGCTCAAACAGGCGCGGCGCGTGCGCGACGGGCACGAGCCCGAGTTGATCTTTGTCGAAGGCGAGCGGCTGGTCGAAGAATGTTTGCAAGCGCAACTGCCGCTCAGCGCCTGCTTTCACGAAGCGGAACCCAGCGCGCGGACGCAAGCGATCCTGGCGAAATTGCGCAAACGTGATTGCCCGCTTTACCCAACCACGGCAGCCGCGTTGGCGACGCTCAGCGACACTGTTCATCCGCAAGGCGTCGTCGTGCTGGCGCAGCGGCCAACAACCAGTTTGGCCCAAATGCTGACGACAGAAAATCCGCTCATCGTGGCGCTGGATGCCGTGCAAGACCCCGGCAATTTCGGCACAATCGTGCGCACCGCCGAAGCCGCCGGAGCCAGCGGCGTGATCGCGTTGAAAGGCTCGGTTGACGCCTTCGCGCCGAAGACCTTGCGCAGTGCGATGGGTTCGGCCTTCCGGCTACCCATCGTAAGCGGCTTGACTGAGGCCGCATTGCTGGCGCAGGCACGCGCGGCTGGGTTGAAAACGCTGGCGACCGTTGCGACGGGCGCCAGGCGTTATGATGAATTCGACTGGCGGCAACCGGTGCTGGTGGTATTCGGCAACGAGGCGCGCGGGATCAGCCAGTCGCTGCTGGATGCTTGCGATGCGCAGATCTGCATTCCGTTGCAAGCGCCGGTCGAATCGCTGAACGTGGCGGCGGCAGCGGCGGCAATCCTGTTTGAAGCCGCACGTCAGCGTCTTGCTAAGAAGGGCGCAACCTGACGCAACAAACCCACGCGCGTTGCCGTATGATCCCGCGTGAACATGACCGTGCCCGAAAAAAACGAATTTCCCAATCGCATCGAATACTACTTGCGCCGCTTTTTTGAACGCGTTGGCGGGGCGCTGGATTTCGCGTTGCGCCGCCCGCTCAATCCGCAGGCGCGCACCGATCTGTCCGCGCTGTTGCCGCAGATCGAACAAGCCATCGAGGCCAAGCTGCGCCGCGAGGGTGTGCGCATCATCGCGCCCAACCTGATCGAATTGCGCTACGACTATGAGACCTACGGCCAGATGACCGACACGCGGCGCGCGTATTTGCAGCGCGAATTGCAGGCCAGCCTTTACGAATACGTTGTCAATCACCGCTACACCACGCTGGACAAGTTGCAGGTCAAACTGGCCTTTGATGTCTTTACGCGCAAGCTGACGATCACGGCGACTTTCCCAGACGAAGCGGCGGCGGCGGTGAAGAGCGCGCCGGACACGGCCAAAGCGCTGCCCGCCGCACAGGCTGGCACAAAAGCGATAAGCTGTGCGCTGACCTTGCGCGCGGCTGACCGGCAACTGTTCGGCGAATTGCGCGCGCAACTGGAGGGCGAAGGCGCGCGTGCCGCCATCGGACGCAGCCACGACAACGCGCTCTGTCTCAACGATTCGACTGTGTCCAGCTTTCACGCGGCCTTTACGCTGACGGCCAACGGCACGCTCTGGCTGACCGATCTGGGCAGCAGCAACGGGACGTTCGTCAACGAAGTGCGGTTGGGCGAAGGCGACAAGGCGATTGTGCGCGAAGGCGATAAACTGCGTTTCGGTGATGTCGAACTGAAGCTGTCGCTAACGACGAACGCCTGATACAAATCTGCAATCCGCAATCCGCAATCCTATGAGCTTCCCTTTTGTTGCCACACTCATCTTCCTTGGCGGTCTGGGCTTCCTGATCTGGTCGTTGTGCCTATCAGCATGGCGTTATCGCGCGAAAGCGGCTGAATCGGATGACGCCGCTGTGCCGGATGATTTCGGGCCACGCTTGACCAGCGCGCGCTTGCGTTACGTGCGCTGGGCGTTCGCGTTGCTGGTGCTGGCGGCGTTTGGCTTTCACGTGTACTGGGGTCTGTTTTCGACCGGGCCGCTGGGCGAGAACGCCGCCTTTGCCGCGCTCAAAAACAAACGCGACCAACGCAACCGGCGCGACGAAGAGGCCAATCTGCGCGGCTGGATTTTTGACCGGCACCGCGATTACAAACGCACGCTGGCGAAGTATCGCTTCATCAATGGCAAGGTCGTGCGCGATTACCCGCTGGGCCAGGCGGCGGCGCACCTGATCGGTTACGGCGGGCTGTTGCGCGGCGATGCGGCGATGGAGCGCGCGGTGGCGGCGCAACCGCCGCGCGCAGATGAAAAAAGCTGGTGGCACAAGCTCAGTTCGTTTGGGAGCGAAGAGCAAAAGGTCGCCGTCGGCCCCGATCTGGTGCTGACGCTTGATTACGATTTGCAGAAGGCGGCGTTTGAACAATTGCAAGGCAAGCACGGCGCGGTGGTGCTGCTCAATCCGCAAACCGGCGAAGTGTTGGCGCTGGCGAGTGCGCCCAGCTTCGATCCCGACGATGTGAACAACGATTCGACCTGGACGAAAATTTTCAGCGATGTCAAAAACCGCCCGCTGCTCAATCGCGCGTTGAACGAATACTACCTGCCCGGTTCGACCTTCAAGGCGTTGACGGCCGCCGCCGCTATCGAAGCGCGCAAGGACGATTTGTTTTTCACCAGCGTGGCCGGTGGCTGGACGCCGCCCAATTCGGGCCGCCCGATCCGCGATGACGAAGGCGAGGCGCTGGGCCGCTTGAATCTGACCGAAGCTTTCGTGCATTCGTCGAATCAATACTTCGCGCAACTGGGCGTGGAGTTGGAACGGCAACGCATGGGCGAGGCGGCGGCACGGTTCGGCTTGAAGGTGCACGACACAGCCGGTTCTTCCATTGGCACGGGCACGGAGCGCGGTTTGTGGAATAGCGAGAACAAAATTTTGTCGGACGTGTTTGCGCCGCTCAATTCGACCTTTGTGAACGGCGCCAAGATCAGCAAGTACGATCTGGCGCTCGAATCCATCGGGCAGGGCTACGTGCAATTGACGCCCTTTCAGATGGCACTGATTGCGGCGGGCGTGGCGCACAAACAGGGCCTGGTGATGCGGCCCAAGCTGGAGATGGAGCGCGCGCCGGTGATGTTGAGCCAGGCGATGACCGCGCCCACGGCCGCGCGCGTGCGCGAATTGATGGGCGAGGTTGTCAAACGCGGCACGGCGTCGGGCGTTTTCAAACAGACGATCACAACCAAAGGCATTACGGCGGGCGGCAAGACGGGCACGGCGCAACGCGAGGTCGCGGTGATTGATCCGAAAACTGAGAAGCCGGTGCTGATCCGCGATGAACGCGGGCGCGCGCGCGTCAAAAAAGAGTTCCGCATTGATTCGTGTTTTATCGGTTTCGCGCCGCTCGAAAATCCGCTGATCGCTTTTGCGGTCGTGGTCGAGGGCGGCGGCTACGGTGCGAAAACGGCCGCGCCGATTGCCGCGAATTTGCTGGTGAAGGCGAAGGATTTGAAATTGCTCGAGCCGCCGCTCAGTTTGTCGAACAGTAGCGAACCAAGAACCAGCCAGCGTTAAGCATTAAGCACATCGCCATTCAACATATATGCACTTGCCATTTGCTTGAACAGCCGGATACAAATCCGTTTTGCCGGAATGGCTTTCCGCAGAGCCAGACAGTTTTAGTCCTTTACTTCATCAACTCAAACGATAACCCCAGCAAAATCAGCCCTGCTTCGCAGCCATCTGTGTGGCACGCCAAATGCCCAAGCAAGCAGTCGTAAGAACAAATAAAAAAAGGAGGGAGGACAATGAAACTCAAGCAACAGATTCATACGGGTTTGAATGCCTGCCGTTATTTGCCGCGCAGTTGGCTAGGCACGGCGACGCAGACCAGCTTGAATGCAAAAGCAGCATGGCGACTGGCAACAGAAGCGTGGCGGCTTTTTTGGCTCATCTACCCCCACTGGCGCTGAGGCGCTGCTGGATTTTTCAAGGAGAAAGTTATGGCGAATCAAATGCGAATGACACAACCAACCATGCCCCCGGACTTCAGTCTTTTTCCCAGTCTAGTTGCATGGGTGATAACCAGTCTCAGCGGTGTGAGAAGGTTCTTTTTCCGAGCCTTGCTTTTAGCGATGGTACTAGCGGGGACGGTCGCCTTTGTGGCAGGCATCAAGGTGAATGACTACCTTGCTGTCACCCCGTCCGACAACGGCCTAAGCGTCAGGAGCGAGCGGGCCTTTACACCGCCCGTCCGGCCAAAGCCGGTCACCAAACCGGAGCGCAACCAACAACGGCAATATGCCACCAACGACGATAACAACTTGCAGGCGCTGAGCCCCTAAGCAAGCGGGGCGAGCTTGCATTGCCAATCTTGCACTGCTTGAAGAAAACAAGTGGCGCCTGTCCGGAATAACGGATGGCGGTTCCGGTGGAAAGGACAAAAATCGTCTGCCTAGACCGGTGACAAGCTGCTAACACCTGACCAGGCAACGCCACCATCCACCAACTGCCTTGGCACAACAAGTGCTGATAGTTGCAGAAAGTTGGCCTGCCACAGCCAACGATTGACTGTGGCAGGCTGGCGCAACCAATAAACGAAAGGAGTGATCGTGCGAATGAGAATCAGAGAGCCGCACAATTTGGCGCTTCGGCCCTGTAGCTGGGTTGAATTGCCGCGCGCCACGCTACAAGTGAATGGCGCGCGCAGTTTGCCTTCGTCATGAGGCGTTGAGTTTCAGACGCCAAGCGGCAGACGCTGACGAACAAACTGGCTGGGAGCGTGAATCCGAACCGCGCCTGTCTGCCTTCATCGAACAACCTCTTCAACTTTTGTTTATGGCCTCCCTACTCCACCGCCGGGTGCAAGACGTTATCATCATCAGCGACCTGCACCTGGCGGTTGACAACCAGCAACCGCTTTTCCAAGCCGACGCGCAACTCGCCGCCTTCCTGAATTGTGTGCGCGAAGCCACGCCGCATACCACGCTGGTGCTCAATGGCGACATCCTCGACTTTCTAGCCGCCAGCCAAGCTGGCGAGCAAATCAAAGCCTTCGATCCACTCACCGCTCCCACGCGGACGCAACAAATCATTGCTGCGCATCCGCTGGTCTTCGACGCACTCGCCAAATTGCGCCGTTTCCCGCAACACGAACTGGTGATCCTCGGTGGCAATCACGATCCTGAATTGGCCTTGCCCGCCGTGCGCCACGTGATTGAACAACACTTGGGCGTTTCAGAATCACACCCCAGGCTCACCTGGCTGGTGCACGGCGAAGCCGCCGCCTTTCAGATCGGCCCGGCGCGTGTGTTGGTGGAACACGGCGATGCGCTGGACGCCTGGAATTACATCAAACACGGCAGGCTGCTGTCCGCGATCAAGCGCGCGACACGCGGATTGGATCACACGAGCGAATACACCCCGCCACCGGGAAGCCACCTCGTGGTAAATCATCTGAATGCTGTCCGGGCGGACTATCCGTGGGTGGACATGCTCAAGCCTGAGTTTGACGCGGTGGTGCCGATACTCCATAAGTTTTTGCCTGTCGAACAACAATTGAAACTGCTTGAAAGTCTTGATCCCTGGCTGAGCTTGCTTGGCCGCACACTGAAAACTCATCTCAACCGCTTTTTCACGCCCGCGAGTCAGTTTCGCGCTGACAGTGAAGCTGCGTCTGAGGAATACGACAGCCGCATGGAATTTGCCGAATGGGTGCGTCAGGTGCAAGCCCCGCCTGCACGCGGCCAAGCCACCGCAACGCCGGAGGAAGAGTTGATCGAACTGCTCAAAAAGGCGGCGGAGCGTTGCCACTTCTTCCAATTCGGACACGACGCCGAACCACGGCGTTTTTTCGGTTTCACCTTACCGCGTGCGGGGCAGCGCTTCCTGGAATATCTCTTCACCCAGGGCCACGATTTGATCGTTCACGGCCACACGCACGCCGCCAAGGCGTATCCGCTGCGCGGCGGTCTGTATCTCAATAGCGGCACCTGGGGACAATTGATGAAATTGCCCGCGCCGGAAGCGGCGAACTGGCCGCAGTTCTGCAACGAATTGCGGGCTGGACGCGCCGAAAGCTTCCGCCGTCCGACCTTCGTGCGCGTGTGCGCTGAAGCTGCCACCGACAGCACGCAAGCCGCCTTGCAGGAATGGCAAGAGGACGGAACAGTGCACACTCACGCCGCCTTCCGCTTCAGTTCGCTCAGCCGCGCGTGGGAAGCCGCGCCAGCGCCAATAGGAGACAGCTTATGTGGGAATTGATGACCCGTTTTCTACAAGAACTGGCGGGCGACAGCTTGGCTGGCCTGTATACCTTAATCGCCGGAGTGTCGTTCGTTTGTGCCTTCGCCATCTGGATACTGCGAAAGAAAGTCGTTTCGGCGCACGCTTGGGCAAAGTGGTTTAGCTGCGCTTTTTTTGCTTACGTTGTGACCTATGCCTTACGGGCTTTGTTGCTTGCGTTGGGGCTTAAAGGCTGGCCACTCCACTTGGTTGGCGCACTAGGTTCTGGCGCAAACAATCTCTTTTTTTTGATGGCAGCCAGAAGCTTACGGGACCGCCGCCCCAGCCTGCCGCCTTGGGCGATGATCGTGTTGGCAGTAGCCTGTCTAATCAGAATCTGGTTTAGCGAGAGCTATCCATTTCTGTTTTTCCGCTTGCCGGATGCGATTTTTTCGAGCTATTGCCTGGGGCTGATGGGGTATGCCTTGGCCACGAACATCAGCATTCGCCGTCAGCGCGGTAAGCGCTGGGTTTGGGTGTCATATCTAGTAACCGGTCTTTATTTGATTGTTGACCTAATCTGGGCGGTGACCCCGTTGCTAAACAGCTATGGCCCCGCAGAAGCGCTCAAGGTTTTCTTCCGCTTGCCACCCGGTGTCAATTTGGTTGAGTTTCTGGATGGGGTGAGCATCACCTTTCTTTTGCCCTTAAAATTTGGCCTTTTTCTGGCCGCGCTTGTTGTTCTAATGCGTTCCATTCTTGTCGTCTCATCCGGCACCTTTAATGAATTGCTAGACAAGCTCGCCAGCGGACGCAAAGAGTTTATCGGGAGCAGGGGGTTTCTGAATTTAGTCGGGCAAGCGGTCGGGGCTGGTACCGTTGATCTGGCTTTGCGGCTGCCAGGGCAAGAGCAAAAACGCCTGATTCTGTTCAAGTGGACGAGCGAGTCGAATCAGAACGCGCCCGTTGAGCCTGAAATCATCCCGCTGCCTCAGGCGGAAGAATCGGTGCTCAGCCATGTTTTGCTAGCGGGAAAAGAGGTGATTTGGCGCAATGGCGAGGAACTCGTCGGCGGGGATTTCAAGCGGTGGCTGGCAGCCCCGGAGATGGCTCAAATTCTCATCGCCGTGCCTATCAGCTTTCACGGCGCCATCATCGGTTGTTTGCGCGTGGGAGCCAAAAGGCGGCGGGCTTTTAGCGCAACTGCTGTCAACCACGTCCGCAGCCTGGCGGATTTATCTTCATTGGCGGCCCAACCAGTCCGAGAATTGGCGGCGGCGGATCAATTCAGTTACCGGTTTGCGCGCTGGCGCGTGGCGCAGCCCAAGATCGAAATTGAAGAAGCCCTTGCTGAGTTGCTCCGCATTCTGCAGGATGTCTTTTCGCCAGCCGCGGTGGTGCTGGATGTAGCGGTAGGGTTCAAACATTATCGCAAGGTCGCCGGGGATGGGGAGTACGCGCAATTGTTGCGCGAGAATCCGGCAAGCGATTTAGCCGAATCGTTCGCAGCGATTAGTACGAGGAGTGGCAAGGTGATGGGGGTGGAGGAGATCGAGCTTTATGTAGCGCAAGACGATGAGGGGAAAAAAGAATTTCAATTGGGCAAACTAGGCTTTGTTGTGCCGGTCGAAAAGGATGAAAAGTTCGCTCCGACCTTGGGCACAAATTATTTATTGCGGCGCGTGATCGGGGCGCTCACGGTTGACGCTTTGCTCGATATTGCCCGTGACCATTTTAGCTTTGTTCTAAAAGACTTCGCCGTCAAACTAAACAACATCGAAAGCATTGCCCAGTGGATCAAACAGGTTCAGAAGGCAATTGAGAGGGCGGGATTATGTTGGGCTGCCGCTACCTTTCCGACGGAACAAGATTGGCTTGGCAATAACACCCTCACGACAAAGTTGCGTCTGCAACCGCCGCTCACACCGCTCACCAAACAATTCATCACACCACGGCAGGTAAAAGAACCGCTTGAGGGTGCGCACATGCTTCTTCCGCTTTGTCTGACAAACACCAACGCTCAGGTGTGGCTCGGCGTTGAGCGTGCAGGTTTTGGCACTGAACTCGACTTTGCCTTACCTTGGCGTGTCTTTCTGGAACGCTTTTCCGACATTGCAGATACCGCGCTGTTCCGTTTGGTTGGAACGCTCGAAATGCAGCGCTTGCAGATGGAGACAGCCGATGCCCAAGGGTTGGCCTCCGCTGCTGTCACAATGGAAACGCTCTTTCATCAACTTGTCAATCTGGTGCGGGACATTGCGCTGCCGGTGCGCGCAATCAATGACGCCTTGTCGGCCCGCACACTGCAAACTGATACGGAAACTGCCGCATTGATCAGGAACACGCGTCTTTCTACCGATACGCTGCTCGACTTTGCGGCAGAGATGATGAACGTGACCAAGCTGGACTCGCATCGCCCCTGCAGTTTGCGCGAGGCGGCGGAGCAATCGCTGCGGCTCTTTGGCGATGGGTTGCGGCGCAATGGCATTGCGCTTGAAATTCAGATTGAACCGGGCTTGGTTATTGATATGCCATTTCACGTCGCCGCACTGGCAATTTCGAATCTGGTTTCCAATGCCAAAGAAGTGATTAGCACGCGCGGCGGAAAAATCAGTATCGCCGCCGTAGACCGTGGCGAGGCGATTTTTTGTGAAGTAGTGGATGATGGTCCGGGCGTGCCAGAAAAAGTGCGCGACCGTATTTTCGAGATTGGGGTGACGACGAAAAAACGCAGTGGTGGCTGGGGGTTGTATCTGGTAAAGCGATCCTTGACCGAGAATCACGCCTCCATTGAATTAACCTCGCCAGGTCCCGGCGGAACAAAGTTCACGATCCGTTTTCCTAAACCACAGCCGGAGAGAAGAAGATGAAACGCCGCAAAATTCCCTATCAAGAAATTGATTCTCATCAACTCGGCAATCTGGTTCGAGGCTTGTTGCTACAGGTGTGCGCAATTGACGATGCGCTGTCTGCACGGCTCATACAAACAAACGCTGAAGTTGCTGACTTGATCAGAGGCACACGTGTCTCGGTAGATACATTATTTAACTTTGCAACTGAGATGGCGAATCAGAACAAACTAGCTATGCGCCCGTCAGTTTTGCGCGAGGCAACGGAAAGTTTGCAACGAATCTATGGTAACGATCTATCCAGAAAAGGTATTGAACTCGAAATTGGCGTCGCCTCGAACTTAGTTGTTGACGTGCCACTCCGAGTCGTCTTGCGAACGATTGAGAACTTAGTTTCTAACGCTAGTGATGCAATTGGCTTAGGAGGCGGCAGAATTTACATCTCTGCTGAAGACCTGGGTAGCATGATTGTTTGTGAAGTGATGGATGATGGGTCTGGTATACCGGAAGAGATAAGGAACCGAATTTTCGACCCTGGGCAAACCACAAAAGAAAACCACAATGGTCGCGGGCTTTATTTGGCGAGACATTATTTGACAAGGAATCACGCCTCCATTGAATTGACTTCGCCTGGTCCCGGAGGCACGAAGTTCACCATCCATTTTCCTAAACCCTAAATTTAGATTGGAGTCACGATGAAACGCGGCAAAATTCTCTACATTGAAGATCACGATGGGCAACGCAATGCCTTAAAGCTTGCCTTAACGCTCAGAGGCTTCGAAGTGGAAGTCGCTAAGGATGCACACACCGCGCGCGCGATTCTCCGGCAGCGCGCGCATGAGTTCGACGTGATCGTCATTGATATGCGGCTTGATGACACGCCGGAAGTCACCGGCGCGGACGTGGTGATGGAGTTTTTTAACCGCCAGACACCTTGGCCGCCTGAGTTTTTGATCCTATCCGCTTTTTCAGAAGTGGACTATTTCAAGTTAGCCTTCAAACTAGGCGCAGCAGCCTATTTGCAAAAGCCGGAAGCCCGCTACGAAAAAACCATTCAACACATCCGCGCGCTGGTATTGCGGCGGGCTTTGAGTGCTGAGCGCCCTGATGTAGCCGGTCGCCTGCAGGAGATCGTCGAGACCAGTCACCCTCACCTTGATTCGGAGGCGCCCAAACGCCTGCAGCAGATCGTCGAGACCAGCCATCATCGTGTTGAGGTAGTTATCCGTTATTGCCGTGAGGTGATGGCGGAGCATTTTCGCAAGAGCCTTGGCGCGCCATTCATTGTTTTGCTGACGGCAGAAAACAAGACGCAGTGTTGCGCAGGAGAGGCAGGTTGGCCGACTGAGACTAATTTTTACGATCTGCTGCAATCGCTAGTTTTTGCCCAAAAGGCGCGGAGCGGTTTTTACGAGGCCAAGCGCGAAGACTTTATCTCAGTCACAGACCCACAGGAACAAGCACTGGTGGCTAAACTGGAAGGCGCGGCTTTCTTGCCGCTTTCGATCACGCGCGACCTGCAACTTTCGCTGGGAATTCTGGCTGCTAACAGAGAGCAGTTGCCATTTGCCGAAGAGCCGCTAGCGATGGTAAAGGTACTTTCTGAGTATTTTGAATCGGCAGTGCTTAGTCTTTTGCTACAGATTTTGACTTTATGGGCGGAATTCGCAGCCAAACGCCAAGAAGTCTTGCGCGCCACATCGCAAGTTTGTCTCTATTTCGGTCAAGAGCAAAACTCAGTCTTGCGCAACGCCGAACAGACGAATGACGCTTTGGCAAACAGCGCGGCGCTAAGCGAGTTGAAAACGTTGTCATACGACTTACAAGCAACGGGGGCCTTACTGGACGCGCTAGGTAGGAAAAAAACCGCGGCCGACCGGAGCGTCACTGCGGTTGCGGTGGCAGCGGTGATTGCGGAAAGCCTGGACGAACGGATACCCAAAGACTGGTTGCGCGTGGAAAGTGATTGTTGGGTCGTGGCTGACCGAGAGGATTTGCTGACGATTATTTCGCGCGTCCTGCAATGGTTTGCGCAGCAGTTCGGTTCCACGCCCACAGGCGTTGAACCGGGCATCACCGTGCGTTGTAGCGAGAGCGAGACGCACGCCGAGTTGCTCTTTGAAGACCGCAGTTGGCGCCTGGACAAGGAATTGCGCGCGCGTTTGTTCGACCCCTTTGCCGAAACCGTGACGGCCTTTCGGCAAACGACAGGCCAGGAGCGGCGCGCTGGCTTATACATGCCGCTTTATCTGGCGAAAATGCTGGTTGAGTTGCGTTATCAGGGTACGTTGGAAGACCGTTCCGATGAGATCGAAGAACCAACGCCGCCACAGCCGGGGGTAGAAACAGAGGCCATCGGCAATCGCCTGGTGATGCGCTTCCGCAAAAGAAATCGTTTGCCATAGTCAAAGGGGGCGCACATGGCCATTGATGTTTACGTGCAACGGCACGGCGGTGACCGCCACGTCCCGGTGGGGATTTGGGAAGAGCTGGGAGGGCTGGCGGGCAATCGCTATCAATTCAACGAGCAGAAATGGCAAGATTGCGCGGGGGAATTGCAGGCACGGCAACATCACGCGGGCTTGCCGCCGTGGGTCTTTTTGCGCTTGCGCGACCGCCACCTGGCTGGCCAATACGACCGCGAATACTTGCGCGAGTTATTGCAAATTGCGGGCGATTATTCGTGGGGCGCCGAGCTTTATTTGTTGGTGGATGACACCATCGGGCGAGAGCCGCGCGGAATCGCCCTGCGGCAACGGGCTTCGTTGTTTCACTGGCTGGAGACGGCGGCAGCGGGCGGCGTGACTGATCTGCTGGAAACACGCTTCAGTCGTTACAACAACACCGCGCCGAACTTCAGTCAGTTGCAGGGCTTGGCGGATGATGCGCAGGAACGCGTGGAGGTATTGCACGAAATGCTGCGGGCCGGTCATCCCTGGCGCTATTTCATCCCACGCAAGGACAGTTTGTCTGATTTGCTCGAAGAACATTTTAGCGCCACTGCGCTACCAGAGTTGGCGACAGCGCCGGGCGTTGTCACGGTGTTTCATCGCTTTCCCAGTGTCAGCGACCTGGCCGAAGCCGTACAACACACACCGCAAGCCCGGCACCTTGTCGCGTTGTGCAATCCGGTTGAAGGCGAGGACAAGCACTTGCGCGAACTGCGCGATTTCTGCGGCAGGCAGCCGGCCCGGCTTAAGTGTCTTGAGTTTTCCGGGCCGTTTGAATTGCTCTATTTTTTGGTGCGGCTTGAACGGGGCTGGCTGGCTGAACAGCGCACTGAAAACCACCTGGCAAAAGCCGGGCAACAGGTTGGGCAAATCGAGGCGGTGCGGCTGAATGCAGAATTGGTTTTCAATCAAAACTCTCCCAAGCCCGTCATCTTGCTGATGAATGCCTTTGATCAGGGGGCGGATAGTTGGGAAGCCGCGCGCGATGTGCGCCGGATCAAGCAACACGCGCCGCCGGGAACTGCTTTTTTCGTGCGCCCGGCCTTGGAAAGTCACAAATTACCAGAGTTATTAGTGCCCATTTTGCAACAGCACACGGGCTTGACGGTCTGCTATTACCTGGGGCACGGCGACCACCAGGCAGGCTTACAAAGTGGGCCGGGGCAGCGCAAGGAAGCGGCGGAACTTTGGCTGGCGCGGTTCCAGGGCACTTATCGCGGCTCCTTACCCTTGATTTTCTTTGCGGCCTGCGAGTCGGCTTTGGTGGCACGTAGGTTTGCCGAAGCGGGGGTAGGCGTGGCGGTTGGGTTTGAAGGAGAAGTCATGCCTGAAGCGTGTCAATTGCTGGCCGTGCCGGTTGTCAAAGCGGCGTTGGAAACAAATGGGGCTAGGGATGAGATTCTCAAAGCCTTTCAAGCAGGTTGTCTTAAACTACAAGCGAGCGAGCGCCAGCCAGGAGAGTTTGGTCAATCCGGGCCGGTTGCTTACTATTCGTAGGAAACAGGTCGTGTCATGACGATTGCGCTTTTGGCTCATCAACAATTCCCGCTCGAAGCGGTCGCGGCTACATTGCAAGTGGAGGGCGTAGCAGCGCTGACTTGCGCGTGGGAAACGACGCCGCACTCATTGGCGCTGCCCGAGCCAGTTGATGTCGCCGTCTTGATCCTGCCCGAACAAGGGATACTCAAGCTGGGCAAACGCACGAAAGAAACACGCCGGAGGCTCGGCGGGCGAACAGAACTGTTGTTGTGTGCGCCGCAAATGACCGGCGCTGACCGCGAGTTGCTATCGAAATTCGGAGTCAGCGAGATTATTTCGCCGCGCTCTTGGGCGGCGAGTGAAGTGGCCGAACGGATTCTGGCTGAATTGATTGGGCGTGGCGGCATTCAGCCGGCCACTTGCGGACGGTTACGCGGGGCGACGCGGCAGATGCGCGAATTGTACTGGCACATTGAAAAGCTCGCGCCGCTCAACGAACCGGTCTTGATTCTCGGTGAGACCGGCACAGGCAAAGAACTGGTGGCGAGCGAATTACATCAGCGAAGTGGCCGAAAAGAACCGCTGCTCGCCATCAATTGCGCCGAATTCACGCCGGAACTGCTGGCGAGTGAACTCTTCGGTCATGCGCAGGGGGCGTTCACCGACGCGCGGCAAACACGCAAGGGGCTGTTGGCCAAGGCGGGCAGCGGCACGGTCTTTCTGGATGAGATTGGCGACCTGGATCAGCAGGCACAGGCAAAGCTATTGCGCGTGCTCGAAGAACGTAAGTTTCGCGCGGTCGGTGCGGATGAATGGCAGGCGTTCAACGCAAGGCTGGTGCTGGCGACGCATCGCGATCTGGACGCGGCCTGCGCGGCGGGCAAGTTCCGGCGCGATTTGCTGGCGCGGATTACTGATTACCGGCTGGCGTTACCGCCCTTGCGTGAGCGGCTCGCCGACATTCCATTGCTGGTGCGGCACTTTGTGCAAGAGTACAACCATGATTACTCGAAGCAACAAGTCCAAGTACCGGCGGGCGTTTTGGATTGCCTGTTTCAATCGGAGTGGTTGGGCAATGTACGCCAGTTGCGTAAGGTCGTCAGACAAGCTGCGACCTATGCCGATCAGGATGGCAATCTGAGTGCAGTGGTTTTGCAAGAGGCGGCCAGCCGCCGCGAACACCACCGCTTGCCGAACACCGTCTCTTTTGACCCGGCGGCGGACACTTGGCGGACATTTTTACAACGCGCCCAAAGCGCCTACTTCCACGCCTTGCTCGACCAGACAGGCGGGAACAAAGAGGCCGCGATCAGGATTTCCGGTCTCAGCCGCTCGCACTTTTATGACCGGCTGAAAGAACTGGATAAAAAGGACGACGAGAACCAGCCAGCGCCGGACTAGGTTCTTACAGTTTTGACTTTCTTTCCCAAGGGGCCCATTGAGTGACTTAACCGGAATGAAAATTGTGCTACTCGAAGCGCGGATGAACAGCGAATTGGCGGCGCTGGTGCGGCGGCACGGCGCTGAACCAGTCAGCGTGCCTGCGGTGCGCGAGGCCGCCCTTGAAGCCAGCGCCGAAGTCGCCGCGCTGCTCGATGCGCTGGCCGGCGGCGCGATTGATTACGTCGTGTTTCAGACCGGCGTGGGCGTGCAGACGCTGCTCAACGATGCTGAAACGCTTGGCCGCAAAGACGAGTTGCTGGCCGCGTTGCGCCACACGAACGTCGTTGCGCGCGGGCCGAAACCGTCCGCCGTGCTGGCGCGCAATCAGATCGGCATTGCCGCGACGACCGTCGAACCGCATACGACGGCGGAGTTGCTCGAAGCCTTGGCGCAAGTTGAGTTGAACGGCAAGACCGTCGCGCTGTTGCATTACGGCGAACGCAACGCGGCGCTGGCTGAGTCGTTGGCGGCGCGCGGTGCGGTGTTGCGCGAACTTTGTCTTTACGAATGGCAGTTGCCAGCGGACACGGCGGCGTTGCGAGCGTTGGTTGGCGAGATCATCAAAAAAGAATTCACCGCCATCGCTTTCACCAGCCAGATTCAAGCGCGCCATCTCTTTCAACTGGCGGTAGAGGCAGATCAAGCCGAGGCCTTGCGGCAAGCTTTGAATAACGATTTGGCGGTGGCGTCGGTTGGCCCGACTTGCACCGCCGCATTGCAAGCGCTGGGCGTGACGCCGCACGTCGAACCTGCACACCCAAAGATGGGGCATCTGGTGGTGGCGCTGATGGAGCATTTGAAACGGCGCTAACCGACAGATCACTGGTAAAGAAAAAGGCGCCAGAGCCTGAGCAAGCTCTGGCGCCTTTTCATTTTCTTGCGTTGGCCTGCTACTGCGCCACTTGCTTTAACTGTCCGATGCGGTCGCGCAACGCCTTCGTAAAGCAGGAAACTTCTTCGGGCGCCGCGCCGCTCGCGTTCAGCGCCGCGCTGATTTGCGCATCGGTGACGCGGCCCAAATAACCGAGCAGCCATTTCACATCGGCGGGCGCGATGCCTTTGACGAAGTTGCCGGTGTGCTGGCCCGAATAACCGAAGCGCACTTCGCCGTTGCGCACGTCCTTGACGAAATCCTTGGTCTGGCCGCTGAAGCCTTTGCAATCCCATTTCTCACGGCTCAGCACGCCGCCCCACTTGCCCATCGTGCCGCCCCAATCGGTGACGAGATAACGCAACTCGGTTGGATATTGAAAGAGCGCCGTGTTGGAACCGCGCCCGGCATCGCGCACGTCTTTGTTGTCCCAGTTCGAGACGAGCATCATCATCACTCGCAGGCCGTTGAGTTGGCGCGTGCCTTCGGGCGTTTTCAGGAAAGGGTTGTCTTCATAGGCCCAACTCTCGGCGTCTTCAAATTTCTTCACGCCCTTGTCTTTTTGGCGCTCGAAGCGCGCGGCTGTGAATTGGCCGGTCGCGGGATCGAGCATGTCCTTCTTGACTCGCTTGAACGAGGCGCCATTGACGCCTTCGACCTTGCCGCGCGCCACATAAAACGCCGGCTCGACGAAATAGCCGACGGCCCAGACGAGGCGCGTGGCGAAGACTTCGGCATTGACCTCGGCGCCGAATTTCATCGTCCATTGCACCTTGTTGGCGTCGTTGATTTTGACTTTGGGATTGGTGCCGCTGAGACTTTCTTCGACAAAGGTGAAGGGCGGTTTGGGCGCGCCCGCGCGGCCCGCCGCGCCGCCGACCATGTCCAGCTTTTCGACCACGCCGGGATCGCGCCAGAGCACGGGTTTGCCGGTGGGCACACGCGCTTGCTCAGCGCCTTTGGGCTTTGTCGTTTGGGTAAAGGTGCTGCCTATCAGCACCGCCATGCCAAGTAACACGGAACATCTACGCAAGATCATGCAGATTCACTCCTTTGTTTTAAGGTCTTGTTGATCGGTAACAGCCACACACGCCGCTGTGCATCATAGCAACAACCGTAACATTATGGCACGGGCACAAGCTTGCGCTTGCCTGTGCGCATTGAATTGTTGCCTGCTCAAAGTAGACAAAAGTTTGCCCGGCTGCAAAAAACTGGATGGCGCGCCAGCAAGACGCCGAACGCAACGGCTATGTAGACGACCTGCACGGCTGGAACGCGTTCGCCCACAACAGCGACGTGCGCGACGATGCCGGGCACGGCACCCAAGTCGCAGGCATCATCGCAGCGGCCAATACCGCCGAAACGCCTTTCAGTCTGATGGCGCTCAAAGCCCTGGACGCCCACGGCAACGGCACTATTGCCGACGTGATCGAGGCGATGGATTACGCCATAGCGCAACACGTCGCGGTCATCAATTGCAGCTTCGGCACGCCGTCGTTCTCGCGCTTCTTGCAGGAAGCCATCAAACGCGCCGAAACCGCGCGCATTGTCGTAGTCGCCGCCGCCGGTAACAGCGGCAAAGACCTCGCGCAAACGCCTTTCTATCCGGCCAGCTTTACCGCGCCCAATCTGGTCGCTGTGGCCGCCACGCAAAACCAAGCGCAACTGGCCGGGTTTTCCAACTACGGCGCCAATCAAGTGCAACTGGCCGCGCCGGGCGTGGGCGTAAAAACCACCCAACGCGGGGGCGGTTACACGCTGCTCTCGGGCACTTCAGCAGCCGCGCCGCAAGTGGCTGCCGTGGCCGCGCAACTCAAGGCCTTGCAAGGTTGGGCCAGCGCGCCCGTCATCCGGCAGAGTTTGCAAGAAGGAGCACTCGCCAATTCAGCGTTTTCAGGCAAAGTGGCGAGCGGCGCGGTCAATCCGCGCCACACGGTGGCAACTTTCAAAGCCAAGCTGCCGCGCGCGTCAAAGACCAAGCCTGCCAAGCTAGTCAAAACCGCTAAACGCGCGGCGGTGCAAAGCACTCCAAACCTCGACGTCATGCGCTCTATCCCTTGGTTGCCTGAGCAATTTTCACAATACGGCCCCGCGCCGTATCAACCCGGCAGCTTGCCGCCCGCCACTTATGACGATCCGAAGCCGACGATCAACGCGAATTACGACGGCTATCTGACTGAATTGACCAAGTCCTACAACCCCAGCGGGCCGATTGGCGCGTTGCCCTTGCAGGCGCCCGACCCCACAGCCAGCCGTTCGGTCGTGGGCGGATTGTCGGTGGATCTCATTACGCGGCATTTCAATTTCAACGCGCCGGTGCTGTCGCTGGCTGGCCGCGCTGGGATGAACCTGTCGCTGGGACTGAGTTACAACAGCAGCGTCTGGGTCACTCACAACGGTACTTTGGCCTACAACGCCGACCGTGGCTTCCCCGGTCCGGGCTGGCGGTTGGGCTTCGGAGCGATTCAGATCAAAGACCCGACCGTGGGGTATTATCAAAACGGCGTCACGCAACAGAGCAGCATCATTTACTACGCGCCCGACGGCACGCGCCACGATTTGCGCGGCAGCGGTGTCAGCGAAAGTTACAACTCGACCTATTTGCAATTCGACGCCACCGCGCAGGTGCTGAGCTTCCCGAACGGCACGACCATGCTTTTCGGCGAGTATTCATACTCGGTCGCCAACCGCGATTACCTGGCGCTGCCGATCAGAATCACCGACCGCAACGGCAACTACATCAGCATCGTTTACAAGACGCTGACCTACGGCACCGGCAACGAACGCAAGGTGATTGATTACGCCACTGACACGGCTGGCCGCCGGATTGATTTCGAGTACACGAACAACCGGCTCACGGCGCTCAAGCAAAACCGCAACGGCACGTGGTTTTATCACGCCCGTTTCGATTACGCGCCCATCACGTTGCAAGTCACTGGCGCGACCGATCCGCCCACGCTCAACGATTCACAGGTTTGGCTTTTGAGCCGCGTGACCTATGCGACCGGCAATAACCTGCGGTTTGTCTACAACAGTTCCGGCGTGATGACGAGCATCCAGAAATGGGTCCCGGCGACGCTCACTGGTTATCAGGAACGGCTCGTCGCCTCGACTTCACTAAACACGATTTCCCGCGTTGAAACCGCCGAAAACTGGTCGGGCGCCAGTTTCGTTTACAGCCCGAATCAGGTGCAAGACTTGTCAGGCCGCCGCTGGACAGCGTATCCGTTCAACAACGGCCAGGGACAGGCGGACGTCAACACTCGCACTTACGCGCCAGGAGCCTACAACGCCTCGAAGTGGGAGACCACGACTTGGGATGTGGACACCGGCCTGCCCTATGTTTCAAACCCGCGGTTCGTTCATCACCGCGTAGCCGCAGGCAATTCGGTCAAACGCACATACATCGCCAACACCCAGTTTTATGGGATGTGGTTTGAAACCCAGCGCTACGATATGCAGGGCGACACATCAATCGTGTATCGCACCACTACCACGCAATACCTGCACTATCCGGCGCGGCGCTTGCTCGGTTTGCCGACTGAGATTTCGGTTATCGAAGGCAGTTCGAGCCTGCTCCGGTCGCGCATCGTGAACAATTACGATGAGACCGCGAGCTACACCGACTCCAACGGACAGGCCGCTCCCTATTTCATTGACGCCACCTCCGCCAATGTGATCCAGCACGACGCTGCTTACGGCGCGAGCTTCCTGCAACGCGGGAATCTAACGAGCGTGAGTCAGGCAAAAATCATCGCTGGCACGGGCGGGATCGAAGAGTGGCGCAAAATCAAATACGCCAGCTTCGACACCAACGGCAACCTGCGCGCCGAGGCCGATGGCGCCGTTAATCGCAGGCAATTCGATTACACCGACTATTACAGCAACAAACCCGCCGGGCTCGGGCAGACGCACACTTACGTCAACACCAGCGCCGATCCGACCGGTTTCCGCGCAGGCGCACAGCGTGACTATTTCACCGGCAACGCGGTGAAGAGCTTCAATCTGACGCCCGGTTCCAGCGTTGAAGAACAGGTGACGACGATGACCTATGATTACGCCGACCGCCTGTTGCAAACGACGCGCCCCGATGGCGGCTGGACGCGCTCTTACAACTGGGACAACCAGCTTTGCCAGACCAGCATGCAATTGCTCGACACCGGCCAGACGTATTGGAACTACACCGAAACCGATGGCGCGGGCCACACGCGGCGCAAGGCCGCCGATCACCCCGACGGGATCGGCGCCAAATACACCGGACAACAATTTGTCTATGACTCGCTGCTCGGCGACCGCAGCGACGCTTCAAATCGGATCGCAATTGACGGCCAATTTCAACCGGCCGCCGAAGACCAAACGATCGGCTGGAAATTCACCAACACTTCGCGCGATGAGTTGCAGCGCTTGAAACTCATCACCCGCCCCGACGGTAACTTGATCCAATACAACTACACCGGCTGTAACTGCGCCGGCAATCAGGAAATGGAAGAGACCGACGAGGCCGGGTGCCGGATTATTACCAGCACCGATGACTGGGGACGTGTCAGTCTGGTTAAAGAAATGCTCAACGGCACACAGGAATACAGCCGCGTGCAGTACACCTACGACGTGCTTGACCGATTGATCGGGATCAGTCATGGCACTGCGGACAACACGCAAGTCCAGTATCGGACTTTCAGTTACGACGGTTACGGGCGGCTGGTCAGCGAGAACAACCCAGAAAGCGGGTACATCACCTACACCTACAAACCGAACGACCTGGTCGAATCGGTCACGAACCAGCGCGGCATTGTGACGACGTATAGTTACAACACGCGCAATCAGGTGACGCTGGTGAGTTACAATGACAGCACCCCGCGCGCCAGCTATGGCTATGACGCTTATGGCGCACGCAGTTCGATGATGACCGTTTTCTGGGATCCGGGCAACGGCGGTTTTTGGAATACCTTGACCAAAACCGATTACACCTATGACGCCAATCGCCATTTGCAGCGCGAGGCGATTTATTTGTTTGAAGGCTTTCAAGCCCCCATCTGGAAAAAACAATTCCTGTTGAACTACAACTACACGCTGGCCGACCAGGTGAAACAGATCAACATGCAAATCCGGGAAAGCGCGGCTGGTAGCTCTGGCTATCCCACGCTGCTCTGGGAAAAGAACGTGAATTACGCGCGCAATAACACCGGCGCCGTCAGCGGCATCGGCACCGATCTGATCGGCACCAATCCGAACGCCACGACCAACGTCGCCAGCGCTTTCGGCTACCGCGCCTGGGGCATGCCGCTCACGGTGGATTATGGCAACGGCACGCGGCTGACCGCCGATTACAACACCGAGCGCCAGCAACTGAAGAATTACCAGGTGCAACAGATTGGCAACGGCAGTGTGTTGTTGCAGCAGCATTACGACTATTACGAGAACGGCATCAACAACGGCAAGGTACGCAGGCTGGCCGATAACGTGAGCTTTATCAACCACCGCAAGTTCATTTACGACGGCTTCAACCGCCTGACCACCGTCACGGTCAATAACAACCCCGTGAACCAGTACGGGTACGACCGCTGGGGTAACATCACGTACTTGAACGGCCTGTCACTAACCTACCAGAGCGGCGGAACCGGCGCGCCCAACAACCGGCTGAGCACGGCAGGCAGCGTGAGTATCACTTACGATGCCGCCGGGAACCTGATAGCCAACGGCGCAACCGCGTATAGCTACGACGGCGCAAACCGATTGGCGCAGGTGGCCAACAGCTCCAATGTTTACGGCTACGACGCCGCCAACCGGCGGTATAAGGCGAGTAACAACGGCAACCTGAGTTACTACGTCTGGTCGTCGGTGCTGGATCAGCCGCTGCTGGAACTGGACAGCGCGGCGGGGGTGAAGCGGGCGAGCATCTACAACAATGGCGAGTTGCTGGCATTGCAGAGCACAGATGGACAGTTTTATTGGACGACGACTGACCATTTGAAGAGTGCGCGACTGCTGACTAACACGGCAGGCAATGTGGCCTACACCGCGCAGTTCGATCCGTTCGGGCAAGTCACCAGCGAGTGGTCGGGGTCGGGTGACGTGAACTTGAACACGAAGAAATTTGCGACGTATGAGCGCGATTTGGCGACGGGGTTGGATTATGCGCGGGCGCGGACGTATGGCAGCGGCTGGGGCCGATTCTTGCAATCTGATCCCATTAACCAAGGTTGCGGTAATAAGAAACCGGACATTTGGGCTGGCAAGAGTCAACCAAACCCGCAAACATTGAATCGCTACAGCTATGTCACCAGCGATCCCATCAACAAGATCGATCCAACAGGGTTGTCAGACTGCCTCTTGTCAGCCATTGGGTGTGCTGCAGCCATATTAGGCTTTGTTAGAGTTGCCGCTGAAATCGCAGCCTGCCCTGAAACTTTGGGAACAACTTGCGTTCTTGCATTGATTGAAAATGCATTGCTCGGACCGGTTATTGCCAAAGAGTGTTCGGATGTAGCCAAAAATTGTTTTGGCAGTAGCTCTGGACACCCGCTAGCCGACTAACAACATCACTCGCTGATTGGCAATAAAACTGCCATAAATGGGTATCGACATTAGCTACAGGTAAAATATTGATAGGCGGGGCTTGATAAAAGTGATGGAGATTGAATTAATATCCATAGGCTTTTGTATTTCCGCCTATCAATATAACCTACTTTCAGAAATGAGGACTACAAATGCAGGATTTCTTTTTGACACTGGGAATATCATCCTGGGACTTTTTCGAATTGAATGTGTTCCTCTTCGTTGCGTTGAGGCACTTCTTTCTTGAAAAGACGGTGTTCTGGAAATACATTTTCACGGCGTTTTTTGCGATGCTGGCGGCTAGGCTTTTCTTTACTGGCGCTTCTCTGAACACTAAGGTTCTAGCTGTCCTTTACCTGACAACCTTAATCTTCGTAGAAATAACAAGGACAAGGCGTTCTAGACTCATTGCGGAGTAGCTGGTTCCACGCCCGCCTTGCGTATGAGGTCGCCCTATTTATGTGCTCAGCACATGCTCAGCAATACAGTGGTTAGATTTCAGTGGTTGTGGCTTTAACTGACCATTATTTTTCCACTATGTGCGGTGTGACGCCTGTCTCTGCCTCTTTACCTTGAGCTGCATGCTGACGCTGAATGCGCAGGCGCGAGACGCGCCGTTCATCGGCTTCCAGCACTTCAAACTTGAGGCCGCGAAATTCGAGTGTCTCACCGACCACGGGCAAGTGGCCGAGTTGATTGATGACCAGCCCGGCGACGGTGGTGAAATCATCGGCGGCGAGTTCGGCATCAAACACGCGCTCGACCTTGCCGACTTCGACCTGGCCGCGCACGGTGTAGCTGCCATCCGCTTCGCTGACGATTTCGACCTCGGCGGCTTGGGGTTCGGGTTCGTCTTCGTCTTCGATCTCGCCGACGATTTCTTCGAGCAAGTCTTCGAGCGTAACGAGGCCGGAGACGCCGCCGAATTCGTCAATGACGACGGCCATTTGCGCTTTGGCCTTCTGCATCTCGCGCAGGAGTTCGTCAATCGGTTTGGTTTCGGGCACTTCGTACAGGTTCTTGCGCGCAATCTCACCCGCGCGTTTGAGCTTCAGGTTGTCGGTGCCGCCGCTGGCCCAGTAACTCAACAGGTCGCGCACATAGATCACGCCGAAAATGTCATCGAGTTGTTCGCGGTAAACGGGCAGGCGCGAGTATTTCGATTGCACGATCAGATCGCGCACGTCCTGCAAGGTGGCGCGGGCCTCAATGGCGACGATGCTGGGGCGCGGGGTCATCACTTCGACGACGGTGCGGTCGCCGAAGCGGATGATGGATTGGATCATCGCGCCTTCGTCCTCTTCGATGATGCCTTCTTCCTCGCCGACATCAATCAGGGCTTGCAGTTCGCTCTCGGCGTCCTCGCTTTCCTCAGCGGCGGTTTGCTCTTCTTTGTGTTCGCGTTTGAGCGCGCGCAGGCTGCGATAGATGGGCCAGGTAAAAAAGCCCAGCATCCGCCAGCTCACGCGCAGCGGCCAACGCATCTGCAGCAACGTGCGTTCAGGATTGTTCTGGGTAATGAGGAACGGCACGACCTGGCGAAAGATGACCAGCGTCACCAGCATCGCGGCGAACGCCAAGACCAAAAAGTAATTGGGCCACAGTTGATGTGCGATAGAGGTGAGCAAAATGGCAATCGCGGCAATCGAGAAATGAATGCCGGAGGTGAGCGTGAAATTGAGTTGATGATGATGCTCGATGATTTCGTGCCAGAACGCGGCGTAGCGGGTGCCGCTGCTCTCGCTGGCGAGCAGGCGCAGCGCGACGTCGCTCAATTCATCGAGGGCGCTTTTGGCGGTGGCAAATAAGACCAGCGCCAAAATCAAGACGCCGGTCAAGGCTATTTCAATTTCCATAATCAGTGGTCAATCTGCCGATACGGTACCGGGAGCGGTAGCGACCGGGTGACTCGGAGTGTGCACGGCCCGGAGTCACCCGGTCGCTATCGCTCGCGGTACCGCACCGATGTTGCGCGCTCTGATTCAAGCAAGCAATTGCTTGCGCAAACGTTTCTCCAACCGGTTCATCTCGCCCTGGTCGGCCTCGTGATCGTAACCGGCCAGATGCAACGCGCCGTGAATCACCAGATGTTCAACCTCACGCGCAAAGCTCAGCCCCAATTCACCGGCATAACGTTCCGCCGTCTCAACCGAGATCACCAAATCACCGAGATGATTGGCGGCGGCGGCGAATTCATGTTCGTCCGCGCTCTCGTGATAAGCAAATGAAAGCACATCGGTCGGTTCATCAAGGCCGCGATAGGCGCGATTTAACTGGCGCATCCGGCGGTCACGAATAAAGCTGAGCGTCAGCGCCGCTTCGTCTTCGCCAATTTTGTTCAACACGGCCCGCGCCAATTGTGCCGCGCGTTTGGCGTCCACGGCTTTGGTGCGCTGGCGGTTGACGACCTCGATCAGCGGCCCGGCGGTTAACGAGACGGCGAGCCGCTTACGGCCGCTCATGCTAGATGCTGATCTTGCGCGTGTGCTCATCGTAGGCTCTGACAATCATCTGCACCAAGTGGTGGCGCACGACATCTTGGTCGGTGAAATTTACGAACGCGATGCCTTCGATATTGCTGACCACGCGTTGCGCTTCGACCAGGCCGGATTTGCGGCCCGAGGGCAAATCAATCTGCGTCACGTCGCCGGTGATGACCGCTTTGGAACCGAAGCCGATGCGCGTCAGGAACATCTTCATCTGTTCGGTAGTCGTGTTCTGCGCTTCGTCCAGAATGATGAAGGCATCCGAGAGCGTACGGCCACGCATGAATGCCAGCGGCGCGACTTCGATCACGCGCTTTTCCAGCAGCTTGGTCGCGCGTTCGTAATCAATCAAATCAAAGAGCGCGTCGTAAAGCGGGCGCAAATACGGATCAACCTTGTCCTGCAAATCGCCGGGCAGGAAGCCGAGCTTTTCGCCCGCTTCGACTGCCGGGCGCGCCAGCACGATGCGGTTGACGCGCTTCTGCATCAGGTACTGCACGGCCATTGCCACGGCAAGGTACGTTTTGCCCGTGCCGGCGACACCTACGCCAAACACGATGTCGTGCTGTTCGATGGCTTCCATGTATTTGCGCTGGTTGGCGCTGCGTGCGGCGACCTGCTTGCGTCCGGCGGGATTGATGCGTTTCTGTTTGTTGAAGACATCGCGCAACGAAGCCGTGCGGTCATCGGCGATTTGCCGGAAGGCGTCGCGCAATTCGACATCGGTGGGCGGCGTTTTCCCTTCGGCAAAAAGCTGGCCGTAATCTTTCAGGATGCGTTCGACCACGGGCACATCGGATTCATCGCCTTCGATGGTGAGCTCGTTGCCGCGCCCGCCGACACGCACGCTCAGCAAGGATTCCAGATACTTGATGTTCTGATCGTAGGGGCCGAAAAGGGCTTCGAGGCCGCGCTCGGGAATGGAAATTTTGACGCTTCGCAGGGTGTTTCTTGCTCCGGTCTGGGTGCGCGCCGAACTTGTCAGGCCGCACAGTTGATCAACTGCTTGTGCCGGTTGCGCCGGTGATTGAATAACGCGGGGCAAAGCTACTACACGGTTTCGCGGGGTGTCAACGTTTTGTTCAGGGCCGCGCCGCAGTGTCAGTAGCCCAACCGTGAGGGAGGGCTGGGTTCGCGCGAACCCAGCCCTCCCTCACGGTTGGGCTACTGACACTGCGG
>JAYUCP010000177.1:0-13384 GCA_043740245.1 Acidobacteriota bacterium | reverse complement strand
TTCACTGGCAGACTCTCCTTCAGCAGATTTCACGTCACAAGGTGAGTCTACCTGCAATCACTGGAATTGGCAGGTTAATTTCCAAGCCATTCCTAAGTAAGTCGAAATGCCCGATGGATCATCATCCGCTGCGCCGGTAATCAGGCCTGGCCCCAACTCGGCAAAGAACCGCCGAACGCGTCCGGGTGGATGCAGCTTCGCAGCTTGATTTGTAGATTGATCCATAAGCACGCTGCTGTGGATGGTTGAATTCCCTGCCCTGCCTTTGCGGCATTTCACTCACTCGTATCATTAGGGCAATCACAATGCCGTCAATTCCCTCTCCAACTCTGGGCATTCGATTTGCCCAATGAATCGCTGCTTAGCGATGATGAGGAATCTCCCGCAATTGTACTAATGAGGATTTCACGATGCTGAACAATTCACCGACGACGATCAAGTTTACGCCTGAATTCACCCGCGACTTGCTGTTACGCGATGGCGCCCTGTTGCGTGTGCGAGTATTGCGGCTGGATGACCGCGACAAGCTCCGAGCTTTATTCGAGCGCTGTTCACCTGAAACGTTGCGTTATCGGTTTCTCTATTCGATCAAAACATTGTCTGACACGATGCTCGACCGCCTGATCAACGTTGACGGCGCGCAGCATCTCGCGCTGATCGTGACGATGGGTGAAAACAACGATGAGCGCATCGCTGCTGTCGGCCGTTATCAGACGATGGAAGACCGGCCCGATGTCGCCGAGGTTTCATTCTTAGTCGAAGACGCAATGCAACGGCGCGGCATTGGCACGCAACTGCTCGATACATTGGCTGAACTGGCCCGCGTGCATGGCTTGACACGTTTTGCCGCCGATGTGCTGACCGACAATCGGCTGATGCTTTCGGTTTTTCGCAAAGCCGGTTATGGCTTGTCGGGTTCGACCAGCTACGGCGTCACACATCTGGAATTTCCGATCGCGCAAACCGAACTGATGCGCGCCCGTGCCGAAGCACAAGAGGCCGAAGCGGAGCGTGCTTCGTTACGGGCGGTGCTGGCGCCGCAATCCATCGCCGTGATCGGCGCCAGTCGCAACCAAACATCAGTCGGCGGAGCGCTCTTTCGCAACCTGGTGCGTTGGGGATTTCAAGGCACGGTCTATCCGGTCAATCCCGCCGCCAAATCGGTCGCGGGCGTGCGCGCTTACGCCAGCATTGGCGAAGTACCGGAAACGCCCGAACTAGCTTTCGTCACTGTGCCCGCGCCAGCCGTACTCGAGGCAGCCCGGCAATGCGCCGTAGCAGGCGTCCGCGCACTCTGTGTGCTCTCCGCCGGTTTTGCCGAAGTTGGTCAGGAAGGCAAAGATGCGCAGGCTGAATTGCTAAACATTTGCCGCGCTTCCGGGATGCGCATGGTGGGGCCAAACTGCCTGGGGATTGTGAATGCAGCTAGCGAGGTGCGTATGCTTGGGACATTTGCCCCGATGGAACCATCCGAGGGCAATTTGGCGATGAGTTCGCAATCCGGCGCGCTGGGCTTGGCGCTCATCAACCAAGCCAGACAATATGGTTTGGGCATCTCATCCTTTGTGAGTACGGGTAACAAAGCGGACGTGTCAGGCAACGACTTGCTGCAATACTGGGAGGCAGATGACGCCACTGATGTCATCCTGCTTTACTTGGAAAGCTTCGGTAATCCGCGCCGCTTTGCGCCGATTGCACGCCGCGTGGCGCGCCACAAACCCATCGTCACCGTCAAATCAGGCCGCACCGCCGCGGGCGCCAAGGCCGCTTCGAGTCACACAGCCGCACTGGCAAGTTCGGATCGCGCAGCCGATGCGCTGTTTGCACAGACTGGGATCATTCGCGTGGATACGCTGCATGATTTTTTTGCCGTCGCGCGCCTGCTTGCGCAACAACCCATTCCCGCCGGCAATCGCGTGGGAATTCTGACGAACGCCGGTGGCCCGGCAATCTTGGCGGTTGATGCGGCGGAAGCGGCGGGATTAAAAGTGCCAACATTGAGCCTGGAAACACAAGCCAAATTGCGGACGTTGCTGCCAGCGGCGGCGGCCGTCAACAACCCTGTTGACATGATCGCCAGTGCCACACCGGAACAGTACCGCGCCTGCTTGGAAATGCTTTGCGGCGAACCGGAGTTGGATGCATTGTTGGTGATCTTTATCCCGCCGCTGGTCACTCCTTCTGCCGAAGTTGCCCAGGTCATTGGCGAAGTCGTCAGTAAACGCGAACACCAACTCAAACCCATCGTGGCGGTTTTCTTAGACCCGGCGGCACACCTGACTGCGATTCAAACGGGCGCGCGCAAAATCCCTGTCTTCAACTTTCCCGAAAGCGCGATGAGCGCCTTGGGGGCCGCCGCTCGGTACGGGGCCTGGCGCGCGCAACCAGCGGGAAAGCTCGTACCAATCGAGATTGATCGCGCCATTCTCGCTGAGGTCTTGCAATGTCACGACGCTGGGTGGCTTCCCTCCCCTGCGGCTGCGCAATTGTTGCGCGCCGCTGGCATCGAATCCTTGAAGGCAGTCACCGTTCGTTCAGCCGAAGCCGCGCTAACCGTCGCAAAAGATTTTGGCCGCCCAGTCTCGTTGAAGGTTGTAGAACCGCCGGTCTTGCATAAATCGGATGTCGGCGGGGTCATGTTGAACGTTTCGCCTGATGATGCCGCCGCCGCCTTTGAACGGCTGGCAGCCCAACTCGCTGAGCACGGAATTCATTTAACGGCGGCCAGCGTGATGCCGATGGCACAACCCGGTGTCGAGGTCTTGGCCGGCCTTACCACTGATCCAGTCTTCGGCCCGCTCGTCGCGTTTGGCTCTGGCGGTATTTTCGTCGAATTGCTAGACGATGTCGTCTTCCGCGTCTTGCCGCTAACCGACCGCGATGCCTCTGCAATGATTCGAGAGACACGCGCAGCGCGCTTGCTGCAAGGCTATCGCGGAATGCCTGCCGCTGATGTGGCCGCTTTAGAGCATAACTTGTTGCAACTTGGTGCCCTCGCCGAAGCCGCGCCACGCATAGCTGAAATTGATTTGAATCCCGTGATCGTGCACCCGGCAGGCCATGGAATATCCTTGATAGATGCGAGGGTGCGCTTGATTTAGGACTTGAACGTTTCCGTGGCTCAATCACTGAACTGTGCTGCGAGCAAATAACGGGTGCCAGTGAACTGATTCCCTGCCCTTTTTGGCCCGAGCCGCTGCGGCATAAACAAAGCGGACATCAACGTCGAAAAATCAAGACACCATCTGCCATCGTAAGTGCTCTCTCTTTGTTGGATCGAGGTCTTGAAAAAAACGCTAGGCCTGTGCTTTGGATTGACAATTATTACCACTCTGAAGGATAAAATACTTAGCGTTTTTATTGTCACGTTTCACGCTACCAGGTATTGATATGAAGCAAGCTAGAAGACGTCAGCGCCGATTCGACCAATTAGCAACACCTGAGGGTGTGCGCAGGCTTTTGCAGCAATTACGTACATCCGCACCCAACCTGATTCCGGCGGAAGATGAACGGCTAATTTCGTTGTTGAATGCGGCACGTTACCTCGAAAAAAGACCTGCCAACTTTTCGAACCGAGGCCGCCCCAGTCAATGGACTCACGATGAAGTAAGTGAAGTAATAACAGTGCTTCGCGTCTTGCTGGAGCGCGAAACGAACGGGCGTGTTTCACTTCAGACCTTCATTGGCCAACACGTCCCGCTGCTAAACTATCCACCTGAAGTTGTCAACGCTTTGCAAAGCGGGCAGATCAACAAGCAGGAAGCGACTGCCCTGGTCAGACTGACAGCAGAACGACTGCAAACGACTGATATTGAGGCGCAAAAACTGCGCGAAGACCTGTTGAAAGCGCATTTAGCTACTGGTGGATCGCAAAACCAACTACGCGAACGGGTTAACGAAGTGCTTGGGGAGAATAGCTTATTCTCCCGTGAAACATTGGCGCTTGGAATGGTCAAAACCGATTCCCTGCTCGAGTTTAACCGCCAGGATGTGAAGCATATTTTCTTTGAAACCATGCGGGAGCTTTTTTATGCGATCCGCTCACTCAACCCAGAAGACCTTATGGGTGATGACATTGCAGCGTTTATGAACGCATCGGACTCCCTCACAAACACGCTCAAGGCAATCGAACAAGGTGTTAATCAGAGGAGAAATACACAAAAGGCCACAACCGACCTATCAGACAAACCGGAGACAAGTGGCGAGCTAAAAATCAGCATTGATCCACTCACTTCACAGATAACCTACAAGTTTCAATAGGCTTACCATACATTTCTTAAGTGCAATTCTCAGCGTTAGTCACTTTCTCTCCGGGCACTTTTAGGAGTCAGATGCTTGGTTGACCCTTCAGCTAAAAACCACTAGCATCAAAGTGACATCTGCATTATACTATGACCTAAGCCTAGCTTGAAATAAGAATCTAATTTGGAGACCTGATGACCACAAGTATCGTCACAATTGCAAACCTCAAGGGAGGTGTAGGCAAAACTGCCTCGGTAGTTAACATTGCTGCTTCGTATGCCCAAATGGGTAAAAAGGTGTTAGTAGTTGATTTGGATCCGCAAGGCGACGCCACTGGTTATTTTGGCGCTGAAGAAGCTGCGATTGCCCAGAACAAACATATGGCGACTGCCATTAGCGAGAATCTGTCCCTCGAAGAAATTCGACTGCCGACAATGGTTGAAGGCGTGGACATTCTCGCTGGTACGCGGGATCTGCGTGATATTCAAAAGAAGATGGAAGGTGATATTGACCAACATCTACTGCTCGATTCCCTGCTCAGGAGCAAACAAACTAGAAATTACGACATCATCCTGATTGACACTCACCCAAGTGAGGATTGTTTGTTGGTTTCTGCGCTCTTCAGTGCTCATTACTACCTAATCCCACTATTTCCTGAACGTCGGACGAGCAATGCCGTTTCTACGATGATTACTTTTGCTGGGAAATTGCGCCGGTTAAACCCCATGCTCATGCTGCTTGGTTGCATCATCACCAAGTTTGACCGTAAATCAGCGACCCATGTGCGCTTTGAGAGTGTCCTGCGCGAAGGTAGCAAACAAGGCAATATACGCATCTTCGAATCTGTCATCCCTGCGAGCACTGCGGTTCAAGGGTCTGAATCCGCCGAACAACCGCTTATCAATTATAAGCCTAACGCACGTGTAACGATTGCCTATTCCGCGTTGGCGGGTGAAATCCTACCCGGCTTGCGTGGTAAGCGGCAAGGGAAAGTGCCACAACCAAATGTGGCTGCCATTGCACTGATTCCAGACGATTTTGAAATTGAAGTGGCGGACGAAATCGAAATGTAAGGACGCAATTACCAACGCGTTTGCATTCGTCCGGCTGGAAGCAGTTTTCTGGTCTTTGTTCAAGCCCTTGTTGATTGCCAACGCGTTGGCGCGAATTCCCTGCTGAGAGAAACCAGGGTCAAAAATTGATTATATGAAAAGCAAAAAGATTGCTTCTTCTGCTGAAGAAATGAAAACGCGTTTATTCAATACGACGACGCAAGCATACGTCGCTGAGCAGCAACCTGACCGGTTGAAAGCCTACCTCGACTATGTTGGAAAAACAGTTACCGTGCCCATTGACCTGATAGCAATTGAGGATAATGTACGAAAGCAGGTAGACACAGCCTCCGCAAAATTTCAGGAACTGGTTGAATCCATTAAACGCGAAGGTTTGCTGCAAAACCTGGTTGTTGATGTACGTAACGGCGCAACCGGCACCTATTTATCGTGTGTTTCAGGTCAGCGGCGGCTGCTGGCAGCAAAAGTTGCAGGCGTTGAAAAAGCCGTCTGCTTGCTCAAACAGTATGGCGAGGGTGATCGGGTTTCAATTGGGTTGACCGAAAACCTAGTACGGCAAGACTTGCATTGTATTGATGTAGCAGATGGCTATGCCGAATTGCGACGCAATGGCTGGACTGAAGATGAGATTGCCGATCGCTTCGAGCGTGGGCAACGGACGATTCATCGCTATTTGCTCATTGCCTCTTGGCCTGAAGAGGTCAAGCAACAGATACGCAAATACCAAGACATATTTACGACAAGGGTCATCTTCAACAATTTTGTCTCGCGTGGCTTCGCTAATGATGAAGAGTTAACGGCAGCTATAGCGGCGAAAATCGCCGCCAGTGCCATGGTAACTTCCAACACAGGGACACAAACTCATCAAACGAAAGCATTGCCGAAACTTACGACGGAAATGAAGCACGGCTTAAAAGTGCTGGCTGATAAGTTGCAAGCTGGTGTCAAAGTAAAAACATCCGGGGGGCGGGGAAGACTTGAGATTGTGTTTTCTGATGTAGATGAACTTCGCCGGATTTTGAATTTACTGTCTGTATAATAGCAACTACTTGCCAACGCGTTGGCAAGCTCAGATCGAAGTTACCAATCATTGCCAAAATCCATCGAAAGTGCCCTATCTAATCATGTTGAAGCAGTTCGTCACGACAAACTAAAGAAACTGGTCTTAAAGCGGCGGAAAATCAAGTAAATCAAAGTCAATGTTGGGTAAAAGTAAAACTGAGGCACTTTCGATGGGCGACTGAGGCACTTTCGATTTCACAATTCGGGTACTAACGATTGATAGCAAACACTTTGAATTGACATGCCCACCACTTTGACTGGGCACCTATGGACACTTTGAATCGCTCTAATGGGCACTTACACAAGACGAGCAGGGCACTTACGCTAGGCAAATTCTGGGCTAAGCACTGCTATTTCAGAATTTAAGCACAAGGGACATGACATGACTTCATGACTTTGGTTACATGACTCCACGACCAGTAAATAGTCTTATCAAATTTCGATTATGAAGATCAGTGCAAAACCTTTAGCGCCAACATTGCCGCTAAAAGTAACTTTCCAAGATTTGCAGATCAATTCGGATTTGGATAATCCGGAGAACCTTATTCCGCTGGAGGTCATTCGGACTGAAAACGTCATCAGCAAATTTCCGGTCCATAACCTGGCAAAAGCCGGACGGGTGAATATCAAACTTACCCGTAAGCGTCATGATGGCGAAGTTGAGTTTCACTGGGAAGTTACCTACAACGAAAAATATGGCGAGGCAAAACAACTGGCCTACCAAATTGACACGTTGATCATAGCCAAACGCATTTATGATATGTTCGAGTCCAGTCAGCCGATCCCACAGATCATACCGATTGGAAGCCTCTACCAAATTTGCCAGGAATTGGGTATGAATCCCCAGTCCGGCAAAAACAAAAACAACGTCAAACGTGCGCTTGGCCAAAATGCTGGGGCATTCATTGATGCTAAGGTCACTTATAAAGATCGTGCGGGAGAGGAGCGCCGGTTGAACGCCCAATTTTCCCGTTACGCGGTCGTGCATCGAGATCAAAAACTGCCCGATGGACGCCGGGCCGATCAGGTCTATATCGTCTTGCAGCCGATTTATCATGAAGTCTTGAATAATGCCCGTTGGCGCCCCCTCAATTTCACTTATCTCAAAGAACTACCGCCTGGCGCTCAGCGCTGTTATGAAATCATCTCAACGCGGATTTTTGCTGCAATCAAGTATGGACACGCCAGTGCCGAATTGAGCTATTCCGATTATTGCGCTTTCAGCGCGCAGACACGGCAATCGACTTATAAACCGTTTCGTGCGCAGATGGATCACGTACACAAGCCGCATTTGATCTCGGGCTATCTGGATAAAGTGGAATATCGGCAAACCGTTGATGCAGAAGGTGGAATTGACTGGATCATTGTCTATTTCCCGGGTTTGAAAGCCCGCGTGGAATTCAATTATTTCAACCCCAGATTGGAAGGCGTCCGTAATCAAAAATTGCTCGAGGGTGCCACGACTTCAGTCAAGCAAGGCGCCAAACAAGATCGGAAATTAGCACAACGCATCTCAAGCAAACTAAAAGGCGATTTGGGCAGGGAAGTCGCCCCGGCCTCACATGCCACAAAACTGGTCCGGTATTTTCATCAGCGTGTCCACGGTGACGGCGCCGATTACCAACCAACGCGCCGCGAATTGGAGCAGGCGGCGCAACTCTTGCGGGAATTTGGTGCTGAGGCTGCCCGTTACATTGTGGATTTTGCCATCGAAGAAGCCCCGAAAACCAAATTCGAGATGCAAGTTTTCGGCGCCGTCTTGGTGTTTGAAAAACGTGCGCTCAACAGCTTTCGCAAGCGCCAGAGCGCCGAACAGCCGGAACTTTTCGAGGTGCCGGAGCAGGGAATTGAACCATACGAAACGACGCTGGATACGCCACGCCAACCGGCCCTGAAATACGCATTGGTCGAAGACCCGGACCCGGCGGAACAACTTTATGCGATCCTTGATCCGGCCGAGCGCGAAGCCTACCGGCAGCGCGTCGAAGCGAAGATCAAAGCGAAGGTCGGCGAGCGTTTCGACTGGCTCTGGGATGAATCGGTGCGCGAAACGACTTTGAAAGCCAACATCCTGCGCTTGATCGCCGATGAAAAGCTCTTGTCGGAGTAAAGTGCTCTATGAATCGCCCGGAAATGTTGAGCCGTGTGACGGCGCGCCGCGAACCCTGGGATTTGATTATCATCGGCGGGGGCGCGACCGGCGCGGGTTGTGCGGTGGATGCAGCGTCGCGTGGTTACGAAGTCTTGCTGTTAGAGCGGCACGATTTCGGCAAAGGGACTTCCAGCCGCAGTACAAAACTGGTGCACGGTGGAGTGCGGTACCTCGAACAGGGGAATATCTCGTTGGTCATGGAGGCGCTGCGTGAGCGCGGAATCTTGCGGCAAAATGCGCCGCATCTGGTAAGCAACTTAGCCTTTGTAGTGCCGAGTTATGAATGGTGGGAAGCGCCGTTTTATGGGCTTGGCTTGAAAATCTATAACCTGCTTTCGGGGCGTTATGGTTTTGGAACCTCGCAAATCCTCTCCAAAGAAGAGACGCTGGTGCGCTTGCCGACGATTCGGCAGGAAGGCTTGCGCGGTGGTGTCATCTATTTCGATGGGCAATTCGATGATGCACGCCTGTTGATTAATCTGGTGACGACGGCGGCAGAGCAGGGAGCCACCGTACTCAATTACACGCCCGTGGTCGGGTTGACGCGCGATGCTGAGGGGTTCGTGAACGGTGTCGTCGCGGTTGATGAAGAGGGCGGGGAAGAGTTCGTCGCCCAGGCGCGCACGGTGATCAATGCTACCGGCGCATTCAGCGACAGTGTCAGGCGCATGGCCGATGAGAACATTGAACCGTTAATTGCGCCGAGTCAGGGCATTCATCTGGTTTTCGATCAATCCTTCTTACCCGGTGACAGCGCGATTATGGTGCCGCACACCGATGATGGCCGGGTGATGTTTGCGATTCCCTGGCACGGCCACACGCTCGTTGGGACGACGGACACGCCAATCGCAGAGGCCGAGATCGAACCGCTGCCACTCGAACAGGAAATCGAATTCATCCTCAGCACTGCCAGCCGCTATCTTAGTAAAGCCCCGCAACGTTCCGACATTCTCAGTGTTTTCGTTGGGATTCGTCCCTTGGTCAAAGCTGGCAACGCGGCGAATACGGCAACCCTTTCGCGCGATCACACTTTGCATATTGACCAATCGGGTTTGTTGACGATGACCGGCGGCAAATGGACGACCTACCGCCACATGGCTGAAGACTGCATCAATCAGGCGGCGATGCTGGCGAAGCTACCTGAAAAGCCCTGCCAAACCGAACACCTCAGCATTCACGGTTTTCATCTGCACGCCGAAAAATTCGGCGCATTAGCAGTCTATGGTTCCGATGCGCCTGCGCTGCAAGACCTGATTCGGCAAGAGCCGAGCCTTGCAAACAGCTTGCATACGGACTTGCCCTATTGCGAGGCCGAAGTCATTTGGGCTGTCCGCCATGAACTTGCACGCACAGTTGAAGACGTACTCGCGCGCCGGACACGGGCCTTGTTCCTTAACGCCAAGGCGGCTTGTGCAATGGCTCCGCGTGTAGCCGAGTTGATGGCTGTTGAATTAAATAGAGACGCTCACTGGCAGGCTAATCAGATCGCGGTTTTCTTGAAGCTGGCGAAACAATACATGGCGCCTGCAATAAAAGCCTGAGCAGGTTTCCAAGCATATTGGTAAAACCACTTGATTATCGGGACAGAGTACTTATAATTCGCCTGCATTTCAGACTGGTTGCGTCAATTCATTCCCACACCGAACATCAAACAACTAAGCGGCAGGCGCGATGCTGGGCGAACCATTGCCGAACTTGGGTTGACGTGAACCTGCAACAATAGCTCAAACAATTTAAGTCTTAGTCAATGACCCGAGTCTCACTCGAGATGCTGTTACTACAGCTTTCTCCGACCGGGGCGCGTGCAAGCGTGCATTCACCGGAGGTTTTTCATGTCCAAGCAACTATGTCCAAATCGAGGTTGGCATTGGCTGGTCGTACTTGCACTATTGAGCTGCTGTTCATCATCCGTCTTGAGCCAATCTTCGGCCGGTGGCGGCGCAGTGCAAGGCATTGTGAAAGACGCGAGCGGCGGCGTCATTCCGGGCGCCAGGGTCAGTATCAAAAATCTGGCGACCGGCATCGTGACCAATACGGTGACGAACAGCGAAGGCTTTTTCACCACGCCGTCCATCAGCATCGGCACCTATAAAGTCCGCGTCGAACATACCGGGATGAAAGCCTGGGAAGGCCAGTTGCTGGTCGAGACCGGGCGCACCGCCGAAGTGAGCGCCGTGCTGTCATTGGGTGAAGTCAGCGAAACCGTCGTCATCGAAGGCAACATCACGCCGCTCATCACGACCACCGATCCGACCGACGGCGCGACGCTCGACAGCAAACGCATCAGCGAACTGCCGATCAATGGGCGCAACCTGAACACGCTGCTCGAAGACGTAACGCCCGGCGTCGAGGCGAACCTGGATGTCAACGGCGGCGTGCGCATCAGCGGTTTGATGGGCTATTCGACCAATTACACGCAGGACGGCGCGGCCACCAATAACCGCGAATTCGGCGGCTCCGGCATCGTCTCAGGTTTGGAATCCATCGCCGAGGTGAAGATCGAGACGAGCACTTCGTCGGCCAAATACACGACGCCGACTTCGGTCATCATCACGACGCGGGGCGGCGGCAACAAGCTGCATGGTTCGCTGTATGAAACGCATCGCAACAATGCCTTCGGCGTGGCGCGCGCGCGGCAGGATGTGCTGGTGGGCGCGGATTACAACGTGCCGAAACTGATCCGCAATGAGTTCGGCGGTTCGATTGGCGGCCCGGTCTTCCTGCCGACGTTCGGGTTGAATGGGAAGCGTTGGTACAACGGCCGGAACCGCACTTTCTTTTTTGTTTCGCGGGAAGGGAATCGCTTGCGGCAGGGCATCACGCGCGAATTCGCCGTGCCGACGGCGGCGATGCGGCAGGGCGATTTCAGCCAACTCTTCGATAGCCTGGGGCGCTTGCAGGTGATCTACGATCCGCTGACGACGCGCTGCACGGACAATGGGACGCTGCCTTGCAAAGCCAGCGCAGACCGGCCCGGCGTGTATGCGATCCGCACGGCTTTCCCCGACAACAAGATTCCGCTCAATCGCATCAGCCCGCTCGCCAAGCGCATGTTCGCGCTCACGCCGCTGCCGAACGACATCGCCAATCCGGTCTTCGCCAACAATCTGAAGGTGCCTGTGGCGACCAGCGGTTTCTCGAACCGCAACGACGACCCGACGACGGTGCGCATTGACCATCGCTTCAGCGAGCGCGACAACACGTTCTTCAAGGTCAACGGCGGGCGCATCTATTCCAACTTCCTCGGCACCGCGAGCGGCAATGGCGTGCCGACGCTCAACAAAGAAGCGAATACGACCTTCCTGCCGATGACCGGCATCGCGGGCGCGCTCAGTTGGACGCACACTTTCTCGCCGAGCTTTTTTGTCGAGACGCTTTTCAACCGCACCTGGCAGAGCACGCAAACCATCACCGGCCCGGTTGACCAGCAAAAAGACTGGTCGAAAGAACTGGGCCTGCCCAATCCGAATGGCGAAATCGGCTGGCCGAATATCACCAGCGCCGGTCTCTATGTCGCCGCCACCAGCATCGGCACGGCGAACAATTACACCTACATCGAAGGCGACAATCGGCGCGCGCTCTTCAGCCTCATCACCAACCTCGAACAGAACTACACGAAACTCTGGAAGACGCACAACATCCAGTTCGGCGGCAGCTTCAGCAACAAACGCGATCACCTCTTGCCCGACCAGGGCGGCATTTCGGGCACTTCGCTTTACAACAGTCTGGCGACCGCGTTGCAAAGCCCGTCCAGCACGGCCACCGCGCCCACCATCGTGCCGCAGACCGGTTACGACACGGCCAATTTCTTCCTGGGTTATGCGGCGCAGTATCAAGTCGGCCTCAAGCGCGGCTACTTGCAGGTCTATGAAAAGAAGCTCGGCTTCTATGCGCAGGACAGTTATCGCGTCACCAACCGGCTGACCCTCAACGGCGGATTGCGTTGGGACGTGAACCCGGCCTTCCACGAACGCAACTATCAACTCAGCGGTTACGACGTAAAGAATCACGCGATGCTCTTGCCGCAACCGCTCGACTATTACTACAAGATCGGCGCGACCACGCCCACGCTGGTCAAGCTCTATCAGGATGTCGGCGTGAAATTCGAGAGCGCCGCCGAAGCGGGCAGATCGCAGAACCTCTTCAAATCGAATCTCTACGACCTCAGCCCGCGCGGCGGCTTTGCCTACCGGCTGTTCGGCGGCAACCGGCAAATGGTCATTCGCGGCGGTTACGGCCTTTATACCTCGGCCATTCCGATGCGCACGCTGCTGGCGCAATTCTCCGGGCTGCTGCCCTTCCGCACCACCTTCAGTAACAACCCGAACAGCGCGGCGGTCAGCCCCGACGGCGTCTCGAACTATTTGCTGCGCACGGTGCCGAGCTATATTTCCGGCGTCAATACGACCAATGCCGTTGACATCAGCACCATCGCCTCGCTCTCACGCGGCCAAAGCGTCATCGGCATGGCCGAAGACCAGCCGAGTTTGCGCATCCACGAATGGAACCTGGCGGTTGAAAAACAACTGTCGAAGCACACCGTCTTCCGCTTCACGTACACCGGCAAGCACGGCGTCAATGCCGACCAGTTGTTCGAGATCAATCCGCAGCCGAACGATTACGTCTACTACACGCAGAAGCAACTCTCGAAACCGACAGGCACATTCGCCAACGTAGCCCTGCGCGTTTACGACAAGAACGCCTTCACCTCCATCCGCCTCCTGCAAAAGAGCGGCTACATCAACACGTCCATCTGGACGGCGCAGATCGAACGGCGCTTTACCAAAGGGCTGGGCTTCCAGGCGTTTTATACGCTGACCAATGCGCTGCGCCAGGCGGGCAATTCCTTCCGCGA